>NZ_JACHEZ010000004.1 GCF_014201675.1 Oceanithermus desulfurans | reverse complement strand
GGTGGTCTTGCCGTGGTCGACGTGACCGATGGTGCCCACGTTGACGTGGGGCTTGGTTCGTTCGAATACACCTTTGGCCATGGTTTCCTCCTTGCAGTCGGAACCGGCCCGTTTGCGCCGAGGCCCAAACGGGCGCGGTCCGAACCTCCTTTGGAGCTCGCGGCCGGACTTGAACCGGCGACCTCACCCTTACCAAGGGTGTGCTCTACCTGCTGAGCTACGCGAGCGCGCCTGGAGCGGGAGACGGGACTCGAACCCGCGACCCTCGGCTTGGGAAGCCGATGCTCTACCAACTGAGCTACTCCCGCAGGTGGTGGGCAGGGCTGGATTCGAACCAGCGAAGGCATACGCCAACGGTTTTACAGACCGTCCCCTTTGGCCACTTGGGTACCTGCCCACGGACGTTTTGCTGGAGCCACCCAGGGGAGTCGAACCCCCAACCGCCCGATTACAAGTCGGGTGCTCTGCCAGTTGAGCTAGGGTGGCACCCTGGGCGCTCTGGGCGGGGAATGGAACCCCGTCCGAGGGACTAGGCTATCACACCCCCAAAGGGGTGTCAAGCCGCGTGGGAGCGGGAAAAACGCTCAGCAACAACGCATCCTGGTACACGCTGCTTGTGGTCAGGCGAACACCTGAAAAGCTAGTAGCTCCAATCTACGGGCCCTTCTTCCACAGGAGTCTCCCCCCGATACCAAGGAGGTTCGTAATAGGCGTAGTCTGAAAGCATGAGAGAAGGGTAGCACGATCTACGTACGATATGGAAAGGCCCCCCCGCGGTTGGGATTTCATGATACCAATACAGCTCTTTGTCATCGGTAACGTCGGGGTAAAAGCGGCAACCCCATAAATCCGCCCAGGACAGAATCTGCCTCGTACCAGGAGTGTAGAAGCTAGCAACTTCTCGTCCTTTGTCGTCGTAATACTTTATCTTCTCCCCGTGGATGCCGAAGGAGAACCGTGCCCAAATTGGCCCCCGTTGGTGGTAGAGAGTAACTCTGCCTCGGATGGTTGCCTATCGAGAACGTCCCAACCGCCGTGTAGGAAGTGATGTTTATTATCTTTCCCGGAAAGGGTACAGGCGTGTAGAACACCGACGGAGATTTCAAACCGGCAACGAACGGGGGCAATAATTGTTGGTTCGAATCGTTTCGGCGAGGGTGCAGCAGGTAAAATTCCTCGACCACATGCTCCGGATCGCCAAGAGCAGCATAGCCGCAAGAATTCATCCATGAAGTAAAGGGGATATGCGGGTATTGCGGCCATGACCATTCGCTATCCTCGCCTTGGTCTCCGTGAAGAATAGGCCAGCGCTTGAGTCGATACTTCGGTGTATTCTGTGGATAGTAAATAAACAGCGGTTCCCGATACTGAACATCCAGGATTGAACCCTCGGCGTCACTGGTTACATCCGTGTACAGCTCTATCAAGTGGGGGGTGTTCTGTACCTCGATAGACCCCGATAACGGAGGGCATTCCCAGCCGTCGTAAGTTTCCGGTGAAAATGTTACCTCCAATTCGGGGCAAAGCAATCTGACCGGTACTTGCACAACTGGATTTACCGGATCGCTTGAGCGAATGACGACTTCACCTTCCTGCTCCCCAGCTTCACCGCAATACACCTTGGATGTGTATCTGGCGGCATAGGACGAATAGCTTTCTCCAGGCTCTAACCGACCTTGTTCAGGCTTTAGCTCTAACCACGAAGGGGTCTCTAGCTGGAAGTCTAATGGAGCCACTCCGCCCACCTCAGAAAAATCAAAGGTGTCCGGCAGGACCCAGCTGTCCCGATTAGGCATCCCGATGTAATTTATTGCCGTAATGTACGGAACTGGTAATACGGGAACCGAGATTTCGGGAGCGATGCACTTTACCAACATCGGGATGGTAACCTCTCGCTCGTCAGGGTCGTTGCTGCGTATTTCGATTGAACCGGTGTGGTCCCCCACCTCGGTGCACTGGAAGCCCACCTCGACCCGGGCCCGTTCGCCGGGTGGCACCCTAACGCTCTGGCTGCCGCCCAAGGGGACGGCGGTGCTCGCCGGATAGACGTCAGGTGGTCCTATGTTGGCGACGGGGGAATCGGTGCTGATCGTGGCGAGCAGGTCGGCCGCACCGACGTTGCTAAAGCTCACTTCTACGGGCGGGTTCGCTGCCCCGTCGGTCATCCACATGTCAACCTCGATGCTGGCCGGACGAACATCGTCAATATCCGGGACGTCCGCACCGCCGCCACCGCCGCTTGTGCACCAATCGGGTATATGGTCTTTCCAGTCGCTGTTCCTAAGGTTATCGCAGGCCTTCTGCTTAAACCCGGGAACGTACGACTCGTAGTACTCCACCAACCCGTGGGCGATGTCCTCGGCGGCGACGTCGATGGGGTCGGTGGGGTCGAGGGGCGGGCACGCGGTGCCCGGAGGGGGGTTGTTGTAGCATTTCTGCACACTCGCGCGGTCGAGGCTTCTGCGCAAGGCACGAGCGTTCTCGCAATCGACGTAGCTCCCGACTTCGATGAGCGTCGTGTTGGGAATGGTGATCGCGGTACTGTCTGTCGCGATACTCTTTATCTGATCGTTTTCATCATAGCTTGGATTGAGTCCCGAGGCCACCGTTACAGGACCGGCATACTTGGGCGGTTTCTGGTACTTTCCCTTCATGTGTTCATTTCCGATAAAAACCGCCCCCGGGCGTCCGTGAAGGTCGAATTCCTGCGCATGGGCCCCATTGCGGACGATGCCCGCATCCCAGTAGTAAAGATCGTGCTTGTTCACGGCTTCGGACAAGGCCTGGCTGTCTTTGAGCGAGCGGAGCATGTACTCCAGGGTCGAGGTAACCAAATTCCGGCTTACCGCGGCCGCGGGATTCGAACCTTTACTAATCGCTTGGTTCGAGGCCAGGATCGAGCTGCCGCCACCACCTATCCCGCGAATCACGCTCGCAAATATCGCCCCGGCATCGGTGGCATCATTGAAGTGGAGCGAAATCAGGGCCACCCGTGGCGAGCCGACCAGGTTGGCACCGTCGGGGTTGAAGGGCACGTTGATCAGCCCCGCGTCCCTGAACTTGCGCACGATCTGGCCGTAACGGGAGATGCTTTGAGGTTTATTCCTCTTATGGTCAAAATAGGTCGCACGCTCGACGCAGGCCCGGGCTTCGGCCGCAGTGGGGAAGTGCTTATTGCATAGCTTTTCGATGGTAGGTACGTAGAACTTGGCGTTCCGCCCGCGCCGATTTAGCTCGACCCCAGGGCCTTCGCAAACATCCTTATCATGCACGCCGAGCAGCGCTTCGGTGACGCAGCCGTTGGCGTTTATATTATTTCCGTGTTTGTCATCGAAGGGTCCGTAGTCGCCATAGCGAGAAAGGTCTACGAGGAACCCGGCCCGGTCGAGGAGGCTTTGCATGCGGAGGGCCAGTGAGAGGTTGACCCAGTCTTCGTCAATCTCTACCTTCTTGTTACCACTACAAACCATAAACGTGCCGCGCCCACTGTAATGCCCGCCGTGCCCGGGGTCGAGGATCACGAGCACCTGCGAAGGGTCGTCGGGCAGGGCGCTCGGGTCGGACCACTCCAGCGGCGCCGCGGCGAGGGAGGAGCTGTTGCAGTAATACGACTTGGCTTGCGCGGCCCGCTCAAAGCTTACGTCACCCTCCCCCCACCGCGGCGGCTGGGTCGGCGGGGGCTTTCCAGGGCTGCAGGCGGCCGCTAAAAGGAGAATTAAAAGCAGCAGGGCCCGCCTCACGGCACCACCTCCAGCACCACAAGGCGGTGGGTGGCCTTGTTCCAGGCGTCGTCGCGGTCGGTGGTGATCAGCACCAGGCGATCGCGGTGGCCCAGGAGAGGGTGGAGCCAGCTCGCGGTGGTCACCGGGCGGGCGTGCGCCGAACGCCAGAGCGCGGGAAAGGTCTCGAGGGGGTTGGTGGAAAGCCAGTTATTGATTACATCAAACCAGACATCTTCATCGTTGGACACCCGGAGTATGGCCACGTCGGCGGCCACGCCGGTGCTGTCGGGGTCCTCGGGAAACGAGCGCACGCGGTAGAGCACGTATCGGCCGGAGGCGGCCACGTGGTGCTCGATGGGCGTGGCGGCAATGCCCCAGCCGTTCCACCCAATCTGCTTCTCTGCGTAGATCTTTGCGTCCAGGCGACACTCCGGCTCCTCGACCGAAGCCTTTAGGTAGCGGCCGGCGACCGAGACCAAAAAGGGGCACTCGGCGTCAACGCATACGTAGGGGCCTTCCCCCAGCCCCTCGCGGTGCCCGGCCTCGACGGTCACCGGGCGCCAGCGCTTCTTCTCCACGTCGTAGACCACGAAGCGGCGGTAGTTGCCGTACTCCCCATCCCGGGCGACGAGCAGTAGGTAACGGCCGCCGGGGAACCAGAAGACGTTCTCGGCGTAGGGTGCGGGGACGTCCAGGAGCACCTTCACTTCCTCGGCCAGGGCGGGGGCTAGGAGGGAGAGGAAGAGGGAAAGGGTGAGGGTGAGTTTGAGCAGGTTACGTTTCATGCAAGTCACCTTTCGTGGTGAGATGGTTCAGACGAAGGAAAGGTGGAAGCTAAAGTAGATTAGATATATTATAGTAGTTCGTTTTGCTTAATACAACTGTTGCGGGATTGGTTATATTCTCGTGCTCCGCACGGGGAAAGGCACGGCTCGGATATCTCATGTGATCTCCCGTTGATTGTCGCTTGCGACGCGCGGGCCGGGTGTCGGGTCGCGATGCGAATATCAGCCGCAAGTGTTATGCAAAAACCATCTAAGCTTAGCTACCGAGTCTTACGAAAGCCTCAGCGCTTTTCTTGGGGGTAGGCGCTCAGGTCGCAACAAAGGGGCGGGAGCTGGTGGCGACCTGTGTTTGAAAGAGACCGCGTTAGAGAGTGCTCAGGTTTGACTGCTCTTACTATGGCGCTTCTTCGTTGTTGTAGCAATAGTACGCGACTACCTTTTGCGCCTGGGAGAAGTCGATGGGGCCGGAGCGCCAGGGGGTGGGGCGTTGCACCACCGCGGTCGTCGTGGGGTGGGCGGACGGCTGGCGCACCACCTCGACGACCAACAAACGCCACGTTGAGCTGTCGTCGGGTTCGCGGCGGGCGGCGGTGACGAGGGCCAGCCAGTCGGGAAGGCCCGCCTGGTCGTAGGCCCAACCGCCGCCGAGAATGGCGCGGTCGTCGGGCAGGCTCCACACCGCGGGGAAACCGGATTCGCCGCGAATTGCGTTCATCCGTCGGAAACGTCGTTACCGGTGCGCACGATCTGTACGTCAAAGTAGTCGTAGCCACGGTGCCCGTCGGGGTCCGGCGGATAGCCCTGCCCGGTAACGAGCACGTATTCGCCCGAGTGGGACACTTTCAAGGCCGGGGGCCACACGTTTTCGAAAAACAGTATCTCTTTCACTTTGTGTCCTCTGCTCCTCGCCCAAGCAGGGGAGCACTCCTGGTCGTCCCGTCCGACCTTCACGAAACGTCCCGAAACCGTTACGAGCACAGTGCAGTCGTCCGAGCCAAGGCAGGTCCAGGGTCGGTCGCCGAACTCGTCTTTCGAATCCACCTGGACCACGGGCCGCCAGCTGCCGGTTTCGAGGTCCACCACGGCGAAACGAAGATCGTTGCCAAAGGTGTCGACCGCTCCCGGCGGGTCTCGTTGGGCGTCGAACCAGTCGGCCACGACCAGGTAACGCCCCCCGGGGAACCAGCGCACCTCCTCGGCGCCGGGGGTGGGCAGGTCCATAAGCACCTTGACCTCCTCCGCCAGGGCGGGTATGGGGAGGAGGGCAAGGGCGGCGGGGAGGAGGGCAAGGGAAAGGGTGAGTTTAAGCAAGATTCGTTTCATGCAAGTCACCTTTCGTGGCGAGATGGTTTGGACGAAGGTAGGGCGGGGCGGAGGCGAGGGGCGGGAACCTTGAGAGCGCCGGGCAAGCGGAGGCGCTGGTTGCGCATCTGCACGCTCAGCCCCCACGGCCAAAACGCCTGCGCAACGCCCCGAGCAGGCGCTGGGCCAAGCCCTTGCGCACCGGGGGAAGGGCTTCGGTGCGGGCGCGCACCGGCAAGACCATCCCGAGCTGACGCAGCTTGTGGAGGCAGAGCCGCACGTCGTCCAGCGCTATCCCGACGCGCTCGGCGATCTCGCGCGCCGAGGCGCCGGTAACGAGCAGCATACGGGCGCGGTCAAGGAACTGGGCGATGCGCCGGTCCTCCACCGGCTCCATGCGAACCAGGCGAAAGAGGGTGTCGGGGTGGGCCAGAACGTGACGGGCCTCGCTGAGCTCGTCGTGGAAGGCTGCGGCCGCCACCAGCAGGCTCTGGATGGGTACCCCGACGACGAGGGAGGAACCCCGGGGGCGGACTCCCGGATGGAACTCGAACGCCCCCTTGCGCGCCTGCATCAGCTTGGCTACGGCACTGCGCAACTGCAAGGCGTCCACCGGCCGGCCGGCCACGTGCATGCAGCAGAGGGTGCCCTTGCGGACATACAAGGTGGCGTTGGGCTGCCCGGGAACGTTGAAGATTTCCAGCGCACCCTCCTGCGTCGCCAACAGCGGCAGCAGGTCGGCGAGCGCGATGTGTTCGAGGTTGCCAAAGACGGCCAAGCGCTTACCTCCGGGGCAGCTGCATTTTACAAGATTTCCGTTCGTGTGTATGGCTATAGTTGCTTTGTTTGGGATCATGCGGTCCATACCCCGGCAGCGAAGGGCTTCTTTCCTAGACTCACAGGACAAGTAAGTCCAGAAGAGTTGGGCCCAAGCTGGAGGTGAGCAGGGATCGTCGTTCCAACCCGGCGTCGAACGCCCTTCCAGCTCCGTTACTTCGGCACCGCTAGCGCCCGGGTGCGAGTTTCCACTCCACCAGCCGAAGGGTGCGCAGGCCGAGCCCCAGGGGACGGTGGCTGATCCAGATCGCGGTCTTGCCCTCGAGGTGGGGGCCGAACGTGGCGAGCACCTCGCGCTCGGTCTCGGCGTCGAGTCCCTCGGTGGGCTCGTCGAGGATCCAGACGTCCCCGCCCTTGAGGAGGGCGCGGGCCAGGTTCAGCCGGCGTACCTCCCCACCCGAGAGATGGCGCGCGCCGGGTCCGAGTCAGTTCGCAAGCAGCTTGCCTTCGAGCAGGTGACCAAAATGGGATGCTTTTAGAGCGCGCTCCAGCGCCCCGTCGCTGTTGTAATCGAATCACGGAAGGTCCTACACGAGCACATGAATGTAGAGAGGCTTCCTCCGACCATCAGACGGGTGACGCCAATAAGGAGAAGGTGCCCATCGTCCAGGAAGGCCGCTTCAGCGAGCACAGCGTCCACACCAGCAGCCTTGATGAGTCAGAACCCACGAGTAAGACTACTGTCCGAGTTTCGAATGAACAGATAACTGCATGTCGAGACTCAGGTCGTAGCCCATATCGCGGATCGCCGGGGAAAGGTGCACTTCCTTGTCTGGATTACAGTCTCAGGAGGTCTTTATGAGATATTTGGCTGGTTCCCAAGCTACTCCTAGCTATATATATTCTAATAATATATAAAGAATAATATTAAACAATATGTTAAGGGATGTATACTTGAAAAACGTGGTACCTGGGTAATGAAAATGGAAAAGAACAAGAAAGTAACTACGAAGCAAGAACGCTGCCCCACCCAGCTTCTGGAGGACAACCCGAGCCAGGAAGACACTCTAGGCGGCGGTCATGCGCGAACCGCGCAGGCGCTAGCAGACCTAGTGCTTAGCACGACCGGAGGGAAGGCCGTGGCCCTCTTCGGGAACTGGGGCAGCGGCAAGTCTACTGTAGTTAGGCTGTTCCAAAAAGAGGTAGAAGAGAACCCAGATACCAAAGTATTCGTCTTTGACGCATGGGCCCACGAGGGTGACCCTCTCCGCCGATCGTTCTTGGAGCGACTCAAGTCCTTTCTTGAGACGAGTGGTTGGATCAAGGGCAAGGCTCTGGAAGAAATCAATAACCAGATCGACGAACTGACCGGCCGCAAGGAGGAGTCCCAATCTCGTACGGATACCGTTGTGACCTATGAGGGCAAATGGATCGGTGCCTCTCTCGCCTTAGGAGTCCCTCTAGGTGCGGCGTTACTCAGCAGCCAGCCTGTGTTCCTGGCTCCAACATGGTTTGCCGCCCTGAGCCTTGTGGCCATCTTTTCTCCGGTCCTTGTTGCTACCTACTTTGGGTTTAGGAGTCGCCCACGTAAGCGTACGTGGGAATTCCCGAGCCTAGTCAGCCAAAACATCCACACAACTCGGACTTCTACTGTGCGCAGCCCCGAGCCCACCTCTGTGGAGTTCGAGGCAAGGTTCAAAGACATGCTAGACCGGGCTTTAACTGGGGACCGGCGGCTTGTCATCGTCGTCGACAACTTGGATCGCCTTCCCAATGAGCAGGCTCGATCCGTCTGGGCGACAATGCGCACCTTCTTTGAGGTTCGGGACAAACCCTGGAGCCATAGACTATGGGTCATAGTTCCCGCCGACCCTTCGGCCGTGCCCCACCTTTGGCTGGGCGGCGGGGACGATGCCATCCAAGAAGCGAGCGAGGGAAATCCCGGTCGAGATGTGGCTGAGGTTTTTGTCTCCAAGTTTTTTCAGGCGAGGTTTTACGTTCCTCCGCCCGTGCTTTCGGACTGGAAGCCCTTTTTCTTCGACATGCTTGGCAAGGCTTTCCCTTCGCACGACGAAGAAGATTTTTACCCTATCTATCGGGTTTATAGGGACCTTGTTCTAAAGCAGGATCGCCCGCCTACCCCTCGGAGCCTCAAGCAGTTCGTAAACCTGATTGGAAGCCAACACCGGACCTGGCAGGATGAAATCCCCCTACCCCTACAAGCCCTCTACGTGGCCCTAAGGGAAGAACTCGCCAAGAATCCACGTCAGGCGCTGACCGACAAAGAGCCAGAGGTCAGGAAAATTTTCCCCGAAGCGGAGAACTGGAAGGCTCATGTGCTGTCGCAGCATTTCAACGTAGCACCAGAGAAGGCCCTCCAGGTCCTCTTCCTTGAAGATATCCGGAAGGGCTTGGACTCTGCAACTGATGTTGGCCTCAAGGAAGTTGCAGAGCTTCTTGAACCGAAGGCCCTGGCCACCCTGCTCGGCGAGGCATTGGCGGAAGCCGGGGAGTGGGTGAACAAGACCCCTGAGCGTCTTGCCAGATCGGCGCTAGCTATACACGAAATACGGGGCGCTTTGCCTGACGCAGAGCGCGAGCACCTCTTGAGCCAGCTCCGCGCAAGGGCGGCTCAGGCGAGCGAGTGGGCGGTCTGGGACAACGAGGTTGCACAGGGACTCCTGGTTCTAATCGCCTCAGCTTCAACCGACGACGAAAAACAGGACCTTGTGCGAGCCATCCTGAACGGGGTGGAAGTCCATTCCGGCAACGATGAGGACGGCGGAGCCAAAAAGATCGCGAACACAGCAACCTACCTCGCGGACTTCCTGAACCAGCTCAAGGACAGGCTCAACCTTGACGTGCCTGACGGCTTCCATTTTCCAGTCCAGGAACCTGCCGATTGGATTCCCGCCCTTAGTGCTATAGACCCCTGGGGATTTGACGAGGAGATTAAGAAGCCCTTCTTCCCAACGCCCTCTGATTTGCCGAAAGTGCTCAACGAGCTCGCTACGCGCGCTGGGCAGGGAACGTTCGGAATGATCGAGGCGCGGGCGGTTCGGGCCCTGTCCGATGGCGAACCCAGCAGCGAACTGAGCTGGCAGGGGTTGATAAACAACCTCGACATTAGGCTAGCTACCAGCGAACAATATCCCGATGGCCGGCTGCGAGCGATGATGTACGCCCTTCTCCAGTTGGAACCTATCGCACCGAGAGCCAAAGGAGTCCTCGACAAGTTGGTTTCCAACTGGTTTCTTTTCCACCACCTATCGGTAGTCGAGGACAAGCGGACTTTGGCCACTTTGCTTTTACCCCTCATCGCCCTCAATCCTGCTGGCCAATTCCGGTCACAGGGGGGGCAAGCGAATCAGGGGCTGCAAAAGTTCCGCTCACTATTGCAAAGTCCTGAACAAGTCGATCTCAAGGAGTTGGCAAGGATTCTTATTGAGCTCGCTAAACGGGGGAGCGAAACTTTCTCGATCGAAAACGTAGTTCAGGCTGCAGCGAGCAGCTCTGACGCCAAGAAGCTTGTGGTCGACCTTCTTGATATAGTCGAACAAGAATACCCCGGAGAGGATTTTTACCCGGATCTCCTGTTAGAGCATGGTGACTCCCTCAGTGAACTCCTAGAGAAAGATGCTCTTGGGGAAAAGTACCGCAAGTACCAGCGTCAAGTAATTGAGCGGATGCTGAATGAAGGCTTCGACCTCGACCGTTTGCCCCTTTACGAAAGGCTACTTCAAGTAGCCGAAGAGCCTCAGTTGGCAAGGTTTGGAGACTTGCTTCGTTCAGGCTTTGAAGGACAGACTAAGGACGTCTGGTTGGATTTTATAAGGCAGGGTGACACATCTGTTACAATGCACATCCTCCGCGCGCTAGATCAACGCGGTTTTCCGCCGCATCTAGATCATAAACTTGCGGACGCCATTGAAGACGCGGCGGCAAGCTTGCTTCACAACGAAGAAGGCGAATACGATCCGAGCATCGTTAAAGAATACTGGAAGTTTCTCGATGATGTCGCTCGGCGTATCCTAGCGGTACGATTGGCTGGTCGGATTTCTGAGCTTTTGATAGAGAACCGGGAAAAGTCGGCAGAGGAGTTTCTTGAAGCTGCAGGAGACGAGATCCTTTACGCTGTGGAAAAGGTAAAACCTGAGGACCTCAATAACCTGCTGCTGGCTTGGCTTCCGAAAGCGCTCCAGCGGCTTTCCAAAGATGAGCTAGAGTGGCTTGTTAAGCTGTTTTTGAAGCTTCGCGATCGCGTCCCCTCTTTGAATCAAGATGTGCTAAAGGAGGCTCTCGAACGAATTGAGGCAGCACACAAAGAGTTGGAGGACAAGGGGTCGGCGGACGAGGGGCTTCGAGAACTCCTAACTGAGCTGCGGAACCGATTCGGACAGCGATAGATGATTGAAAAAACCGATGAAATCGCCTCGGTTTTTGGTATTAATTGAGTAGTTAAAATTATCATTTTATTTTATATTATTTAATAATAAAATAAAATGTTTAAGTTTTAGTTTTTTTATTGTACGCTTTCCCATTGTTTGCAGCTGGTCTACATTTATAGGGCTTGAACACCCAGCCCTCACCTGCGATGAACATCACCACTGCGGCCAGGGTAGGCGGGCTCTGATCGTTAGCAAAAAACTTCCCTACCCTGGTCCTAATTTGACTTCTTAGACCTAGCAGTGCAGCGCGATTGTGCTCTTGATCTGCCTCTGGTATCTACCGGGAAGGTCATGGCCGGTCACGGCTACTTCTCGGCTTCGAGCGAACAGTTCCGGTGCCCGCACGAGGCGGCCACAGTGGCGCTGCTCAGAAAAGGTCTGAGCCAAGGCTCCATAGCCACACTGAGAAGACCTCCTTTAAGTCCTCAGATAGGGTCTACCTCACTGACTGCAACACGGAGCCAGAACCTCGTGCAGCGGACTGCTGCCATCGGCTCCGATAAGTTTGTCCATCACTGCCCAGTGAATGGACACGTGATTTTCCGTGATTTTCAAAGGGTAGCAGTCCTACACCGTAAAGTCTGGCTCAAATATCCTCTTTTACAGCCCAAGAGAAGCTAGCCTATTTACCCGGTGAATGTGGCATTTGCGCTTTTGGGCAATGTGCACCTCTGACCACGCCCCGCTTCTCGAGGCATTCCTAAACCCACCACAAAAAACAACCCCCTAAACGCAGGGGGTTGCTGGCACAAAAAGGGTTTACGCCTGGGCGGCGGGCTGGGCCTTCTTCCGGCGCGCGCGGGCGCGCTTGGCCCGCTTGGCACGGGCTTCCAGCTCGGCGAGCCCGCCCACCAGGGCCAGATCGAGCGCCTGGTCGAGGTTCTCGACGAAGTGGAAGGTCATGTCGCGCTGCAGGTTGCGCGGGATGTCGCGCAGGTCGGGCTCGTTGCGGCGCGGCAGGATGACCTCGCGGATCCCGGCGCGGCGCGCACCCAGCACCTTCTCCCGCACCCCACCGATGGGCAGCACCCGACCGGTGAGGGTGATCTCTCCGGTCATGGCCACGTCGTGGCGCACCGGCACCTCGGTGAGGGCGCTCACCAATGCGCTGCTGATGGCGATGCCGGCTGAGGGCCCTTCCTTGGGAATGGCGCCGGCAGGTACGTGGATGTGGATGTCGGACTTCTCGAACTTCTCGAGCTCGATCCCGAAGCGCTCGGCGTTCTTCTTGGCATAGCTGAGCGCCGCCCGGGCCGACTCCTTCATCACGTCCCCCAGCTGGCCGGTGAGGATGAGCTGGCCCTTGCCGGGCATGATGCTCACCTCGACGAACATGATGTCGCCGCCAACGGGGGTGTAGTACATGCCGGTAGCCACGCCCACCTGGGGCTCGCGGGCTTCGGTCTCGGGGGTGTAGCGCGGCGGACCCAGGTACTTCTCGAGGTCGCGCTCGGTGATGCGGACCCGCTTCTTGCCCTCCTCGAGGATGCGGCGGGCCGCCTTGCGCAGCAGGCTGCCGATCTCGCGCTCGAGGTTGCGCACGCCCGCCTCACGGGTGTAGTGGGTGATGAGCCGCATCAGCGCCGCCTCGGTGACGTGGACCTGGCCCTTGCTCAGGCCGTTCTCTTCGAGCTGCCGCGGCAGCAGGTAGCGCTTGGCAATCTCCAGCTTCTCCTGCTCGATGTAGGAGGTGAACTCGATCAGCTCCATGCGGTCCATCAGCGGCGCGGGGATGAGCTGCGGGAAGTTGGCGGTACCAATGAAGAGCACCTCGGAGAGGTCGAAGGGCACGCCCAGGTAGTGGTCGGTGAACTCCTTGTTCTGGGCGGGGTCGAGCACTTCGAGGAGCGCTGCGGCCGGGTCGCCCTGGAAGCTCTGCCCCATCTTGTCCACCTCGTCGAGGAGGAAGACGGGGTTCTTGCTCCCGGCCTGCCGCAGCCCCTGGATGATGCGGCCGGGCATGGCGCCAATGTAGGTGCGCCGGTGGCCGCGGATGTCGGACTCGTCGCGCACGCCGCCAAGGCTGACGCGCACGTACTTGCGCCCCAGCGCCCGGGCGATGGACTTGGCGATCGAGGTCTTGCCCACGCCCGGCGGACCGACGAAGAGCAGGATGGGCCCCTTGTTGACCTCCTCGGCGGGAATCTCGCCGCGCTTGGCGCGTTCGTAGCGGAGCTTGCGCACGGCCAGGTACTCGAGCACCCGGTCCTTGACCTTCTCCAGGCCGTAGTGGTCTTCCTCGAGAATCTGCTTGGCCCGCTCGATGTCGAGGTTGTCTTCGGTGCGGGTGTTCCAGGGCAGGTGAACGATCCAGTCGAGGTAGGTGCGGATCACCGCGGCCTCGGCCGAGTCGGGGTGCATCCGCGCCAGGCGGCCGAGCTCGCGGTCCACCTCCTTTTGTACGTTCTCAGGAAGGTTCAGCTCTTCAATGCGTTGGCGCAGCTCCTCGACCTCTTCTTCGCCTTCCTCGCCATGGAGCTCCTTCTGGATGACCTTCATCTGCTCGCGCAGGAAGTATTCGCGCTGGTTGCGGTCGATCTCTTCCTTGACCTGCTGCTGGATGCGGCGCTGGGTCTCGATGAGCTCGAGCTCGGCGTCGAGGAGCACCAGCACCCGCCGCAGGCGTTCGGACACACCCGCCATCTCGAGGATCTTCTGCTTGTCCTCGAGCTTGAAGTCCATATGGAAGGCGATGTAGTCCGCGAGCTGGCTCGGGTCCTCCAGCTTCTGGATGTACTGGGCCACGTCGGGGCTCAGGTACTTGCCCTCCTTGAGGATGGCGGCGAAGCGCTCCTGCACCTCGCGGAAAAGGGCGCGCACCTCGACCTCGTCACCGGGCACGTCCTGGATGGGCTCGACCTCGGCGGTCAGGTAGCCCTCGGCGCTCTCGTAGCGCCGCACGCGGGCGCGGGCAAAGGCCTGCACCAGCATCTGCACCGAGCCGTCGGGGTTCTTGCGCATGCGCAGGATGTTGGCGAGCGTGCCCACGGTGAAGAGGTCGTCGGCCTCGGGCGACTCCACCTCCTTGTCGCGCTGGCTGACGATCAACACGACCCGCTCGCCGTTCAAAGCGGCATCGATGGCGCGCACCGAGACGGGGCGGCCCGCATCGATGGGCATGACCATCGTCGGAAAGATGACGGAGCCGCGAACGGGGACGACGGGAACGCGTTCGGGTATCTGCATCTCGGACCTCCTTTCGTCCGTGGTTTCGCTGGTTTCTAGGTCCGATCCTTGCGGGTCGGCCTGTGGGGTTGAAGGCTGTTCGTGTTCAAAATCGCTCATAAGTTTAGTCTACCCTTGTCAAATTTTACCGCAATTTTATTCTCAGGTCTAGTGATTTCCGGCGCGGTTGCGGGCCAGGAAGTCGTCCAGCCAGCGGGTGAAGGCCTGCGCCTGCATGGGACGGGCGATTCCGAAACCCTGCACCCAGTCGCACTCCGTTTGGCGCAACCACTCCAGCTGGCGTACGTCCTCGACGCCTTCGATGGTGATCTGCAGACCCAGGTTGCCACCCAGGGCGAAGATGGAACGCAGCACCGCCTCGGTGCGCGGGTTCTTACCGATGTCGCGGGTGAAAGCACGGTCGACTTTGAGGATGTCGACGGCGAGGTAGGCCAGGTAGGCGAGCGAGGAGTACCCCGTCCCGAAGTCGTCGACCGCGATCCGCACGCCCAGCTCGCGCAGGTGGGTGAGGGGGCCGCGGGTGTGTTCGACGTCGGCAATGATGCGCTCGGTGATCTCCAGGGTCAGGCGCTCCGCAGGGTAGCCGGTCGCCTGCAGCAGCTCCTCGAGGCTGGCCGTGAAGGCGGGGTCGAGGATGCTCTCGGGCGAGACGTTGACCGAGAGCCGGGGAGCGGCCTCCCCCCAGCGCTCGAGCCAGCGCAACCCCTCGCCGAGGGCCATGCGCAGCACCCGGGCGTCGAGCTTTACGGCTAGGCCGTACTGCTCCGCCAGCGGTACGAACTCGGCGGGCGAAATCTGCTCGCCGCTGCGGGGGTCGCGCCAACGCAGCAACGCCTCGGCGGCGACCACGTAGCGCCCCTCGGGGTTGACGACGGGCTGGAAGTGCAGGTACAGTTCGCCGCCCTCCCCGTCCTCCATGGCCCGGCGCAGCGCCTCGACACGCGCGCGCCGCTCCGCGGCCTTTTCCTGCAGGCCGGCCTCGTACTCGTAGACCTCGCGCTTGCTTTCCTTGGCGACGGCCAGCGCCATGTCGGCCCGGCGCAGCAGCGTTTCGGCGTCGGAGCCGAAGGTGCGGAACCGCACCATGCCGGCGCGCGCCGAGAGCCGGATCCGGTGTTCCCCCAGCGGCGCGGAAGCGCTCAGGTGCTCGAGCGCCTGCTCCAGCAAGGCCCGTGGGTCGTCGCCCACCAGCACGACCACGAACTCGTCGCCGCCCCAGCGCGCGGCCCAGACCCCGATGGGCGCGAGCGCCTGGAGGCGCGAGGCCACGTAGCGCAGCAGGCGGTCGCCGGTCTCGTGCCCCCAGGTGTCGTTGACCTCGCCGAAGTCCACCAGGTCGAGGAAGGCCACGGCCCCCGAGACCTCGGCGCTCGAGAGCAGGTACGAAAGGTGCCGGTAGAGGGCCCGGCGGTTAGGCAGGCCGGTGAGGTCGTCGTGGTAGGCCTTGAACTCGAGGTCGTCCATCACCTTGCGGTAGCGCAGCACCTGCCCCATCAGCTGGGCGACCTGCTGTACGAAGCGGACGGTGTTCTCGTCCATCCGCCGGGGGTCCCGGAAGCCGATGCCGAGCACCCCGTACGGCGACCGGAGCCCCGGAATCGGCACGCTCAGGGTGCTGCGGATGCCCCATTCGAGCAGGCGTTCGGGCACCGGGAAGCGGCGCTCGCTGCGAAGGTCGTGCGCGACCACCACCTCGTTGAGCTTCTGCGTGAAACCCGCCTGGGAGCGGTCGACCTCGAAGGTGGTCCCCACGGGGACCCGCTTCCCGGCGCGCACCACCATCCTGCGGTTCTCCGAGTCGTGCTCCATGATGGAGACGTAGTCGGGCTCGAGGATGCGGTCGAGCACCTCGACGACCTTCTCGAAGAAGCGCTCGGGCTGGGTCGTCTCCCAGGCCTGGCGGCCTAGGTCGTAGAGCGCCCGCTGCCGCTCGGCGTTCATGCGCGTCCACTGCTCGTGCCGCGCCTTCTCCTCCACGTCCATCAGGTAGCCCAGGTAGACCTCGGGCTCGCCCGCCGCCCTGCGCCCGTGCAGCGCGATCCAGTGGTACTCGCCCGACTCCAGGCGGAAGCGCACGCGCGTCTGGTCGCCGCCCGCCTGGCGCAGCAGCGCGAAGTGGCGGCGGAAGAGGCCACGGTCCTCCGGGTGCACCCGCTCGACGAGGTGCTCGGGGGTCTGCCCCAGGACTTCTTCCGTTTCCAGGCCCAGGACGTTGCGGGCGTTGGGCGAAAGGTAGCCGATGCGCTGTGCGGGTCCTTCGAGGCGGTAGAGCACCCAGGGACCGGAGCGCAGCAGCTCGTCGAGGAAGACGGACGACTCCATCGTGGCCTGCTCGAGCTCCTTTTCGTGGGTAACGTCGGTCATCACCCCCAGGTAGTAGCGCCGCCCGGGCGCCGCCTCGAACAGGGTCACGGTGTCGCGGATCCAGCGCCAGTCCCCGGCCTTGTGCCGCATGCGGTAGCTGATCTCGACCGAAGCGCCGGGGGTCAGCCGCGCCAGCGCCTGCATGACCTTGGCGCGGTCGTCGGGGTGGAGGCTGGCGTACCAGGCGTCGGGGCGGCCCACCCACTCGGCCGCGGTGTAGCCCAGCATGGACTCGATCGCGCCGGCGGCGAAGAGGGTGGTCCCCTGCTCGTCGGCCAGCGCCTGATAGACGACGACCGGGAGCCTGCGGGAAAGGATCGCCCACTCGCCCGGGGTCAGGTGAAAGGGGGGCAGCAACCGTCTGCGGAAGCGCCACCAGAGGTTACGAAAGAACTCCCAGCTCCTGCCCACCACACCTCCCATCCGATCATGGCCGCACGGTGGATTTACGCCTATTGTAGTCCATAATTACGACCACATCGTGCATGTTCCAAACAATGTGACCCAAGGAACACGGCAGGGAACCCTTACGCTAACCCAAATCTACCCCTGCTTCACGTCAGCGAAGGGTCATATTCCGCCGCCGGACGCCGCACCCGGGTGTGATATGCTACCTGCCGGCATGAACCGTCCCCTGAAAGTCTTTACCGGGAAGTCGAACCCTGCGCTCGCGCGCGAGATCGCCCACCACCTGGAACTGCCGCTGGGCCGCAGCAGCACCGAAAAGTTCGCCAACGACAACCTCTTCGTCCGCTTCGAGGAGTCGCTGCGCGAGGCCGACGTCTTCATCGTGCAGTCGCTCACGCCGCCGGTGCAGGACCATCTCTTCGAGCTGCTGATGATGATCGACGCCGCCAAAGGGGCGAGCGCGCACCGGGTGACCGCGGTGATCCCCTACTTCTCCTACGCCCGCAGCGACAAGAAAGACGAGCCCCGCATCTCGGTGGCCGCGCGGCTGGTGGCCGACCTGCTGCAGACCGCCGGAGCCGACCGGGTGCTCACCATGACGCTGCACTCGCCGCAGGTGCACGGCTTTTTCAAGGTGCCCATGGACCACCTCTCGGCCGAGATGGTGATCGCCAACCACTTCGTGACCCGGATCGAGGACCTGGAGCACGCCGTGGTGGTGGCCCCCGACGCCGGCGACATCAAGCGCGCCAGCGCGCTGGCGCGGCGGCTGGGCACGCCGCTCGCCTTCATCGACAAACAGCGCCTCTCCGACACCGAGGTGGAGGCGCGGGGCCTGGTGGGCGACGTGAAGGGGAAGATCGCCCTGGTGATCGACGACGAGGTCTCGACCGCGGGCTCGCTCGTCAAGGCCGCCGAAACCGTGCTCGAAGCGGGGGCGCGCGAGGTCTACGCCGCGGTGACCCACGGGGTCTACGTGGGTCCGGCGCTCGAGCGCATCGCCAAGAGCCCCATCCGCACCGTGGCCGCCACCGACACCTGCGCCCCGCCCCGTCCCCTCCCCGAAAAGCTGCGGGTGATGAACGTGGCCCCCCTCTTCGCCGAGGCCATCGACCGCATCCACCGGGGCGAGTCCATCTCGGCGCTGTTCAACTGACCATGACGACGAAGGAACGGCTCTACCTCGAGGGCGTGCCGCTCGTCCTGGCCCGGCCCGAGCGGCCGCGGGGCTGGGTGCTCTTCCTGCACGGCGCGGGCGGCTCCAAGGAGCGCACCGCCCGCCTGGCCGCCCCCTTCCACGAACGCGGCCTGGCCACCGTCCACCCCGACGCCCCCCTGCACGGCGAGCGGGCCGAGGCGCGCTGGCGCTTCGACCCGCGTGACCGCGCGAACTACCTCGAGGGCGTGGTGCGCGCCATCGCCGCCCAGGTGGCCGAGCTGCCAGCGCTCGCTGAGGCGCTGGCCGCTCGCGACGAACTCGCGGGCCTGCCCCTGCTGGCCGCGGGCGCGAGCATGGGCGGCTACGTCTGGCACGAGCTGATCTCGCGCGGGCTGCTGCGGCCGCAGGCGGCGGCGATCCTGATTTCCAGCGGCTTTCCGCTCGACGCTCCGCCGAGCTTCGTCGAGGCCCACCCCGAGTGGGCCGAGGCCTACCAAAACCCGCCGGTCACCCGCGCCGCCGCCTACCCGCCCACGCCGATTCTGCACCTGCACGGCGCCC
Source organism: Oceanithermus desulfurans (assembly GCF_014201675.1). NCBI lineage: Bacteria > Thermotogati > Deinococcota > Deinococci > Thermales > Thermaceae > Oceanithermus > Oceanithermus desulfurans. The sequence continues at coordinate 286,341 of NZ_JACHEZ010000004.1, read as the reverse complement.
GCGACCCGGTGGTGCCGCTCGCGCGCATGCAGGAGACCGTGAAGGCCCTGCGGAGCGCCTACAAGGAACGGGACGGACGCCTGGCCCACGCCGTCTTCGAGGGCGTGGGGCACGAGCTGCCCGAGGTGATGCTGGAGCAGGCCGCGGGCTGGCTCGCGCACTGGAGCCGCTGATGCTCTACCTGGGCACCTCGGGCTGGCCGAGCGGAGGCGAGTGGTCGGGGCTCTCGCCCCGGCAGCGCCGCCGCCGCTACTTCGGGCTCTTCAACTCGATCGAGCTGGTCCAGACCCACCGCCGCGTGCCCGACTGGGACGTGGTCGGCCGCTGGCGCGCCTACGCGCCCGCGGGCTTCGTCTACTCCTGGGTCGCGCCCCGCTACCTGACCTACCGCCCCGGCGGCGAGGAGCGCCGCGGCCTGCGCCGCTTTCTGCGCCGCCACAAGCGGCTGGGCCGCGCCCGCGGCGGGGTGCGCTTCGTGGTGCCGGACCGCGCCGACCCGGTCGCCTTCGCCGAGTGGCTGGCTATGCTCGCGGAGCTCGAGCTCCCCGGCGATTACGCTTTCGAGGTGAAAGAAGAGCTCAGCGGGCTGCTGGAGCCCTACGGATGGGTGGCCGTGAACCGCCCCGCCGCCTGGCAGTACGTCCTCGACCGCCCCCCGCTGCCAGACCTTCCCGGCTACGCCTACTACGGCTCACTCAGCGCCGCCCTCCGCCACCAGCACGAAGTAGCGTCCGAGCGCGGCTAGCGCCGCCTGGGCGCTGGCCTCCTGGCGGGTGAGCGCTCCGCCGGTGAAGACGCCCATCGCCCCCAGCGCCCGCGCCTCGGGGCCGTAACGGGCCTCGATGAGCTCGCCCAGCGTCTCCCCCGCCCGCAGCGCCGCCAGCCAGCCGGCCGGCAGCTGCACCCCGGGGCTGCGCCCCAACGCGTAGCGTTCGCCGTCGTCCACCGCCGCCACGTTGACGACCCAGCCGCCCTCCAGGTCCACCCCGCCCTCGATGCCCACGCCCAGCGCGGCACCGGCGCGCTCGCGCGCCGCCCGCGCCCGCGCCAGCGCCCCGGCCGCGGTCTCGGCCTCGCTCAAGGGCTGCGCGGCCACGCCGCTGGGCACCTCCAGCGGGCGCGGCTCGACGTCGAGCCCCAGGCGCTCGAGCGCCCACCTGAGCGCCAGCAGCTTGACCGCGTTCGTGCTCCCCAGGGCGATTTCCACGCCCTCCAGTCTACCGGGGGGACGCAGGAGCGGAGGCAAGATCCGCGGTAGCGGGCGGAACCGGGCCGGCGCCCGGTCTGCCTCTACTTCCGGAACGTCGCCCCGGCGTTTCGGCGGAATCGGCTTGCTCCGAAGTCGAAGGCACAAGGCGGCCCCGCGCCTCTTGGCCACCCTCGCCCCGCCCCTCCTTCCGTCATCCCCGACGAGGTGCGAAGCGCCGAGGTCGGGGATCTTGTCGTGGTCGTTTAGCGAACCGACCGGGCGGTCGATCCTCTTATTCGCGCCCAGCAAAGATTCCGGCTCTCACGGGCCGGGTGGCCCGCTCGTCCGGAATGACGAGAGGCAGTACGCAGCGGGTGGCAGGCGGTAAATGGTGGGTGGTACACAGTGCGCAGTGCGCGGTACATGGCACATGGCGCGAGACTGGGGGATCGTTAGAGGGGGAGGGCGTAGCGGGTAGCGGCCGTGAGCCTGCCCGCCTTTTCTTTGCAAGCCCAAAACCGTGCAGACTCGGCGCCTCGACGTCCACACGATTGCTGCGACACTGCCATCCCAGCCCCTTCCACTCCCCGCTCTTCTTACGTCATCCTCGACGAGGCGCGGAGCGCCGGGATCGGGGATCTTGTCGTTTCTGCCTCATCCCAGCCTACGTCTACGTTGCCCAGGCCAAGGGAGCGCAACAACCTCTAACCGGGGCATACTGCTGCCGAGCATAGCGAGTTCATCGACGCGCCGTCGTCGCCGTTAGTGCTTCGATCGCCGACTCCTGATCGGCGTTAAGATTCCGGCTCTCGCGGGCCACATGGCCCGCTCGTCCGGAATGACGAGAACGGTGGTACGTGGTAGGTGGTGGACGGTGGTACGTAGAAAACGGGAAGAGCCCCGCGTGCGCATCGTCTGCCTAACACGCACGCCTGTGGGCGGACGTTGATCCTTCAGTGGGTTACCCACATCCCACTCCTTACGCTCCACGCCCCCTTCCGTCATCCCCGACGAGGCGCAAAAGCGCCTAAACAGGGATCTTATCGCTGCTGGCAGCCCGCCCATACTATGGGCCTCAAGCCGCAGGTTCCTACGTTGGCCGCCTGCCTGCACCACGCACCACGCACCGCGCACTACACACCCGTCCACGCCCCCAACACCTCGGCCACCTCGTCCGCCCGCTCCAGCGCCAGCGCCCGGGCGCGTACCGGTGCCGGAGCCGCGCCCAGGTAGGCCTTCAGGTGCCCGCGGAAGGCGCGCAGCGCCCAGGCCTCGCCGCGCCGGGCGTACCAGTCCAGGTGGAGCCGCAGGTGCTGCTGCGCCGCCTCCCGCCGGAGGCGCGCCGGCACCGGCTCCCCCCGCACCTCGGCGAAGAACCACGGCCGCCCCGCCGCCCCCCGCGCCACGGCCACGCCCAGCCCCATGGCGCGGCGCGCGCGGTAATCCTCCACGGTGCGCACGTCCCCCGTGCCCACTACCGGGATCCGCACCGCCCGGGCCACCTCGCGGATCCGGTCCCAGTCGGCCCGGCCGCCGTAACGCTGAGCCGCCGTGCGCCCGTGCACGCGTAAGAGCGCCGCCCCGGCCTGCTCGAGCCTCCGGGCCATCTCCACTGCGTTCACCTGCGCGAACCCCAGCCGCAGCTTCACGCTCACCGGCAGGCCGGTCGCCTCGCGCACCCCGGCCACCATGCGCGCCGCCCGCTCGGGGTCGTCCAGGAGCGCCGCCCCCGCGCCCCGCACCGTCACCTTGGGCATGGGGCAGCCCATGTTCAGGTCGATCGCGCGCGGGCGGACCCGCCCGTACGCCAGCGCAGCCGCCCGGGCGACCTCGTCCGGGTCCGCCCCCGCGAGCTGCACCACCCGCGAACGCTCCTCGGGGTGCGGCTGCAAAAGCGCCCGCGCCTCCGCCGAGCCCCGCAGCAGCGAGCCCGCCATCACCATCTCCCCCACCGTCCACAGCGCCCCGAAGCGCTCGGCCACGACGCGGAAGGCTGCGTCGGTAAAGCCGGCCATGGGCGCCAGCACCGCCCCTTCGCCGTCCAAGGACCCCAACCCACCGTGCACCCGTCGATTCTACGGGCTGGGTTGAACCTTCGTTGATGCGTAAGGCGTTATGCTTTGCGGGTATGCAGGAGGATCCGTACCATGCCCTTTAGCCGACCAAACGCGCCCCACACCATCCACGGCCTTCTCTTCGTCGCCCTCTTTTCGCTCGCCGCCTTCCAGATCAGCGCCTGGCCCCCGGTCGCCGCGCTGCGGCTCAGTCCGCTGATCGTCGGCATCGTCCTGGGGATGTTCTACGCCAACACCCTGCGCGGCCATCTTCCCGCTACCTGGGTGCCCGGCATTCAGTTCTCCGCCAAGACGCTGCTGCGCCTCGCCGTGGTGCTCTACGGCTTTCGCATCACCTTCCAGCAGATCGCCCAGGTAGGCGCGCCGGGCCTGATCGCCTCGACTTTCATGCTCGCCACCACCTTCCTGATCGGAGCCTTCGTGGGGGTGCGCCTGCTGCGCATGGACCGCGACACCAGCCTGCTCACCGCTTCGGGCTCCTCGGTCTGCGGCGCGGCGGCGGTGCTGGCCACCGAGGCCACCCTCGACGCCAAGCCCTACAAGAGCGCGGTGGCCGTGGGCACCGTGGTGCTCTTCGGCACCCTGTCGATGTTCCTCTACCCGGTGCTCTTCCGCTCCGGTCTGCTGCACCTGGACCCCGCCGCCTACGGGCTCTACGTGGGCGCCACCGTCCACGAGGTGGCCCAGGTGGTGGGCGCCGGCAGCGCGGTCGGCCAGGCTGCGACCGACAGTGCGGTGATCGTCAAGATGACCCGGGTGATGCTGCTGGTGCCGCTGCTCTTGCTGTTGGGTTTGGCGGTCAGGAGCCGCGGCAAGGTAAGCGTCCCCTGGTTCGCGGTCTACTTCGTCGGGGTGGCGGCGTTCAACTCGCTGCACTGGCTGCCGGGCGCCTGGGTGCACGAGATCAACGTTCTCGACACCTTCCTGCTCACCATGGCCATGACCGCGCTGGGGATGGAGACGGGGATCGAGAAGTTCCGCCAGGCGGGGGTGAAGCCTCTCCTGCTGGCGGGCGCGATGTACGTTTGGCTGCTGGGCGGAGGCTACCTGCTGGTGCGCTGGCTGGCGGGCCGTTTCGCGATCTAGCGCTCACAACGGAAAACCTCAGGGGCGGCCACAGGCCGCCCCCTCGTTTCGATCGGCTCCGCGTCAGGGCCGGTGGCGCAGGTAACGCCATCCCAACGCCTCGAGCGGCACCTCCCCCCGGTACGTCCGCCGGGTCTGCACGTCCTGCCAGGCCCCCGGAGGAAGCGGTGCGGTCTGGGGCTCTGTGGCGTTGTTGAAGAGCGCCAGCACCTCGCCGGGGCCCGGCTGGCCGCGGAAGAAACCGAGCAGCGGCCCCTCGCCCAGGTAGGCGCGCCAGATCGCGGTATCGAAGGCCGGAAGCGAGGTCTTGATCCGCGCCAGATCGCGGTAGAAGGTCTGCATCCCTGCGTCGCACCGCTCCCACTGCAAGGGGTAGCGCTGCTTGTCGTAGGGGTCCTTCTCGCCCAGGAAGGCGCACTCGTCGCCCTGGAAGTGCACCGGCACGCCCGGCAGGGCGTAGAGGATCGCGCTGGCCAGGCGCTGGCGCGCCAACCCCTCGGGCGTCGGCTCCTGACCGAACTTGCCCCCGCCCACGTCGGTGAGCAGGCGGCTGGTGTCGTGCGAGTCGATGAGGTTGAACCCCATGTCGGCGGCGGCCTCGGGCAGCACCGCGTAGACCTGGCTCATCTCGCGCAGGGCGCGCTTGCCGTTGGCGAACGCGGCCGGCTTCCCTTTGGCGTACTTGAGGATCGCGCCGCGGCCGAGGGCGTAGTTCATCAGGCTGTCGAACTCGTCGCCCGCCAGCCAGCTGGCGTCGGCCTGCCAGATCTCGGCGACCAGGTAGGCCTCGGGGTTGATCTTCTTGAGCTCGCGGCGCATCTCGGCGAAGAAGGCGTGGGCGTCGATGAGGTCACCGGGGACGTCAACGCGCACGCCGTCAAAGCCGAAGCGGATCCAGTACCCCGCCACCTCCAGCAGGTAGCGACGCACGCCGGGGTTGCCGGTGTTCAGCTTGGGCAGGCTGCCGATGTTCCACCAGGCCTCGTAGGCGTTCTCGTCGCCCGGTTCGAAGGGCCACTTCTTGATGAAGTACCAGTTCCAGTAGGGCGAGTTGGGGCCCCGCTTCACCACGTCGCGAAAGGCCCAGAAGCCCAGCCCGGTGTGGTTGGGCACGAAGTCGAAGAGCACCTTGATGCCGCGCTCGTGGGCCTCGTCCAGCAGCCGGCGCAGGGTCTCCTTGTCGCCGAACTTGGGCGAGACCTTCAGGTAGTCGTGGGTGTCGTAGCCGTGGGCCGAGCCCGAGTCGAAGACGGGGTTCAGGTAGACGAGCCCCACCCCCTGGCGCGCCAGGTAGTCGAGCTTGGCGATCACCCCGGCCAGGTCGCCGCCAAAGTACTGGTGGCAGCACAGCTGCGGCGTAACCGGGCCGTCCCAGGGCGAGAGGAAGGGCTTGTTGCCTTGGTCAAGCCGCCGCCACTTGGCGTTGAAGTTGTACTCGTCGCTGGCCAGCGCCAGCTCGTCGTTGCCGGGGTTGCCGTTCAGAAAGCGCTCGGGGAAGATCTGATAGCCCACGCGCTCGCCCACCCAGTCGAGGCCGCGGAAGGCGTTCCCGCTGTACTCGAAGGGGCCGAACGTGGCCTCGCGTCCGTCGGTCTGCACCACGTGGATGCGGTAGCGGGTGGGCCGGTCGGGCAGGCTCACGCGCCAGTAGGCCCGGCCGCGCGCCTCGAGCTGGGGGTACATCTTGTAGCGCGTGCCCTCGGCGAGCAGCTCGGCCTTGGCTACGCTGCCGGCCCCCGCCGAAAAGCGAACGGCCAGCCGACCGTCGGCCACCGAGAGGTAGCGCGCCTGGGCCGGGTCGTGCTCGAAGGCGAGCTCCACCGGGCCGCTGGCCTTCTGGACCGGGGCCTCGACGACGCGCACCGCGTTCTGGCCTCCGAAGCCGTCGTCGGTGCAGCCGTCGGCCTGGGGGTCCACCATCGGGTTGCCGAAGGTGGGGTCGTCGCACATGTCTTTGGGCCACTGGCCGTTAATGAAAAACTTGTAGCTGTACTCGCCCGGTTCGAGGTCGAGGGTGACCGTCCAGGAGCCGTCGGGCTGCTGGGTCATGGGGGTTTCGCCCCAGCCGTTGAAGCTGCCGCGCAGGCTGACCGAGTTCACCTCGAGCCCCGGCGGCGGTGTGTAGCGGAAGGTCACCTTGACGGCCAGGGCCAGACCCAAAACCAGCACCAGCAAGAACGTGATGAGTTTACGCATCCCCTCCTCCTTCCAGCGGCTCGAGCACCAGCGTGCCCTGCCACTCCAGCTCGCCTTCCACTTCCCGGTCCGCGACGAGTTCACGCGCCCGCGGCAGGCGCCAGCGCACCGGCTCGGGCGCAGCCAGCACCCACAGCTCGCGCCCGCGATAGCGCCGCCGGTAGGCGAGCGCCCCCGCCGGCCCCGCGAGCGGCAACAGCCCCCCGCGGCTCAGCTCGGCGCGCTCGCGCCGCAGCCGCACCAGCCGCCGCACCCAGCCGCGGACGTCCTGGTTCCAGCGCTCCGGCTCCCAGGGGAAGGTGCCGCGGTTCATCGGATCGCCGCGCCACTCGTCGTAGGGGTTGGCCTGATCGAGGCCGATCTCGTCGCCGTAGTAGAGGCCGGGCGCACCGGGGAACGTCAGCAGCACCCCGAAGAGCAGCTTCAGCTTCTCCACGTCGCCCCGAAGCCGCCACAGCGGCCGCGGTACGTCGTGGGAGCCGATCAGGGTGTACATCGCCTGCCGCACCCCCAGCGGCAGGGCGGCGTAGTGGTCCCACAGCGTCCGCCAGACCTCGGCCGCGCTGGTGCGCACCGGGTGGCCGTACCCGTCGCGGCCGCCCAGCCACTCGAGCAACGGGTTCGCGAACCCCGCGTAGTGCATCGCCCCGTCGAGGGTGCGGGCGCGCAGGTAGGGCACGGTGTCGAAGGCCAGCTCCCCGAAGACGTAAGCGGCGGGGTCCTCGGCGCGGGCCGCTTCCTTGATGGCCCGCAGCACCCGGGCGTTGCCCCGGTCCGTGCCTCCCTCGCCGATCTGCTGGGCCACGTCGAGCCGCCAGCCGTCGGCGCCGGCGCGGATCCAGCGCCGCACCACGGCCCCGGGCCCGGTGACGAAGTAGCGCCAGACCAGCTCGCTGGCGTAGTTCAGCTTGGGCAGCGTCGGCACCCCAAAGAAGGCGGCGTACTGCCCGCCGGGCAGGAAGGTGAAGGCCTCGCGCCAGGGCGAGTGGGGGTTTTCGAGCGCCTCCCGAAAACCGAAGAAACGGTCTCCGGTGTGGTTGAAGACGCCGTCGAGCACCAGCTTCATGCCGCGCCGGCGCAGCCCCCCCACCAGCGCGTCGAAGGCCTCGCGGCCGCCCAGGTGGGGGTCGATCCGGTGGTAGTCCTCGGTGTCGTAGCGGTGGCTCGAGGGGCTCTTGAAGATGGGCGTCAGGTAGAGGCCACCGGCGCCCAGGTCGTCCAGGTAGTCGAGCGCCTCCAGCACCCCCCAAAGGTCACCGCCGTAGAACTCGCGCGCCCCCTGCTGCGGGTCGGGCGGCGCGTCCCAGGACTTGGCCACGATGGGCCGGCCCTGGTAGCTCCACTCGCCGCTGCGCGGGCTCAGCTCGGGTCGGCCGTTCCTGAACCGGTCGGGGAAGATTTGATAGAAGACCCGCCCCACCGCCCAGTCGGGCACCCCCGGGGCGGTGAGCAGGTGAAAGAAGCGGTCGTAGCGCGGCAGCGAGCCCTCGCCGCCGCGGCTGCCGAAGAAGCGCCCCTCCAGGAAGAAGGCGTAGCGCAGCACCGGCTCCACCACCGGCACCCGCGCCTCCAGGCCGCCGGCGACCGCGGTCAGCTCGAGGCGCACCAGCTCGCCGTGGTGCAGGTAGACGAGCTGCCCCTCTCGCGCCGCGGTGCGCACCAAGAGGCGCACCTCGCCCCCCAGCTCGGGCACCAGGGGGTCGATGCAGTCGGGGTCGTAGTCGTGGTAGTTCATTCCTTGACCGCGCCGGCGGTGTAGCCGGAGACAAAGTACTGCTGGAAGCCGTAGAAGATGAGCAGGATGGGCAGCGAACCGAGCACGCTGGCGGCGGCGAAGAGACCCCACTTGGTGGAGAACTGGCCGGTGGTGAAGCTGTAGAGGCCGAGGCCGACGGTCCACTTGTCCACGCCGGTGAGCACCAGGTTGGCCATGATGAACTCGGAGTAGGTGCCCACGAACTGGAGCAGGAAGATGAAGACGAACATCGGCGCCGAGAGCGGCAGCACGATGCGGGTGAAGGCCTGCCAGCGGGTGGCGCCGTCGATGTAGGCCGCCTCCTCGAGGCTGCGTCCCAGGCTCTCGACGTAGCCCTTGTAGACCCAGCTGCCAAAGCTGATGATCCCGCCCGAGTAGGCGAGCAGCAGGCCGGTGAAGGTGTTGAGCAGGTCGAGCCAGCTGAGCAGGTAGTAGATGGCCACCAGCGCCAAAAAGCCGGGAAACATCTGGATGAAGATGAAGGTGAGCAGCGTCGGGTAGCGCCCCGGGAAGTCGAAGCGGGCGAAGGCGTAGCCGGCGGTGGCCGTCAGGGCGATGGCCAGCAGGCCGCTCGAGCCCGAGACCAGCAGGGTGTTGCGCACCCAGAGCAGGAACTTGCTCTCGGTGCCGGCGCCGGTGAACTGGTCGGGGCTGAGGAAGACGACGAGCACGAAGAGCACCGCGGCGAAGCCGAAGAGGGCGCGGCCGTGCCACACCTTGAGTTGCTCGCCGCCGCGCCGCCGCGCCAGCGCGGCGAGCCCCAACGCCGCCAGCAAGAGGCCCAGCGCCAGCGCCAGCAGCCCCCACTGCCAGGGGTAGACGACCACCCCGTCCACCAGCTTGGCGTAGTTCGCCCAGCTGACCTGGTCGAGCGCCGGCAGTACCTTGGCCCGCACCAGCAGCCAGCTGCTCTCCACCTTGCGGAAGCTGAAGAGGTTGTTGCGCGGGTCCAGCGAGGCGCTGACCACCTGCAGCACCGGGTAGTAGACGAGGACGACCAGGGTCCATAGGAAGAGGTGGGTGAGGGCCTGCCCGAAGAGCGGCCCGACCGGCCGCCGCCGGCCGCTGAGGCGGTTGCCCAGCTTGATGACGGCCCAGCTGTAGACGAAGAGGGCCAGGGTCGCCACGGCGTAACCCGCCAGCACGTAGCGCCAGCCGCCGGGGACGAAGACCGCGCCGAAGGCGGGCTTGGGCTGCACCCGCCCCGCGAGCTCGATGCCCAGGCCCCAGGTGTAGGCCCCCAGCTCGGCGAGGCCCAGGGTCCAGAGCACGAGCCGCAGGCCGTCCACCGGGCCGAGCCGCCTCCGAAGCCCCAGCCCCAGCAGCAGCACGACGAGGACGAAGCCCAGGGCCAGCCCCCAGTCGCCGCGCTCCAGGCCGTAGATCAGGAAGCTGTCGGGGCGCAGGCCGCGGGCGGTGAAGAACGTCCACTGCGCCGCCAGGTAGGCGAGCAGCAGGACCGCGAAGGCCGCCCAGGCGCGCCGGTTCACCGCCGCCCCTCCTCACGCAGCGCCCCGCTCACGCGGAAGTTGACCAGGCTGATGCCCACGGTGAGTACGAAGATGACCAGGCTGATCGCCGCGCCCAGGCCGTAGGCCGACTGGCCCTCGGAACGGAAGGCCGTCTTGTAGGCCCAGGAGATGAGGATGTCCGTCGCCTGAGCCGTGGAAAGCTGGCCCTCGGTGGCGGGCCCGCCGCCGGTGAGCAGGTAGATGACGTTGAAGTTGTTGAAGTTGAAGGCGAAGGAAGCCAGCAGGATGGGAACGAAGGCGGTGCGCAAAAGCGGCAGGGTGATGTACTGGAAGGCGTCGAGCGCGTTCGCCCCGTCGACCTTGGCCGCCTCGTAGAGCTCGTCGGGAATCGTCGAGAGCGCCCCCAGCGTGGCCGTCATCATGTAGGGGAAACCCAGCCAGAGGTTGACGAGCAGCACCGAGACCTTGGCCCAGAGCGGGTCGAGCAGCCAGGGAATCGGGTAGACGCCCAAGAGCCCCAGCAGCCGGTTGATGGCGCCGAACTGTTTGTTGAGCAGCGCCACCCACATCTGAATGGTGATCACGCCCGGAAGCGCCCAGGAAATGATGAGCAGCGTCCGGTAGAGGTTGCGCAGTTTGAGGTCCTTGTTGTTCAGCAGCACGCCCAGCAGCAGGCCCACCAGCGCGGTCGAGAGCACCGTGAACGCGGCGAAGACCACGTTCCAGACGAAGACCGGCCAGAGCGCCTTGGAGGCGTTTTGGAAAATGAAAACGAAGTTCTTGAAACCGATGAAGTGGTAGGCGTTGACCCGGTAGGCGTACCGGGGCGCGAACGCCGGCGCGCGGTCGAGGGTGAGCTCGGCGCCCGCCTCGGCGGTCACCACGAAGCGCCCCCGGTGGCCGTCGCCGACGAGCTCGAGCCGCTCGCCCACGCAGCTCTCGCCGCAGCCGAGCGCGCGGTGCGGGTCGGCGGCGAGGGTGAGGCGCGGCCCCTCCACCCCGACGACCGCCGTCTCGGTGGCGCGGTCGGGAAAGCCGTTGCGGGCCCCCGAGTAGTCGGTGAAGGCCAGGTAGACGGTCAGCACGATGGGGTAGACGGTGAAGACGAGCAGGAAGACGATCGCCGGCAGCAGGTAGTACCAGTCGGTGAGGAAGGGGAAGGTGCGGCCCAGCAGGAAGAGGACGGGAAGAAAAAAGGCCACCGAGGTGACCAGGATCCACCAGTTGGGTACGCCTTCGGGGCGACCGGCGGCCGTCGCGGCGGATTCGAGCGCGAAAAAGGTCGCCGCGCCCGCGGCGAAGGCGATCACCATCGCACCCCCCAAGAGGGCGACGGCGATCAGGAAACCACGAAGTCCCGGAGGATGACGGTACAAGGAAGACCCCAGAGGGGGGCGGCCCGAAGGCCGCCCCCGCGTCCGCTTACTGGCCCTTGATGGCCTTTTCGATCTCGGCGACCATGTCGTCGATGATCTTCTTCACGTCCGAGTCGGGCTTCTGGGTGATGAGCGCGAGCGCGTTCCCCCAGGGGCCCCAAACCTTGCCCATCGCCGGGATGTTGGGCATGGGGTCGCCCATGGCGATCGTCGTCGAGAAGCCCTTGACGACGGGGTCGTCCTTCAGCTGCTCGAGCGCGCCCAGCGAGACCGGGATGCGGCCGCCGGCCTTGTTGAAGGCCACCTGGTTGGCGGGACTGACCAGCGCCTTGGCGAAGTTCACCGCGGCGATCTTGTTCTTCGAGTAGGCGTTCACGACCACGCCCTGCACGCCCACGAAGGGACCCCAGGCGTCGCCGCCGGGAGGCGCGGGCAGCGGGGCGATGCCGAAGTTGAGCCCGGCCTTCTTGTAGTCGCCCAGCGCCCAGGGGCCATTGAGGATCATGGCCAGCACGCCGTCCTTGAAGGCACCGTCGGCCACGCCGTAGTCCACGCCCTCGGGGATCAGCTCGTACTTGTAGCGCAGGTCCTTGATGAACTGGCCCGCCTTGTAGCCCGGCTCGCCACCGAGGCCCAGGTCGGCCGGGTTGAGGCTGCCGTCGGGGTTCTTACCGAAGACGTAGGCGCCGTAGGCCTTGAACCAGCCGTAGTTGAAGTAGGGGTTGCCGAGGTCGTAGAGGAAGCCGAAGGTGTCGCCGGTGGTGTACTTCTTGGCGAGCGCCAGGAACTCGTCCCAGGTCGCCGGAGGAGTCTGGACCAGGTCCTTGTTGTAGATGAGCGCCACCGACTCGGCGTTCATCGGCAGGCCGAAGAGCTTGCCGCCGTAGCTGAAGGCGTCCACGGCCACCGGCATCAGCCCCGAGAGGTAGTCCTGGGTGGCGTACTTGCCCACGGGCTCGAGCACCCCGGCCGCGGCCATCTCGCCCACCCAGTCGTGGGGAACGGTGACGACCAGGTCGGCGGCCTCGCCCTGGGGGGCGCCCAGGATGAATTTCTGCTTGATGTCGCCGAAGGGCACCTCGACGACCTGGACCCCCACGCCGGTCGCCTTCTCGTAGCGCTGGGCCTGATCCTTCAGGAACTCGAGCTCGGGCCCTCCGAAGTGCGTCCAGACGGTGATCTGTCCCGCAGCCATGGCCACGCCCATCAGCAGCACCAGGGCTGCCATCCAGAGTTTCTTCATACGACCACCTCCTTACGCTCCACCTGACGATGGTAGCGCTACCACTCAGCGCGAACGGGGGAGGTACGAACTTCGTTTCCACCGTTTCCCGCGCCTGGTTCTATCTTACCGGTTTGAACCGAGTCCACGTCAAGACGGCCCCTTCCCCGGCAGGAAAACCTCGGGGCGCCGCGCCGCCGCGGCCGGGAAGGGCTCGCCCCGCAGGAAGCGGCCCGCGTAGAGCTCCGCGAGCTCGCGGTAGCGCCCTCCCGACCCGTCCGCGAGCCCGTACAGGGCGGCCACCGCCGCCGCGTCGGCCAGCCGCGCGAGCGCCGCCTTGGCCGTCCAGACGGCGGCCTCGGGCTCCGCCCCGGCCAGCCCGGCGAGGGTGCGGCGCGCCGCGTCCAGCGCCGCCCCGGCGCCGGCCTCGTCCCGCGGGGCCAGCCGCTCTTCGAGCCAGGCGAGGAAGGGCTCGTGGGCCCGTTTCTTCTGCATAGCCTCGAGCAGGTCGAGGGCCTGGACGTTGCTCGGCCCTTCCCAGATCGGGGTGATCAGCGCCTCGCGGTGCCAGCGCGCCACCGCGTACTCCTCCAGGAAGCCCAGGCCGCCGAAGAGCTCCATGGCCAGGCGGGTGATCTCGGCGGCATGGTCGGCGGTGCGGTTCTTGGCCAGGTGCGAGAGGAAGCGGGCGAAGTGGTAGCGCTCGCTGTAGGGCGGGCGGTCCGCCCAGGCGCGGTCGAAGGCGTCGATGGCGGCGAAGGCGAGGGCCAGCCCGCCGGCGTGACGCACCGCCAGCTCGAGCAGGTCGTGGCGCACGAGCGGCCAGTCCGCGAGCGGCCGGCCGAAGGCCTCGCGCCGTCGCACCCGCTCGCGCACCTCCAGGATCGCCTTGGCGGCGATCCCCATGGCGGCGACGGCGTTGGCCAGGCGCGAGACCGTGAGGGTCTCGAGGGTGTAGTAGATGCCCTCCTCGGCGCGGCCGATCAACCAGGCCTCGCTGCCCTCGAGCTCGACCTCGCCGGAAGGCACCGCCCGGGTGCCGCTCTTGGCCTTGAGCCGCCGCACCTTGAAGTTGAGTTCGCCGCGGGCGTCGAGGCGCGGCACAAGGAAGAGCGCCAGCCCCTTGGGGCCCGCGGGTGCCCCTTCGGGCCGGGCGGTGGCCACGGCTACGTCCGCGAGCCCGGCGCCCGAGGCGAAGTACTTGTCGCCGGCGGAAAGCCGCCAGACGTCCCCTTCGCGCCGCGCGGTGGTGCGGTTCGCCCCCAGGTCGCTGCCGCCCTGGATCTCGGTCATCCAGGTGGCGCCCCAGGCGTCCCCGTAGAGGACGCGCTCCTTCCAGGCGCTCAGGTCGGGGGCGTACTTGTGGAGCGGGTAGGCCACCTGGTGGGTGATCGTGAGGATGCAGTAGAGGCCGGGGTCGGCCAGCAGGTAGCCGAGGGCGAAGTGGTGGTGCCAGCTCCCGCCCTCGTAGGGCGGATGCATGATCGGCCGCAGGCGCTCGAGCAGCTGCCGCTGGACCGGGGCCAGCCGCACCCGGTCGACGCGCCGGCCGTCGAGGTCGTGCATCACCAGCACCGGCTCCGCCTCCTGGTCGACGTGGTAGGCCGCCTCGTAGACCTCGCGCCCCATGAACGCGCCCCAGTCGGCCAGCTCCGCCTCCCGCTCCCGGGCTTCGGGCCAGAAGTGGGCCAGCACCGCGCGCAGGTCGGGGTCTTCGAGGTAGTGGTTCTTGCCGTAGGCGTACGAGAGGTGTTCCATGCGCCTCCTCCCAAGATGCTTTGGTTCCTTCTCAGTTTACGGCCGCGGTATGATGCGCACGTGGAAGCCCTGCAGCCCTACATCGGCCAGATCACCTTCGGCGGCCTGGCCGGCTTCGTGGCCGGCTACGCCCTCAAGAAGGTGGGCAAGCTCGCCGCGCTGGTGCTCGGCCTCTTCTTCATCGGTCTGCAGGTGATGGCCTACTACGGCTTCGTGGAGATCGACTGGACCCGCATCCAGGCGAGCGTGGACCCGCTCCTGGGCCAGGAGCAGCTGCGCACCCTGTGGCAACGGCTCCTCGACGTGCTTACCTACAACGCCCCCTTCGCCGGAGGCTTCGCCGCCGGCATGGTCTGGGGGCTGAAACGCGGTTAGGCGCCGGCGTAGGGTTCGGCGCTCAGGTACTTGAAGCCCGAATCGGCCGAGAGCGTGACGATGCGGCGCCCCGGCCCCAGCCGGCGCGCCAGCTCGAGCGCCCCCCAGAGGTTGGCCATCGAGCTGAGGCCGAGGAGCAGCCCTTCCTCGCGCCAGGCGCGCCGCCCGATCGCGAAGGCGGCGTCCTTGGGTACCGGCCAGACCTCGTCGAGCAGGTCGAGGTCCAGGTTCTCGGGGACGAAGCCCGGACCCATGCCCTGGAAGGCGTGCCCTTCGAGCGGCCCCCCGGCGATGGCCTGGTGGGTGGCGGGCTCGAGCGCGATCACCCGCAGCTGCGGGTTGCGCGACTTGAGGTAGCGCCCCACGCCCGAGATCGTGCCGCCGGTCCCCGTACCCCAGACGAGGGCGTCCACGCGGCCCTCGAGCTGCTGCCAGATCTCCGGGCCGGTGGTGCGCTCGTGGGCGCGGGGGTTGTCGGGGTTGGCGAACTGGTCGGCCCACCAGGCCCCGCTCTCCTCCGCGATCCGCCGCGCCCGCTCGCGGGCGCCGCGCATGCCTTCGGAGGAGGGCACGAACTCCAGCTCGGCGCCGTAGGCCCGCAGGATGGCCCGCCGCTCGGGCGAGAGGCCCTCGGTGGAGACGTTGAGGTAGCGGTAGCCCCGCGCCGCGGCGATCATGGCGAGGCCGATGCCGGTGTTCCCGGAGGTGGCCTCGACGATCCACTGGCCGCTGCCGGGGCGCAGCTCGCCGCGATCCTCGGCGCCGCGCACCATTCCCCAGGCGGCGCGGTCCTTGATCGAGCCCCCGGGGTTCGCCCCTTCCAGCTTGACCCAGACCTCGGCCGCGTCCGCGGCGAGCCGCCGCAACCGCACCACCGGTGTGTTCCCGATCGTCTGCTCGAGCTCCATGACCCTACCCTGGCAGATGTGGCCCCGGCAATAGTAAGCGCATTTACGATTCCCTCACCGACCTCGGTTAGGCTGAGAAGACTTCGGTAAAACCGAAGGGAGGAACGCATGAACGCAAGCAAAGACAAAGTGGTCACGATCGCCTACACCCTCACCGTCGAAGGCGAGACGGTGGACCAGGGCGAGCTGGCCTACATCCACGGACACCAGCAGATCATCCCCGGCCTCGAGAAGGAGATCGAGGGCCGCGCAGCAGGCGAGTCGTTCGAGGTGACCGTAGCCCCCGAGGAGGCCTACGGCGAGCGCAACGAAGAGGGCGTGCAGGTCGTGCCCCGCTCGGCCTTCCCCGACGACGCCAAGGTCGAGGTGGGCGAGCAGTTCTACGCCCAGGACGACCAGGGCAACCCCCTGCCCCTCACCGTCACCAAGGTTGAGGGCGAGGACGTCACCGTCGACTTCAACCACCCCCTCGCCGGCAAGACCCTGAACTTCGCGGTCGAGATCAAGGAAGTGCGCGACGCCACCCCCGAGGAGTTGGCCCACGGCCACGTCCACGGCCCCGGCGGCCACCACCACTAAGCCCCTACGCACGCAGGAACCCCCGGCCTGGGCCGGGGGTTCCTGGTTCCTGGGTCGGGGGCGCGGCTACTCGCTGCCGCTGAAGATCCAGTCCGAGGCCTTCTTCTGGGCGTGGCAGCCGATGCAGCCGCCCACCTTGCCGCTCGCCTGCACGCTGCCGTCGGGCGCGTACTTGGCCCAGAACCAGTCGCCGCCCTCGGGGTTGAAGCCGGCGATCTTCTGCATCACCGTGACCGCCGCGAGCTCGCCGCCCGGCGTGTAGTTCTCCTTGACGATGATCGCGCCCTCGGGCAGCGGGAACGTCTTCTTGGAAAGCGCGTCGAAGGCGATGTCGTTGGTGAAGGTGCGCAGGATCGCCCCGTGGGGCGCGCCGCCCGGGTACTTGCCCGCCGGCTCGCCGGGGATGTAGTGCCAGCCCAGCTGGTACCCCTGGCTCTGCAGGAACTTCCAAAGCGTCTCGGCGGTGCCGCCCATCTGCGCCGCCGCGCCCAACGTCAATGCCGCTATGACCACCAGCCACCATCGTTTCATTGGATCCCTCCGCCTCCGAGCCTAGGGGAGGCGGCCGCCTCGCGGTGTAGCGCAGGCGACACGGCTCATTCCTGGCCGCTGAAGATCCAGTCCGAGGCTTTCTTCTGGGCGTGGCAGCCGATGCAGAGCGCCGGCTTTCCCTCGAAGAGCACCCCGCCTTCGGGCGTGAAGTAGCCCCAGAACCAGTCGCCGCCCTCGGGGTTGTACCCCTTGACCTTGCGCATCACCGCGAGGTTGTAAAGCCGCCCGTTCGCGTCGTAGTTCTCCTTGACGATCACCGCCCCGTCGGGCAGCGGAAAGCGCTTTTTCGCCAGCGCCATGAAAGCGGCGTCGTTGACGAAGATCTGCTGGATCGCGCCGTGGGGCGGTCCGCCCTGGTGCGGGCCCGCAGGCTCGCCGGGAACGTAGCGCCAGCGTTCGGCGAAGTTCTGGCCCGCGAGCCAGTTCCAAAGCTCCCCGGCCGTGGGCTGCGGCTGCGCCGCGGCCAGCGCCGCGGCCACGGCCAGCGCCGTCGTCCATCGCTTCATGGTGACCTCCCGGCCCCATCCTGGCCGACAACCCTCACGAATCCGTCACGGCGGCGCGGCGTAGAATGCGGGCATGCCACCCGTCAGCACCTTCTCCCTGGTCGCCCGCGACCCCGAGACCGGCGACCTCGGCGTCGCCGTCGCCAGCAAGTTTCTGGCCGTGGGCGCGGTCGTGCCCTTCGCCCGCGCCGGCGTCGGCGCCGTGGCCACCCAGTCCTACGCCAACACCAGCTACGGCCCCCGGGGCCTCGCGGTGCTCGAGGTCGGGGGGTCGCCCGAAGACGCCCACCGCATCTTCGCGGCCAGCGACCCGGGCCACGCCCGGCGCCAGTACGGCCTCGTCGCCGCCAGCGGGGCCGCGTTCAGCTTCACCGGCGACGCCTGCCACCCTTGGGCGGGCGGGCGCGCGGGCGCGAACTACGCCGCCCAGGGCAACCTGCTTACCGGTCCCGAGGTGGTGGACGCGCTGGTCGAGGTCTTCCTGGAACGCACCGACCTCCCCTTCCCCGAGCGGCTGGTCACCGCCCTGTTGGCCGCCGACCGCGCCGGCGGCGACCAGCGCGGCCGCCAGTCGGCGGCGCTGCTGGTCGTGGGCGAGGGCAAGGGGTACGGCGGCTTCAACGACCGCTGGATCGACCTGCGCGTCGACGACCACCCCGACCCGGTACCCGAGCTGGAGCGGCTGCTTGGCATCCACCGGCTGCTCTTCAACCCTGCGCGGAACGCCCGGCCGCTTACCGACGAGGAGATCCGCTGGGTCCAGGCCACGGCGGCCCGCCTGGGCCTCTACGCCGGACCCGCGGACGGCGCGTGGGGCGAGACCGTCGAAGCGGCGCTCAAGGCCCTGCTGGGACGCGAGAACCTGGAGGAGCGCTACGCGGGCGGGCCCCAGCTCGAAGAAGAGGTGTTCGCCGCGCTGCGCGAGGCCTATGGCGAAGCCTGAGCCCGTCCCCGGGGCCGGCGGCCTCGTCTTCAACGCCGCGGGCGAGGTGCTGCTGATCCGCGACCGCATGGGGTTCTGGGTCTTCCCCAAGGGGCACGTGGAGAAGGGGGAGACGCTCGAGGCCGCGGCCGTGCGCGAGGTACGGGAGGAGGCCGGGGTCGAGGCCCGGGTGGAGGCCGCCCTGGGCGTGACCCGCTACACCAACGACCGCGGCGTGACGCGCGAGGTTCACTGGTTCCGGATGCGGGGCGAGGGCCCGGTGCGGCTCGAGCCGGGGCTCACCGGGGCGGGCTTCTTCGACCCCGAGGAGGCGGCGCTGCGGCTGGCCTTCGCCGAAGACGCGGCGCTGCTGCGGCGGGCGCTCGGGCGCGGCTAGGCGTCCTGCTCGAGCAGCGCCAGCACCTCGCGCACGCTCAGCCCCCGGGGCACCTCGCGACGGTGCGCCGGCGGCTCGTGCCCCGGGCCGTGGCGGTGGCCGTGGCCCGGTCCGTGACCGAACTGGGCGCCCACCCAGAGGTCGCAGTCGGCGAGGAGTTGCTTCATCAGCCGGGGCTTGCCCCCGCCTTCGAGGGCCTTGTAGGGGTTGTCGCGCAGTTCGATGCGCTGCCAGGCCCCGTCCTTGCGGTCGTAGATCGCAAAGAACGGCGCGTGGCCGTAGGGGCCGGGAAAGGTGTCGGTGGCGTTGGGCAGAACGGCAATCGCAATGCGCATGGCTTCACCTCCCCGGCAGTATAGACCGGGTAGGTGAGCCGCGCCTCAGACCACGCGCACCTTGCGGCGGTGGTAGCCCGTCGCGCCGTCGGGGAGCGGCGGCCTCGGGTTCGGGTCCTGGGTGCGCCCTTCGCCGTCGACGGCGCGCACGGTCACCGTGTAGCGTCCCGGTTCGGCCTTCCACAGGTAGCGCCACAGCGTCCAGGTGATGCGGCTGGAGCCGGGCTTCAGCTCCGCGGCCCGCCAGCTGCGGCCATCGTCGAAGGAGACCTCCACGGCGCGGATGCCACGCCGCCCCGCGAAGGCGACGCCGCCGATGGCCACCCGGCCGTCGCCGGTGGGCGTGGCCACGCCGGTGTCGATGCGGCTCATCGTGCGCACCACGGCGCGGTCGCTCCAGCCGCGCTTCTGCCAGTAGCCCCGGTAGTCCTCGTCCACGAGCTCGATCCGGGTGAGCCACTTGACGTTCTTCATGCCGTAGATGCCCGGAACCAAGAGCCGCGCGGGGTAGCCGTGGTCGGCCGTGAGCGGCTCGCCGTTTTGCAGGTAGGCGAGGATCGTTTCCTCGTAGAGCGCGGCGTCGAGGGGGAAGGAGTCGCTGTAGTTGTCGGCGGCCCGCAGCACCAGCTCACTGGCCTCGGGACGCACCCCGGCACGCTCCAGCAGGTCGCGCAGCCGCACCCCGGTCCAGACGCTGTTGCCCACCAGCCGCCCCCCGACGGGGTTGGAGATGCAGATCAGGGTGCTGGGCCGCTCCACCGCGGGCAGGGCCTTCAGATCCTCGAGGGTGAGCGCCAGCGGGGTTTCGACGAGGCCCCCGATCTCGAAGCGCCAGCGGTCCGCGCGCAGCTTCGGGTTCACGACGTTCTTGGAGACCTGGTAGTGGTCCTTCGTGGGGGTGATCTCGGGGGCGAGGCCGCGGATCCGCCCCCAGAGGTCACCGGCGGCGCGCGCCAGCTGCAGGGGCCAGGCGGCCGCCGCGGCCAGCAGCGCCAGCCCCTTGAGGCTGCGGCGGCGGCCCTCGTCGGCGGCTGTCGCCCGCCGGGGCGCGCCGTCGAGCAGAAGAGCGAAGAGTGCCGCGAGGCCCGCTGCCGCCAGCAGCGCGGGCCGCGGCGGGTAGGCGTAGTTGTCGGGCGCCAGCCCGAAGAAACCCGCACCGGCGAGGGGCAGCAACACCCCGCCGGTGCCAGCGGGGGCGAGGCCCAGCGCCGCCGCCAGACGCACGGGCCACGGACGCGCCGCGGCCCAAAGGGCGAAGAAGGCACCGAAGCCGGCAACGATCAGGTAGCTGACGGCCAGCAGGGCGTGCTTGGCGTAGGCGTCCATCCCCCAGGGCAGCGTGTGCACCAGGTTGAAGATCCAGGGCACGCCCAGGAGGTGGCTCAGCCAGGCAAAGAGCAGCTGGGGCGGGGCGGCCTGCCCCAGGCGGAACTGCAGGATCGCGGCGGCGAGCGCCACCGCGGCCAGCGCCAGGTAGAAACGCGGCGTGCGTAGGGGGTTCGGGGTTCCCGTCATGCGCCCAGCCTAGCCGCCAGGGGTCACGAAACCTTCACGCCCGTGAAAAGCGCACCGCTTCGTCGCCGCGGAAGACGTGCACGTAGACGCCCGCGGCGTGGAGCAGGCCGCGCCGCTCCTGGAGGCGGGCCATGCCGTCGGTGCGCCCCCAGATGGGGCGGCCCTTCTCGCCCGGGCGCAGGAAAAAGCCCTCGGGGAAGGCAAGCAGGTGCACCCGCGCGGCCCGCGCACGTGCGGCCAGGGCCCCCTCGATCAGCTCGAGCGGGGCGTCCTGGGTGAAGACGACGAGGTTCACCCCCGGCGGCGGCAGCGGCGGCGCGCCCCCCGCTTCGGCGGGCTCGAGCCGGGCCAGGGCGGCGAGCATCCCCCGCAGGGCCTCGAGGCCGCGCGCAGGGGGGCGCTCGAACCCCGGCCAGGCCAGGCCCACGGCGAGGCCCAGGTCCATCAGCCGCACGGCCAGGCTGGCGGCCAGCTCCGCCATGTGGTCGATGTAGACCTCGCCACCGCGCACGTCGATGTAGATCCAGACGCCCGTGGCCCGCACCCAGGCGAACTCGCGCACCATCGGGTGGCCCTGGCGGGCCGTCGCCTTCCAGTGCATCCGCCGCAGGGCGTCGCCGGGGCGGTACTCGCGGGTGCCGCGGTAGCGGCTCGCGTCCTCAAGACCGAGCTCGGGCGCCTCGGGCCCCTCGGCGAGCAGCGTCAGCGCCAGCTGCGGCGGCAGCTGCTCCCAGATGCGCGGGTAGACGAGGAGGCGGTCCCGCGGGCCCTCGAGGCGCACCTCGCGTTCGTAGAACCCCAGGAAGTCGCGCACGAAGAGGCGCGCGCCGGGGAGCTCGTACTCGCCGCGGCGCCGCGGCTCGACGGCGGCCTCGAGGCGCAGCCGCACCCGCCCCCAGCCGAGGCCCGCGGCCTGCTCCCCGCGGAAACCCAGCCGCGTCGCCGGCGTCCACTCGATCCGCCAGAACGCCGGCAGGGGCAGGACGAACTCCGCCTCCAGCACGAGCGGGCGCTCCCGGCCGGCCGCGCCGTAGGGACGGGCGGTGTGCACCCGCTGCCGGCCCGGGGCCAGGCCGGGCAGCGCCACCCAGAGCGCCAGGGCGGCGAGCGTCAAGAGCAGCAGGGCCAGGCTCAACCCAGCTCCTCGGTGGGAACGGCCACAGCGGCGAGGGCCCGCGTGACCACCTCGGCCGCGGTCACCCCCTCGATGCGCACCTCGGGGCGCACGATGATCCGGTGCTCGAGCACCGGACCCGCGGCCCGCTTGACGTCGTCGGGCAGGACGTAGTCCCGGCCTGCCAGCGCCGCCAGCGCCATCGCGGTGCGCTGCAGCGCCAGCGCCGCCCGCGGGCTCGCCCCCAGGGCGACGTCGGGGTCGCTGCGGGTCGCGCGCACCAGGTCGACGACGTAGCGGACCAGCTCGGGCTCCATCCGCAGCCCGGCCAGCGCCTGCTGCATCGAGCGTACCTCGGCCGCGTCGGAAACGGGCTCCAGCGCCTCGATGGGGTGGCGCGCGCGCAGCCGTTCGAGCATCCGCACCTCTTCCTCGGCGGCCGGATAGCCGAGCCGCAGCCGCAGCAGGAAGCGGTCGAGCTGGGCCTCGGGGAGCGGGAAGGTGCCGTCCATCTCGATGGGGTTCTGGGTGGCGACGACGAAGAAAGGGGCCTCGAGCGGGCGGGTCTCGCCGTCCACGGTCACCTGGCCCTCGGCCATCGCCTCCAGAAGCGCCGACTGCGTCTTGGGGGTGGCGCGGTTGATCTCGTCGGCGAGCAGCACCTGGGTAAAGACGGGGCCGGGAACAAAGCGGAAGGTCCCGTCCTGCCAGACGTTGACCCCGGTCAGGTCGCTGGGCAGCAGGTCGGGGGTGAACTGCACCCGCTTGAAGCCGAGGCCCAGGCTGACCGCCAGCGCCCGCGCCAGCGTGGTCTTGCCGGTCCCGGGAACGTCCTCGAGCAGCACGTGCCCCCCGGCCAGGACGCCGGCCAGCATCAGCCGCAGCGCCTCCTCCTGCCCCACCATCACCCGTTCGACGTTCTGCGCGACGCGCGCGTACCAGGCTTCGATCACGTTTCCTCCCCTTTCTCCAGCTCCTTCTCGATCCGACGCAGCCAGGCCTCCGCCGCGGCCGCCTCGGCCTCGTCGGCCAGGCCGCCGTAACGCACCGGTTCGTAGAGCCGCGTCAGCCCCCAGACCGCCTCCGCCAGCGCCGGCTCGCGGGCGGCGATCCGGTGCGCGTACTCGTGCGGGGTCTCGCTTGCCTGCCGCGGCAGCCACGGACGCACGGCGAGCAGGAAGGCCCGGTAGGCGGCGCGTACCCGGCCGGCCTGCCGCTCGGTTCGCCGCCCCGTCGCTCCGCCGCCCTCCGCCGACTCCTCCGCCGCGGGCGCGCGGCCCCGCAGGAGCCGCCGCAACGCGAAGGCGAGCGCCGCGATCAGCGCCGCGAGCGCGAGCGTGCCCACAAGCAGCACCCCGCCGATCACCCGGCCCGGCCAGCGAAGCGCCGGAGCCGGGGCCGGCCCCGGCTCCGCGCCCCCGGGCGCGGACGGCGCCGTCGCGGGGGCGGGGGGCGGGGCAAAGGCGCCCGCGCCGCCCCCCTCGCCCCCGTAGAGGAAGCCGTACCAGGCCATCCAGAAGAGCAGCGAAACCAGGACCAACGCGGCCAGTACGAGCATCCGCGGCGCGAACCCAGGGCGCCGGTCGGCTGGACGCAGCAGGATCCAGACGACCCGGGCGAGGACGAGCAGCAGCAGGAACGAGGCCACCGCCGCGAGCGCCGCGGCGTAGCGGCTCAGCGTCTCCACCCACGCGGGCAGCCGCGCCCCGGCGGCGGGGGCGGGCGCGCTGCGGGCGGCGGGGGCGACCGCGCCCGGCGGCGGCTGCGCCGGAGCTTCCAGCGTCACCGCCGGCTCCGCGCGGGCCGCGGCGCGGGGCAGGGCGAGCGGCGTCCACCCGGAAAAGCCCGCCAGCACCGCCAGCGCCAGGGTGGCCAGGGCCGCGGCCGCCAGCGCCCGCGGCGCGACCCTGAAGGCGGCGCCGCGTTCGAGGTACTGGGCGCGGCTGTACCAGAAGTTCCAGTAGCCCCAGGCCGCCAGCCCCAGGCCCACCACCCCCGCCTCGGGCCGCAGCAGCAGCGCCCAGGCCAGGAGCGGGACCACCGCCCAGCGGCTGCGGCGCTCCGCCAGCGCGGAGGCGTAAGCCCAGACCAGCAGCCCCGAGGTCAGCCGCCCCGCGAGCTGCAGCCGCAGCGTCAGGTCGCCGAAGGCCTCGGGACGCAGCTCGAGCCCCCAGAACAGGTAGAGGGCAAAGAGCGGCGCGCCCCACGCCAGCTCCCCCCGCCAGCGCGCCAGCAGCAGCCACGCCAGCAGGTAGGCGAACGCCCCGGGCCAGAGACGCGGCTCGAGCGCGACGAGCCAGAAGACGGCGGCGACCGGGAGCAGGGCCTTCACCCCGTCAGTATAAGAAGATTCCCAATTAGAACGAGCTAAACTGGGGGTCATGACCGACCCGACCCACCGCCCCTCCGCGGGCGCTGCCCTCGCCCGTCTGCGTGAAGGGCACCGGCGCTTCCTGCAGCGGCTGCGCGACGAGGCGCCGTCCGCCCCGCTGGCGCTGCCGCGGTCGCACCAGCCCTTCGCCGCGGTGGTGGGCTGCGCCGACGCCCGCGTGGCCCCCGAGACCGTCTTCGACGCGCCCCTCGGCGAGCTCTTCGTGGTTCGCAGCGCCGGCCAGATGGCGGGCGCGGCCGGGGTCGCCAGTCTCGAGTTCGCCGTCGCCGGCCTGAGAGTGCCGTTGATCGTGGTGCTGGGGCACACCCAGTGCGGCGCCCTCCAGGCCGCCGTCGCCGGCGGCGCCGGGCTGCCCGAGCAGCTGGGGCGGCTGGTGCTGGAGCTGCGCGCCGGCCTCCCCCCCGACGTGGAAAACGCCGACGCCGCGGCCCCCCTGCAGGTGCGGCGGGTCCTGGACGACCTCCAGGCCGCCTCCCCGCTGCTGGCGCGGGAAGCCGCAGCCGGCCGGCTGCGGCTGGCGGGCGCCGTCTACGACGTCAGCAACGGCGACCTGCGCTGGCTTTGAGGCGTCAGTCCTGCAGCTTCTCCAGGTGCTCCTTGAGCAGGGTGCGCACGTCGCCGCCGTAGCGCACCTTGTCGGCCGGAACCTCGTCCGCGAGCACCTCGGGCACCCCGTCCTGGACTTCCAGCTCGTCGCGGGCGTCTTCCAGCTCTTCGCTGTAGCTGTAGGCCAGCTCCACCGAGAGCACGCCCTCCACGCCCTCGATGGTGCGGTAGACGGCCATCTCGGCGGCGGTGTCCTCGGCCTCGACGACCACCACCAGCTTGCTCTCCCCGTCGTGGGTGTAGACCTCGGCCCAGGGAGCGGCCTCGAGCACCTCCAACACCTGCGCGAACCGCTCCGGGTTCACGCGCACCACCAGTCCGGAAACGTTCATTCTCGCCACCTCCAGCACCACACCCGTCCTTGCTCGCTGGCCAGGATCAGGCAGTCTTCGTTCCAGAACATCAACCGGTCCACGCCTTCGAAACCGCCCTTGCGCAAAAGCTCGCGGCGCGCTTCGAGGTCGACGATCCGCAGGGTGCCGCGTTCGTCGTAGGTGTAGGCGGCCAGGCGTTCCTGGCGGTCCAGCGCGACGCCGTAGACGAAGAAGTCGGCCCGCAGCGTCAGCGCCTCGCCGCTGTCCAGGTCCAGCGCCGCCCCCCGGCGGTCGCGCCCGCCCGAGAGCAGCCAGCGGCCGCCCAGGTCCAGGGTCAGCACCTTGTCGCGGTGCTGGGCGCTTTGCAGCACGATCCTGGCCCCGTCGAGGTCCACGACGGTCACCAGCCCGCCCTCGTCGCCGATCGCCAGCCGCCGGCCGTGCTTGTCGGCCGCGCCCACGGCGCTCTGGGTCACCTGCATCCTGCGCCGGATCCGGCCCGCGGCGTCCACCCAGACCACCTCGCCGTCGAGCAGCACCAGCACGTAGCCCGCGTCGCCGTCGAACCAGGCCGCCACGATCGGCAGCTCCAGCGACTCGGGAACGACGACGCGCGGGGAGCCGCCGGGGGTGAAGGCCTCGACCACCCGGAAGCCGCTCGGCCCCTCGCGCACCCACAGCAGGGTCGCGCCGCGGACGTCCAGCGCGTAGACCTTGCCCGCCTCCGTCCCCGTCACCCGCCGGACCGGCGCCAGCTGCCACAGCGGCTCGAGCGCGTCCTCCCCGGGCAGGTAGCGCAGCACCCGGCCGTCCTCGGTGGCCAGGTAGACGACGTCCGGACCGGCCGCCCAGGCGCTCACGGCGGCGCCCAGCTCCGCCGCCAGGCCGGGGCCCCCCAGCGCCAGCCCCAGCACCAGCACCAGCAAGGCTACCCGGACCACGCCACCGCCTCCACGGGGCAGGCGGGCACGCACAACCCGCATCCGGTGCAGGCCTCGTTGATCCGCGGACGCATCATCCCTTCAAAGATTACCGCGTTCTCGGGGCAGGCCTGCTTGCAGGCCACGCAGACCACCCCCTGGTGCGCCAGGCAGGCGCCGGTCTCGATCCACACCTCGGCCAGCGGCGACCGCCCCGGCTCGGCCAGCACCCCTTCCGGACAGGCGTCCAGACAGGCGCGGCAGAAGGTGCAGCCGGCCCGCAGAAAGTCGAGGAACGGGCGGCCCTGCGCGTCGCGCGCGAGCACGCCCGTCTCCTCCTCGCAGGCCGTCACGCAGGGCCCGTGGCAACTCAGGCAGGGGGAAAAGTCGGTCCCTGCTCCGGTGTAGGGCGGGAGGACGCGCCTCCCCGACTTGGGCGCGAGCCGGGTCAGCAAGGCGCGCCGCTTCACGCTACTGGGTCCCCCCGTTCTGCACGCCCTCGTTCCACTGCTGGTCGAGGTTCGACTTGTTCTTCAGCTCGGGGTTGCGGAACTCGGGCTGGAACTCGTTGGACACCGGGGGCTGCACGTCGGCCTGGGGCACGTGACACTGGGTGCAGTAGTAGCGGGCCGGGTCCACCGGAACCTTCTTGTTCTCGCTGGCGGTGAAGAGGTCCATCTGGATGTGCGTGGGCGGAATGGGGGTCGCCCCCACGTTCTCCGCGACGCCGGGCAGGTGACAGGAGAGGCAGGCGTTGTTGCTCAGGGTAATGGGCAGCAGCCCTTCGACGGAGTGCGGAATCTGCGGCGGCGCGTTCTCGTAGGCGCGCGGCAGACGTTCGGCGCTGCCCGGGGCGGGCGCGTTGGTGGTGGGCACCGGCAGCTCCTCGCTCCCCGACGTCAGCAGGTCGCTGCTGCGAATGCCGGCCCCCGTCGATTCGGCGGACGGGGTCGCGGCTTCCGCCGGCGCGTTCGCCGTGGAAGCCGGCTGTTCCACGGCGGTCGTGGCCGCGGGCGGCGTGGGCGCGGCTTTCTTGGCGGTGGTCTCGTAGACCAGGAAGCCCAGCACCGCCACCACGAAGAGACCCAGCAACAAGACCAAAGCTTTCATTTCCTTCATTTCGACCATCCTCCACTCAGGCTCACGAACAGGGCGTCGTCGTCGCAGACTTCGACGCACCGGAAGCAGTTGGTGCACTCGGGGTTGTTGACCGTGCCGTCGTGCTTGCCGACCAGTCCCAGAACGTGGGGCTCCGGGCAGGCGTTGAAGCAAAGCCCGCAGAGGGTGCAGCTGTCCTTGACGTGCCGCACGCGCACCCTGCGGAAGCGGGTGGTGAGGCTGTAGAACGCGCCCAGCGGGCAGATGTGGCCGCAATAGCCGTGGCGCACCACGAAAAGATCGAACAGGAAGATCGCCAGCAGCAGCGCCCAGCCCATGCCCATGCCGAAGGCCACGCCGCGCGCGGCCGCGTTGATGGGGCTCACGAACTCGAAGACGGGCAGCGAGAGCAGCAGGCTCAGCACCAGCACCATCACGAGCACGACGTAGCGCAGGTTGCGGTTGAGGTACATCAGCGGCGGTTCGCGGAAGCCCAGGCGCCGGCGCACCCACTCGGCCAGGTCGGTAATCAGGTTGACCGGGCAGACCCAGGAGCAGAAGGCGCGCCCGATCAGCGCGTAGGCCACGAGCACGATCAGGGCGCCCACGAGCACCTGCCCCGCCAGCGCGCCCCCCGCGAGCAGCAGCTGCAGCACCGCGAAGGGGTCGGCGAGCGGCACGGTGTTGAGGATGCGCGAGCTGCTCAGGTCGCCCACGAGCAGGCTCCATCCCCAGGCGTTGGCGCCGAAGAAGAGCAGCAAGATGCCGAGCTGCAGCGTCCGCCGGAGGATGAGGAAGCGGTAGTGGTCGTAGACGTAGCGCAGCCTAGATTTCATTCTCGGGCACCTCCGGCGTGAAGTTGGGGGCGGGCAGGTCGTAGTGCTCGCCGGCCCGGCCCAGCGCCACGTCGCGCGGCAGCACGAAGATCGAGGCCTTCTCGGTGACGCAGGCGTGCTCGCACAACCCGCAGCCGGTGCAGTAGTCGGCGTCGACGATCGGCACCAGCATGGCGTGCTTGCCGGTGCGCGGGTTGCGGCGGGTGTCGACGAAGATCGCGTCGCCCATGTAAGGGCAGGCGCGTACGCAGGCGTCGCAGCGCAGGCCGCGCGCGGCGATGCAGTTGTTGTAGTCCACCACCGCCACGCCCATGCGCGAGCGCGCCACGTCGAGCTCGCCCCCCTCGTCGGTGAGGCTCAGCAGGTCGAGCGCCCCCGTGGGGCAGGCCGCCGCACAGGGGATGTCCTCGCACAGGTAGCAGGGAACCTTGCGCGGCTCGAAGAAGGGGGTGCCTACGGGCACGTCGTCGCCGTAGGCCCCCAGCTTGAGCGTGTCGTAGGGGCAGTCGGCCACGCAGAGGCCGCAACGGATGCAGGTCGCCAGGAAGTCGTCCTCGGCGAGCGCGCCGGGAGGCCGCAGCACCAGCTCCGCCTGCGCGTTCTCGTGCACGAAACCCGCCCAGAACGCTCCGCCCACCGCGGTAAGGGTGACCCCTTGCAGCGTGCGGAAGATCATGCGGCGGCGGGTTTGGTCGACCTCGGACACGGACGCCTCCCTAGGCGGGGTAGACCTTCACCGCCGCCTTCTTGTAGTCGGTCTGCTTGGAGATGGGGCAGCGCTGGTCGTTGGTGACCTTGTTGATGAGCACGCGCTCGTCGAACCAGGGCACGAAGATCAGTCCCTTGGGCGGGCGGTTGCGGCCGCGGGTAGAGGCGCGCGCCTTGACCTTGCCGCGGCGGCTCTCCACCCAGACGAACTGGCCGTCCTTCACCCCGATCTTCTTGGCGTCCTCGGGGTTCATGTACACCAGCGCCTCGGGGACCGCGCGGTAGAGCTCAGGCACGCGCATGGTCATCGTTCCGGAATGCCAGTGCTCGAGCACGCGCCCGGTAACCAGCCAGAAGGGGTAGCGGTCATCGGGCATCTCCGGGGGATCCATGTAGGGGCGGAAGAAGATCTTGGCGCGGTTGGTCAGGTCGACCGAAGTGCCCGCCTCGGGTCCGAAGAGGTTGCCCTTGGGGATCTTCTTCTTGGCCTTGCCGTAGAAGGCGAACTCGCCGCCGGGGTTGGCCTTGCGGGCGTAGGGGTCGTACTTGGCGTTGAAGCGCCAGGGGGTCTCCTTGCCGTCCACCACAGGCCAGCGCAGGCCACGCACCCGGTGGTAGGTGTCGAAGTCGGCGAGGTCGTGACCGGTGCCGAGGCCAAACTGGCGGTACTCTTCCCAAAGCGCCTTCTGCACGAAGTAACCGTAGCCCTTGAAGGGCTTGCCCTCGGCGTCCTGAATGGGGCGGCCGTCGCCCGCGGCCTCGGTGTTGAGGAAGCCCTCGCCGATGGGGTCGGGCCAGGCGAACTTGCGCATCTCGGGATGGTTGAAGAGGACGTCGAAGAGGGTCTGCTCGGGGTCGTACCCCATCGCCTTGGCCTTCTCCAGCACGTCGGGCAGCACGGTGCCGTCGGGCAGCTTGTGCTCCTTCCAGACCTCACGCAGCTTGAAGAACTTGGAGAACTCCATGTACTGCCAGATGTCGGGCATGGCCATGCCCGGGGCGGTGACCTGCTGGCGCCAGTGCTGGGTGCGACGCTCGGAGTTGCCGTAGGCGCCCCACTTCTCGTAGATCATCGCCGTGGGCAGGATCAGGTCGGCCACTTTGGTGGAGATGCCCGGGTAGACCTCGGAGACGACGATGAAGTTGTCCATCTCGCGCGCGGCCTTGACCCAGTGGTTGGCGTTGGCGGTGTTCTGCCAGGGGTTGTTGACGTGCACCCAGGCCCACTTGATCTTGCCGTCCTCGAGGTCGCGCATGATCTGCACGAAGTTGGCCCCCACCTTGGGGTTGATCGTGCCCTCGGGAACACGCCAGAGCTTCTCGGAGATCTCGCGGTGCTTGGGGTTGGCCACGACCATATCGGCGGGCAGGCGGTGGGCGAAGGTGCCAACCTCGCGCGCGGTGCCGCAGGCGGAGGGCTGGCCGGTGAGGCTGAAGGCGCCCGAACCCGGCTTGGCGTGCTTGCCGAGGAGCAGGTGGATGGCGTAGACCTGCTCGTTGACCCAGGTGCCGCGGGTGTGCTGGTTGAAGCCCATCGTCCAGAAACTGACCACCTTGCGACCCTGTTCGACGAAGATCTGCACCAGGTCTTGGAGCTTCTTCTTGAAGCTTTCGAGCGGCTCGTCGGGGTCGCCCTTGGCCAGCTCGGCGACGAAGTCGAGGGTGTAGGGCTCGAGCGCCTTCTTGAGGTCCTCGAAGGCGATCTGCCAGTGCGCCCCCGCCGCCGCGCGGTGCTTCATCTCCATCTTGTCGCCCGGCTTCAGCCCCAGGAAGGCCAGGGCCTTGGCCTCGGCCTCGGAGACCGTCTTGGCCAGCTCTTTCTGCATCGTCTCGCGCTCTTTGTCCGAGTACTTCGGGTGGTTCGGATCCGAGCGCATGCCGTAGCCGATGTCCACGTAGCCGGTGGCGTAGGTGGTGTACTTGTCGACGAACTCGCGGTCGATGGCATCGGGATAGTTGTACAGAATTTCCCGCAGGATGTAGTTCTGAATAGCCAGATCGGTGTGCGGCTTGAAAATGATCGCGGTGTCCGCCATGTCGGCGTTCATGTGCTGATAGGTCGAGAGCACCACGACCTTCACCCGGTCGGGATCCGAGAGCTTGCGGTCGATCACGCGCGCCCAGAGAACCGGGTGGTTTTCCGCCATGTTCGAGCCCCAAAGCACGAAGCTGTCGGTGAGCTCGATGTCGTCGTAGCAGCCGGCGGGCTCGTCGATGCCGAAGGTCTGGATGAAGGCGGCTACGGCGCTGGCCATGCAGTGGCGGGCGTTGGGGTCGATGTTGTTGGAACGGAACCCCGCCTTGATGAGCTTGCTGGCGGCGAAGCCCTCCTGAATGGTGTACTGGCCCGACCCGAAGAAGGCGATCCCGGTGGGACCCAGCTCGCCGTAGGCCTTCTTGAACTGGTCGGCCATCACCTCGAAGGCCTTCTTCCAGGAGACCGGCTTGAACTCGCCCTTCTTGTCGAACTCGCCCTTCTTGTTGACGCGCAGCAGGGGGCGGGTGAGGCGGTCCTTGCCGTACATGATCTTGGCCAGGAAGTAGCCCTTGATGCAGTTGAGGCCGCGGTTCACCGGGGCCAGCGGGTCCCCCTTGACGGCCACGATGCGGTCGTTCTTGGTGGCCACCATCACCCCGCAGCCGGTCCCGCAGAAGCGGCAGACGGCCTTGTCCCAGCGCCAGTCCTTCTCGGCTTCGCTCGTTCCTCCCTGCGCGACCGAGAGCCCCGCCGCGGCCGCTGCGGCGCTGGCCGCCGCGGCCTTGAGCAGGCTGCGTCGGTCGGTGGAGAGGGCTTCGTGTTTCTTCTTCGGCTTCGACGATTCCATACCCTTGCCTCCCTTGGTGTCAAGTGTTCCACCCTGACGATGCCATGAGGTCGGGGGGCCATATAGGGACATTTAACCTAGGGGCTCAGCCTAAGCCTTGACGCTACGTCGATGGCCCGCGCGATCCTTCCCCTCCAGCTTAAGCGGCCGGACCGGGACCAAAGACCGTACGCGCGGGACGTTCCAGGAAGCGCAGGATGTACTATGGTATAAAACAATCCGCCTGAGGAGGCACGATGCGGTTTTTTGTGATCGGGGACGTCTCGGTAGACCTAATGTATTTCGTGGACGCGATGCCCGGCCCCGGAGAGGAAACGCCCGCCCAGCGGGCGCTGATCAAGCCGGGGGGCGCCGCGGCCACCGTGGCCGCCAACCTGGCGAGCCTGGGCCACAAGGTCGCGCTGGCTGCGCGCGTGGGAACGGGCCCCTTTCGCGAAGCCGCACTCGCCAACCTCAAACGGGTGGGGGTGGACCTGAGCCATCTTCAGGAAGACGAGGAGCGGCCGACCTCGAGCATCCTCGTCTTCGTCATCGCCGGGGGCGAGCGCACCATGGTCTCGAGCGCCAGCGCCAGCCGTCACCTCGACGCCGCCGCCTTCAAAGCGCGCGCCCTCGACCAGGTGGACGCGGTGGTCGTCTCCGCCTACGCGCTGGCGGGCGGCCCCAGCCGCGAATACACCCTCAAGGTGCTGGCCGCGGCGGCGAAACGGCGGCTGCCCGTCTTCGCCGACCTGGGCACCGGAGCCATCCGCGCCGCGGGCGAGCACCTGCTCGAGGACCTGCGCGGCGTGGACTACCTGCTCATGAACCAGCACGAACTCGCCGCCCTCACCGGCGAGGCCTCGATCAGCGGCGGCGTGGAGCGGCTGCGCACCTACGGCATCGAACGCGCCGTCGTCAAGCTGGGCGCCCTGGGTTCGATGGTCGTTACCCCGGAAACCGAAGCCCTCGTGGAACCCTACGCGGTGGACGACGTCATCGACTCCACCGGGGCCGGCGACGCCTACACCGCCGCCTTCGCCGCCACGGTAATGGAGGGGCGCGACCTGCTCGAGGCCGCCCGCCGCGCCAACGTCGCCGGGGCGCTGGTGGCCACCCACGTAGGGGCGCAGGGCTACCTGGTGAAACCCGAGGACCTGGAGCTCGCGGCTTCTTCGAAGTAACGCTTCAGCGTGCGCAGGAAGGCCAGCCCCGCGCGGCTGCTCTTTTCGGGGTGGAACTGCGGCGCCACCACGTTCCCCTTCAGGTAGAGCGCGGTGAAGGGCGTCCCCTCGTAACGGGTGACCCCGACGCTGCCCTCGGTGAGCGGCGCGTAGTAGGAGTGAACGAAGTAGAAGTGGCGGCCGTCGAAGTCCGCGAAGGGCCCCGCGTCCACCTCGAGCGTGTTCCAGCCCATCTGGGGCACCTTGCGCGCGCGGAAGCGGCGCACCGTGCCGGGAACGAGGCCGAGCCCGGGAACGCCCGGGGCCTCCTCGGACCCCTCGAAGAGGAGCTGCAACCCCACGCAGATGCCCAGGAAGGGCCGGCCGGCGGCGAGGTGCTCGCGCACCGCCGCCTCGAAACCCGAGGCGCGGAAGTTGCCGGCGACCTGGGCGAAGTGCCCCTGCCCCGGCAGCACCAGCAGCTCGGCGGTGGCGGCGGCGCGGGGGTCGTCGTCGACGCGAACGTCGTAACCCGCAGCCTCCAGCGCCTTGGCGGCGCTGCGTAGGTTTCCGGAGCCGTAGTCGATGACCAGGGTACGCATAAAACGGCCGGCTAGAGCACGCCCTTGCTGCTGGGCAGGTCGTCGCGGGTCACGCGGGTGGCGGCGAAGAGGGCCCGGGCCAGCGCCTTGAAGGCCGCCTCGATGACGTGGTGGGCCTCGCGGCCGGCCAGGACCCGCAGGTGCAGCGTCAGCCCCGCGTGGTTGACCAGCCCGCGGAGGAACTCGCGCAGGTGGTAGACGTTGACCCCGCCGGCCTCGCCCACGACGTCGAGCGACTCGGGCGCAAAGGCCAGGTAGGGGCGGCCCGAGAAGTCGAGGACGACGTGCACCAGCGTCTCGTCCATGGGGGCGAAGGCGCTGGCGTAGCGCTCGAGGCCGACGCGGTCGCCGAGAGCGCGTTCCAGGGCCATGCCGAGGGCGATACCGACGTCCTCGACGAGGTGGTGCACGTCCACCTCGAGGTCGCCGCGGGCGTCGAGGTCGAGCCGGAAACGTCCGTGACGCACCAGCTGCTCGAGCATGTGGTCGAGGAAGGGCAGGCCGCTGGCGATCTTCCCGCCCGTGGGCCCGTCGAGGTCCAGGGTCAGCCGCACCTCGGTCTCGCGCGTGATCCGCTCAATCTTCGCTTGCCGCATCCGCGATCTCCTTCTCCTCCTTGGCCAGTTCGAAGGCCGCCTGCAGGAAGGCGTCGTTCTCGACGGGGGTGCCGATCGTCACCCGGATCGCCCCTTCGAGACCGGGAACATGATCCTGACGCCGCACCAGGATGCCGCGCTTCAGCAGCCCCTCGTAGGCGGCCTGGGCGTCGGGGGTGCGCACCAGCAGGAAGTTGGTGTGGCTGGGGTAGGCCGTCCAGGTGGGGTGGGCCTTCAGCTCCAGGTAGACGCGCTCGCGTTCGCGCCGCACCTTCTCCACGGCCTCGGTCACGTAGCCCGGGTGCTCCAGGGCCAGCTCGACGGCGAGCGCGGTGGGGGCGGGGATGCCGAAGGGCGGCAGCAGGTGGCGCACCACCCGGGCCGCCTCCTCGGAGGCGAGCAGGTAACCCGCGCGTGCACCGGCCAGCCCCCACGCCTTGGAGAAGGTGCGCAGCACCCCCAGGTGCGGCTGGCCCAGGGCCTGCCGCTTGAGGTCGGCGGGGGCGAACTGGTAGTAGGCCTCGTCGATGACCATCAGCCAATCGTGCTGCGCCGCGGCCTCGCAAAGAATCTGGACCCGCTCCTGCATGAAGAAGTGCCCGGTGGGGGTGTGGGGGTTGGGAAGGAAGAAGACCCCCGGGGACTCCTCTTCGGCCAGGGCCGCGAGCAACGCCTCGAGGGGCAGCTGGAACCCCTCCTCGAGGGGGACGGCGCGGTAGGGGACGCCGAGCAGCTCGGCGGCGTGCTGGTAGAGGGCGAACGAGGGTTGTACGTCCAGGACGCGCTGGGCGGCGGCGACGAGGGCGGTGATGATCGTGTTGGAGCCGGGCCCCACCACCACCCCGGTCTCGGGCCAGCCCTCGAAGTCGGCGATGCGCTCGGCCAGGCTCTCGGCGTGCATCTCCGGGTA
The DNA here is from genome assembly GCF_014201675.1 of Oceanithermus desulfurans. Taxonomy (NCBI): domain Bacteria; kingdom Thermotogati; phylum Deinococcota; class Deinococci; order Thermales; family Thermaceae; genus Oceanithermus; species Oceanithermus desulfurans. The sequence continues at coordinate 252,059 of NZ_JACHEZ010000004.1, read as the reverse complement.
GCGGTTCAGGGGCAGGGCCTCGAGCCGCGCCGCCAGCTCGGCCTTCAGCTCGGGCGGCAGGCCGTAGGGACTCTCGTTCTGGTCCAGCTTGATCAGGGCCTGCCGGGCGGTGTAGGGGTAGTCGGGCAGGGCGAGCAGGCGGGGCTTGAAGGCCTTCACGTCCCCGATTGTACCCCAGGGCCGCAGGCGGGTCGAACCGGCGCCGGCGGCCGCGTCAGGCGAAGTAGGCCATCCACGCCCAGGCGGCGAGGGCGCCGGGGAGGAGCGCCAGCGCCAGCGCCAGCCCCATCCGCGGGTGCCCCAGGTAGCCCAGCGTCGCCTTCACGGCGTTGTTGACCAGGGTGGCGAGCAGGACCGCCCGCACCGCCAGCGCCGCCTCGAGCCCGCCCTGGCTGAAGAGGCGCGCCATGCTGAGGGTGATCGCGTCCAGGTCCTGCAACCCCGAGAGCGCGGCCACCGCGTAGACCCCGGCGGCGCCCAGCCAGACCCCGGCGGCGTAGGCCGCGAGCTTGATCAGGGCGTAAAGCCCCCCAAAGAGCAGCGCCGCCCCCAAACCCAGCGGGTTCTTCAGTTCGAAGTCCCCGCCGCCCCCGCCGCCGCGCGCCAGCAGCAGGCAGACGACCAGGTTCACCAGCGCCCACAGCGCCAGCGCCGGCGCCAGCAGTGCGAGCAGCGCCGGGGCGAACAGCGCCACCCAGACGAGCACGCGCAGGTACATCAGCACCGTTGCCAGCCCCGCCGCGACGGCCCAGCTGCGCCAGGACGCCGGGTGCTCGCGCGCCCGGGCCGCCATGGAGACGGTCACCGCGGTCGAGGAGACCAGCCCCCCGGCGAGGGCCGCGGCGTAGAGGCCGCGCTCGCGCCACAGGCGTGTGAGCACGAAGCCCGCGAAGTTCGCCGCGGCGACGAGCAGCACCATCAGCCACACCTCGCGCGGCCGCAGCACCCCACCGGGGCCGTAGCCGGCCTCGGGCAGAAGCGGCCAGACCACCCCCCACAGGAGCGCCAGCAGCACCGCGGCTTCCAGCGTCTCCTCGCCGATCTGCGCCGACCAGCGGTGCAGCCGCTCGCGGTAGGTGAGCAGCCCCAGCGTCACCAGCCCCCCGAAGAGCGCCGCGGTGGCCTGCCCCTCGCCCGCGAGCAGGCCCAGCAGGTAGACGACGAGCGCCGCCACCTCGCTGGTGGCTCCGGGAGCGCGGGTGAGCGACCACAGCGCCAGCGCCCCGACCACCAGGAAGCCCGCCAGCGCCAGCGCCCCGGAGCCCAGCACCCCCACGAGCCCCCCGAGGAGGCCGATCAGCGCGAAGGTGCGCACCCCGCCCAGCGCGCCGGTCTCGCGCTCGCGCTTGGCGCGTTCGCGCTCGAGCCCCACGGCGAACCCGACCAGCGTGGCCAGGGCCAGCCCCGTCAAAGAGCTTTCCATTGACCTCAGTCTGCACCCGCGCCGCCCCCTGCGGCAACGGGCGTCCGCCCCTGCCGCCGGGTGGGTAGACTGGGGGCGATGCGCATCGGACTGCTCGCCTACGGCGGCCTCGGCGGCAGCGGCACGGTCGCCGCGGAACTGGCCATGCGCCTGGCCGCGCGCGGGCACACCGTCGTGCTCGTCTCCAGCCGCCGCCCCTTTCGCCTCGACGCGGCCAGCGGCGTGCGCTTCTTCCCGGTGCGCGCCCCGGACCACGCCGTGCTCCCGGGCTCGCTCTACGGTCTGGCCGCCGCCGGGGCGCTGCGCACGGCGGCGCGCGAGCACGCCCTCGAGGTCGTGCACACCCACTACGCCGTCCCCCACGCCGCCAGCGCCCGCCTGGCGGAGCTCGAGCTGCCGGTGCTGCACACGCTGCACGGCACCGACGTGAACCAGCTGGGCCTCGACCCCGCCTTCCGCGAGGTGACCGCTCGGGCGCTGGCCCGCGGACGCGTCACCGCGGTCTCGCGCTCGCTCGCCGAGCAGGCGCGCGTCGTCTTCGGGGTCGCGGCCGAGGTGGTGCCCAACTTCGTCGACGCCGCCCGCTTCCGGCCCCGCCCCGACCGCAAGGCGCGCTACGTGGAGACCGGAGAGGTCATGATCGTGCACGCCTCCAACTTCCGCCCCATCAAGCGCACCCCCGACCTGGTGCGCGCCTTCGCCCACCTGCTGCGGTTGGGGGTGCGGGCGCGGCTGGTCTTCCTCGGCGAGGGGCCCGAGCGGCCGGAGGCCGCCCGGGTGGCGCGCGAGCTGGGGGTGCGCGAGCGGGTCCGCTTCCTGCCGCCCACGCCCCACCCCGAGGAGGTGGTCGGGGCGGCCGACCTGTTCTGGCTGCACTCCCAGGAAGAGTCCTTCGGCCTCGCCGCGCTCGAGGCGCTGGCGTCGGGGGTGCCCGTGGTGGCCGCGCGCGTGGGCGGCCTCAGCGAGGTCGTGCGCCACGGCGAGACCGGCTGGCTCGTCGAGCTGGGCGACGTCTACGGCCAGGCGGGCGCCAGCGCCGAGCTGCTGGCCGACCCCGACCGCCTGGCCGCGATGCGACGGGCGGCGCGCGCTGACGCCCGGGAGCGCTTCGACCCCGAGGCCGTCGTCGACCGCTACCTGGAGCTGTACCGCGGCGGCTAGACGGTGGGCTCGGGCATGGCCGTGACCGGCCGCGCCTCCTCCAGCGCCGGGGTGCCCTCGCGGGCGCCGGGGTCGGCGGCGATCGGCAGGGCCGCAGGCTCGATCACGACCTCGATCTCGGCCCGTTCCGGGAGGACCTCGCCGTCCGCCTGAATCGGCACCGGCCGGTCGAAGCTCAGGCGAAATTGCACCCCGGAGCGGTGGCCGATCCGGGGGTGGCCGAGGTGGCGGCCGGCGAGCAGCCGCGGCAGGATGCCCAGGACCCCGAGGCGGGTGAAGGCTCCCGCCCAGACGAGCTCGAGCCGCCCGTCGTCGGGCCGCGCCATCGGCGCGATGGGAAAGCCCCCGCCGTAGGTCGCGCTGTTCATCACCGCGGCGAGCAGCATGGGCCCGGCGTAAACCTCCTCGCGGTCAACCTCGATGCGCGTTTCGGGCAGCGCCAGTCCCCGCAGCTCCGCGACCAGCGCCCACAGGTAACGCGGCAGGCCGCGCAGGTAACGGGGCGCGGCGAAGGCGCGCCGCGCCACGGCGGCGTCAAGGCCGGCGGTGGCGCTGGAGGCGAAGGGCTCCCCATCGACGATCCCGCGGTCGTAGCGCACGATCCCGCCCCAGAGCGCGGTGGCGAGCGCGCGCTCGAGCCCGACGCGGCGCAGCCCCGCCATGCGCGCGATGTCGTTGCCCGAGCCCACCGGCACCAGCCCCAGCACCTGGCCGGGACCGAGCGCCCGCACCACCTCGTGGGCGGTACCGTCGCCGCCCACGGCCACCACCCGCGCGTCCGGCGGGGCCCGCCGGGTCAGCTCGCTGGCGTGGCCGGGGCCTTCGGTGACCCAGACGGGCACCTCGGGCGCCCAGCTGCGCACCCAGGCCTGGATGCGCGCGAGCTGCCCCCCGACCCGGCCGCGGCCGGCCGCCGGGTTCACGATGATGACCGCGGGGTCCATTCGCCCATTTTATACGCCGTGGGATAATGCCCTCATGGGTATGCTCGCGCGCTTCCTGGACGGCGCCCCGCCGCCGACGCGGCTCTGGCTCACGCGCGCGGGACCGGTGGAAAACCCGCGCGGCGTGCTCTACAGCCACCCCGGCCGGCCGCTGACGCCCGCCGGCCGGGACGCGCTCGCGGGCCTGGCCGCCCGGCTGGAGGCGGCGGTAACCCACGTCTACGCCCCCGACAGCCTCGCCGAAACCGAGGCGGCGCGGCTCCTCGCCGAGCGGCTGGGCGCACCCTACACCCTCGAGCCGGGGCTGCGGGAACGCGCCTGGGGCGACTGGGAGGGGCTGGACTTCGCGACGGTGCGCCGGCGCTGGCCCGCCGACGTGGAGCGCTGGAAGCACGACGAGGCAGGTTTCGCGCCCCCGGGGGGCGAAAGCCTGGTCGACGTGGAGCGGCGGACCCGCCCGCTGCTGGAACGGCTCCTCGAGCGGCACCCGGGCGGGGACGTGGTCCTGGTGGGCAACTGCACGGTGAACCGGGTGGCGCTGCGCCTCGCCCTCCCCTTCCTGCCGCTCGCGGAAGGGCTGCGGCTGGAGCAGGACTACGCCGCCTGGACCGAGCTGCGCTTCTACGGCGCGGACGGCGTGCTGGCGCGTCTGAACGGCTGAGGGCGGTGCTACAATCAAGGCAACCATGGTACGGCCGGTGCGCCCCGAAGACCTTGGCGGTCTGCTCGCGCTGCTGCGCTGGATGGACGCCGACCCCGCCCGCCGGGTGCTCGCGCCCGAAGCCCGCAGCGAGGACGAGCTCTGGTGGGCCGCCGACGAGGGGTGGGTCCTGGAGCTGGGCGAGCGCCTCGCCGGCTACGCCGCCCTCTACCCCTTCCGCCAGGGCGGCGCCCTCGAGGGGCCGCTGGTGCGCGAGGCCGACCCCGCGCCCCTCCTCGAACACGCCGACCGCGAGGCGGCGGCCCGCGGCTGGCACACCCTCTACGCCTTCCCGCACGAGGCCAACCGCAGCCTGCGCGCGGCGCTGCAGACGTGGGGCTACGCGCCCGTGCACACCTCCTACTTCTTCACCACGCCCCCGCGCGACCTCGCCTACCCCCCGCCCGCAGGGGTGCGCCTCGAGCGGGTGGAGAACCTGGACCCCGAGGTCTACTGCGAGCTCTACCGCAGCAGCGAGGACACCTGGAGCCTGCGCCTGGGCTGGTCGGCGCTCGAGCTGATCGAGCACTTCCAGCGCCCCGACGTGCACCTGTGGTACGCCTTCGAAGGGGAGCGGCCGGTGGGGCTGGTGGAGCTGGAAACCACCCCCGACGCCGCCGAGATCGCCTACCTGGGCGTCGTCCCCGAGGCCAGGGGCCGCGGCGTGGGCCGGGCGCTGCTGGCCGCGGCGGCGGACTACGCCTTCGGCGGCGGCGCCCGCGAGCTCAAGGTGCGCGCCCACGACCACGAAAAGGCGGCCATCGCCCTCTACGAACGCCTGGGGTTCAAACTCGCCGACGCCGTCGTGACCTACGCCAAAGAACTAGGCTGACCGCCCCCAGGGCCAGGACGAGGGCCAGGGCCCGCTCCGGGTACCAGCGGCGGTAGACGATACGCACCGGAAAGGGCTGGCCCAGCCGCGCCCGCCAGACGTAGGTGCGCCCCTCCACCCGGCTGGCGTTGCTGCTCAGGGCGGGCCAGGGGGCCTCGACCTTGAAGACGAAGGGGAGCCCCAGCGCGCGCACGAACGACGGCAGCTCGGTGATCCGGCCCACGTCGAGGGTCCCGACGAGGGCGTAGTCCTCGAAGACGACCCAGCTCGTGCGCGAGAGGACCAGGCCGCTGCGGTCGGCGTAAGCGAAGCGCCCCGGCAACCAGCCGCTGAAGCGGTCCCAGCCCGCCAGCTTGAGCGGCTGCACCGCGCTGAGGCGCGTGGCCGAGAAGCTCACGTCACGGAACCCGCTCAGGCGCAGCCGGTCCGCGATCTGCTGCGCCTGCCCCGAGAGCGCGTCGCCCTCGAGCCGCACCTTGAGGTCGATCGATCCGTCGGGATGCCAGGTCAGCTTGGCCTCGGTCTCGAGGCAGCCGGACAAACCCAGTACAAACCCGACCAGGATCAGAGCGAAAGCGGTCCTACGGGTCGCACGCATATGAACTGCTTATACCGCCAGACCATGAGGAGACCTTGGCGAATGCGGATTGGCTGGCGTACTGTACATCGTTTGGCTATATTCGTCGCGCCCGCCGCGGAGCTGGTCACCTCCCTGGGTTTTCGGGCAAGCATCGCGCTCCGTGTTGCTGCCCTTTCTTCCCCTGGCCGCGTGGCTAGTGTAGACGGTTCTTGTGGCCGGTTCCGCGGGCCCAAGATTAAACGAGAAGGCACCTCCCGGTTTCGCTGCTAAGCTAGGCCTATGCGCAACCTCGACGCCCACGAGGACTACAAGGTCGACGAACAACAGCTGCACCGCGACCTGACCCGGCTCCTCGAGAACGTAAACCCGTATGTCGGGGCCGCTACCGCAGGCTGCGAGCAATCCTAGACCGGATCCGCAACGTCAAGAAGCAGATACCGCCAGGTCACCTTGACTACTGATTGTAAGTTATTATGTAGGCAATGGAAAACAAGTTTACTTATGTTTTGTTAGCCGCGCTGCTCTTCCTTGCCACGGCTGCAACGGTGTTCTATTCCACCGGTGGCATTGCTTACATGTACGAACCGAACCTTAAACTCACGGGTACGGTCATCAGGTTCACGCTCACGGGGCTGATCTGGGTGGTAGCCACATGGTTTTCACTCCGCTCGATGGGAGCCTCGATTTCTTATCTGTTGGTGGCCAGCGTGGTTCTGATCGGGGCCGTCGCGGCGGCCATCGGAACCGCCTCGTGTTACCTTGACGCCTGTCCGCCCATGAGCGAACTGTTGGCGTTTACAACGCTGGGTTTGCCGTTGCTAATCTTGTTGCTGGCCCCAACTCTCTCAGGCCCGACGGCGACCAAGCTCCCCTTCGGGCTTCTGCTCCTCTCACTGGCTTACGCAGTGCCCCTGCTCTTCGTTAACCCACTGGCTGCAGCCCTACCGTATGCGGCCGCGTACTTAGTGGTTTTGGCGCTGTCACGGCTCGCCCCGTTGGACAATGGCGGCCATTGGCTCTTTTTATTACCAGCCCTTAGTCTCAGTTTGCTGGGTGGCGGTGGTGTGTTGCTCGCAGCACTGGTAGCTTTCGTGTGGCCCACGGGATTTGCTCAGGCCTGGAACGCCCCCCTCGCGACCGCTTGGGTCACCCTCGCCCTTCTGGGTCCAAGCTTGCTGGCGATGGGCATCGGTCTGGTAATGCTCGAGCTCCGAACACGGGGGGAAGGCAGCTAATTCAAGCCCGCACCTGCTAGGCTTAACCTATGCGCAACCTCGACGCCCACGAGGACTACAAGGTCGACGAACAACAGCTGCACCGCGACCTGACCCGGCTCCCCGGCGACTTCCCCCGCCCCGAGGAGGCCTACCCCGCCCCCTACGGGGTGGTGGGCTTCGGCGAGGCCTGGTGGCCCGCGGAGCTGGCCCATCTCTGGATCCCCCGGCTGATGACCGAGGGCGGCACCCAGTTCGTCCTGCAGGGCGGGCTCGACCTGGGGGCCGCCGGCGGCGCGGTGGCCGCCGCCGAGGCCAGCGGCGCGCGGGTGGTGCGCGTGGGCTTCGGCGAGGCGGTGGACGTGCCGGTGGCGCCCCACCCGCTCAGCCCCTACCGCTACCTGCGCTTCCTGCAGGAGGCCACGGGCGAGGCCGAGGCGGGAGCCCGGGTGGACCGCGCCCTCGAGGCCCTGGCCGCGGGGCTTGGGCCCGAGGTGCCCACCGAGGACAACCCCGCCAAGTTCTTTGCCTGGAACCTGATCGAGCGCATCCCCGTCTGGGTGGTGTCGGAGCGCTACCGCGGCCTGGCGGCCGCGCTGCAGCAGACCTTCGCCCGCATCGGCGGCAGCCTCTCCATTGCGCCGCCGCCCGGCAGCCTCGAGTTCTTCATCACCGCGCTGGAGGCGCGGCACGAGCAAGGCGACCCGCTGGCGGCGGTGGTGGTGGGCGAGGACGAGCGCACCCGCCTGGCCGTCGAAATTCTGGAAACGCGGGTGGACACCGTGCTCGAGCTCCCCGAACCGCCGGCCGAGGGGCTGATCCCCGAGATGATGGCCGCCTGGTACTTCGTCGCCTGGGCCTCGTACTACCTGGCCATCCTCTACGGCCAGAACCCCGCCGACGCCGAGGTGCTGGCGCGGTTGCGCGAAGAAGCGTGAAGCCGCCGCCCTTTCCCCGCCCTTTGGACCTGGCGGCGGCGGGGGCGCTGCAGCGGGAGCTGGCCGCCCGCGTCGAACTGGCCGGCAGCTGGGCGGGGGTGCGGCGGCTGGCCGCGCTCGACGCCTCGATCCGCCGGGGCGGCGCCCTCGTGGCCGCGGCGGTGCTGTGGGACGTGGTGGCCGCGCGGGCGCTGGCCGTCGGGATCGCCCGCGTGCCGGCGGACGAGGTCTTCCCCTACGTGCCCGGCTACCTCTCCTTCCGCGAGGCTCCGGTCTACCTCGCCGCGCTCGAGGCCCTGGGGGCCGATCCCGACGCGCTGCTGGTGGACGGCCAGGGCATCGCCCACCCCCGTGGTCTGGGCATCGCCGCCCACCTGGGGGTGCACACCGGGCTCTCCAGTCTGGGCGTCGCCAAGAGCCGCCTCTTCGGCGAGGCCGTGGGCGCGCTCGCCGAGGCCGCCGGCTCCGCCGTGCCCCTCTGCGCCGAGGACGCCCCGGTCGGCACCCCCTGCGCCAGGGGGCGGCAGGTGGGCTGGGTGGTGCGCACACGGGCGCGGGTGAAGCCCGTCTACGTCTCTCCGGGGCACCGCATCGGGATGAACGAGGCACTCGAGGCGGTGCTCGCCCTGCCGCGGACGACGAAGCTGCCCGAGCCGCTGCGCCAGGCCCACCTCTGGGCGGGGCGGGCGCGGCGGCTGGGCTTGGTAGGCCGCCAGGATATCGGGTAAAACGAGTTGTGGCCCGGTCGCGTCCGAACCTCGTCTACCGCACGGTCAAACGCATCGTGCGCGGCTTGCTGCGCCTCCTCTACCGAATCGAGGTGGAGGGGGCGGACCGCGTCCCCCCCGAGGGGCCCGTCGTCATCGCCGCCAACCACCACTCCTTCATCGACCCGCTGGTGATCGGGGTGGTGCTGCCCCGGCCCATCGCCTTCATCGCCCGCGGCGACCTCTTCCGCATCCCCGGCCTGGGCTGGCTGCTGCGCAAGCTCTACGCCATCCCGGTGGAGCGCGGCTCCGGCGACCTGGCCGCCGTCAAGGCCGCCATCCGGGCGCTGCGCGCCGGCATGGCCTTCGGAATCTTTCCCGAAGGTCGCCGCAGCCGCAGCGGCCACCTGGAACCCTTCAAGACGGGCGCCGCGGCGATCGCGCTGCGCACCGGAGCCCGCGTCCTGCCGGTGGCCATCGTCGGCACCCGCGAGGTCTGGCCTCCGGGGAGCCGGCCGCGCCTGGGAGGCAGAATACGCGTCGTCATCGGCGATCCCATCGATCTGGGCGGAGCCGCGGAGCGGCTCGACAAGGCCCATTTGGAAGAAGCAACGCGCCGGATCGAGGCCGCCGTGGCCCGGTTGCTGCCTGAGGATTACTTACCGGAAGGATACTTGAAAAAAACAACCTTACAGCAAGAAACGCCAGAAAACGCGGACCAGGCTTGAATTTTGGGGGCAAGGCGTGGTATAGTCCGTAAGGAAAGCAATATTCAAGGAGGTGTACGTATGGCAAACAAGAAGAAGACGGTTACGAAATCGGATCTGGTCAACCACGTCGCCGAGATCACCGGGCTGAAGAAGAAGGACGCGAAGGCCTGCATCGATACCTTCCTCGACGAGATCGCCACCTTCCTCGACCGCGACTACAAGGTGCAGCTCACCGGCTTCGGGACCTTCGAGGTGCGCAAGCGCAAGGCCCGCACCGGCGTGAAGCCCGGCACCACCGAAAAGATCAAGATCCCCGCCTCCAAGTACCCGGCCTTCAAACCCGGCAAGGCGCTGAAGGAAAAAGTCCGCGTATAAAGACCGTACGCGAAAAAGCAGGCCCGCGGGCCTGCTTTTTCTTTGGTCGGGGTGGGCTCAGCCCGCCGCTTCGGCGGGCACACCGGCGCCCAGACGCTGCTCCAGCACCCGTCGCTGCTCGGCGAAGGTGCCCCAGTGGGCCTGGCCGTCGATCACGGTGATCGGGGCCACCCGCACGCCGTAGTTCCGCACCGCCTCGTCGGCGGTCTCGGGGCGGCTCAGGTCCCGCTCTTCGTAGGCCACGCCACGCGCCTCGAGCCAGGCCTTCACCGCGGCGCAGTCGGGGCAGCCGGGGCTGGTGTAGAGCAGCACCCGGGCCCCGCTGCGCGGCGCGGGGACCTGCGGGGCCGCCTCGCCCGCGAACTGCGGCGGCTGGAAGTAGCGGAGGCGCAGCGAGTTCGTGAGCACCAGGATGCTCGAGAGGCTCATCGCGCCCGCGGCCAGCGCCGGCTGCAGCAGCAGGCCGGTGAAGGGGTAGAAGACCCCCGCGGCGACCGGGATCAGCGCGGTGTTGTAACCGAAGGCCCAGAAGAAGTTCCAGTAGATCGTGGACAGCGTCTTTTTCGCGAGCGCCCTCGCGCGCACCACGGCGCGCAGGTCGCCCTGCATCAGCACCACGTCGCCGGCCTCGACGGCGATGTCGGTGCCGGTGCCGATGGCCACGCCCACGTCGGCCCCCGCCAGCGCCGGGGCGTCGTTGATCCCGTCGCCCACGAAGGCTACGCGCCGCCCCTTCGCCTGCAGGTCGCGCACCACCTGGGCCTTGTCGGCGGGCAGCACCTCGCTGATCACCTCGTCGATGCCGACCTCGCGGGCCACCGCGCGGGCGGTGCGCTCCGAGTCCCCGGTCAGCATCACCACGTGCAGACCCTCGCCGCGCAGGGCCGCGACGGCCTCCTGACTGCCCGCCTTGACCGGGTCGCTAACCGCGATCAGGCCGGCGACCTCGCCATCCACCGCGACGTAGATCACGGTGCGGCCGGCGTCCTCGAGCCGGGCCTGCTCCGCCGCGAAGGACGCGGTGTCCAACCCCAGGCGCTCCATGTACCGGGCCGCGCCCACGGCGACCTCACGCCCGGCCACGCGGGCGCGGGCTCCGAAGCCGGGAACGGCCTCGAAGTCGCCAACCTCGGGCAGCGTCAGGCCTTCGGCGCGCTCGCGGACCGCCTGGGCGATGGGGTGTTCGCTCAACTGCTCCACCGCGGCCGCCAGGGTGAGCAGCTCGTCCTCGCGCCACCCCGGGGCGGTGCGCAGGTCGGTCAGCTCCGGACGGCCCTTGGTGATCGTTCCCGTCTTGTCCAGCACCACCGTATCGATGCGCGCCAGCCCCTCGATGGCCACGCCCTTGCGGAAGAGCACGCCCATCTGCGCGCCGCGGCCGCTGGCCACCATGATGGCCGTGGGCGTCGCCAGCCCCATGGCGCAGGGGCAGGCGATGAGCAGCACGCTCACCGAAGCGATGAAGGCGTAGTTGAGCCGGGGTTCGGGCCCCACCAGCATCCAGACCGCGAAGGTGACGACCGAGACGACGAGGACGATGGGCACGAAGACCGCGGCGATGCGGTCGGCGAGCTCCTGCACCGGCGGCTTGGACTGCTGGGCCTCCTCGACCATGCGGATGATCTGCGAGAGCACGGTGTCCGCGCCGACCCGGGTCGCCCGGAAGAGGAGGCTGCCGTTCTGGTTGACGGTTCCGCCCACCACCGCGTCGCCGGCGCGTTTGAGCACCGGCACCGGCTCGCCGGTGAGCATCGACTCGTCCACGTACCCCTCACCCTCGACCACTTCACCGTCGGTGGGGATGCGCTCGCCCGGCCGCACCCGGATCAGGTCGCCGGGCACCACGGCCTCGATGGGCAGCTCGACCTCTCGGCCGTCGCGAACCACCCGGGCCTTCTTGGCCCCCAGCTCCATCAGCTTGCGGATGGCCTCCGAGGTACGCCCCTTGGCCACCGCCTCCAGGTACTTGCCCAGGAGGATCAGCGTGACGATCACGCCCGCGGCTTCGAAGTAGGTGTGCGCGGTGCCCTCGGGGAACAACCCCGGGGCGACCAGCGCCAGCACCGAGTAGAGGTAGGCCGCCGAGGTACCGAACATCACCAGGGTGTTCATGCCCGGGCTCTTGTGGCGCAGCTCGGCGACGCCGCCGCGGAAGAAGCGCCGGCCGGCGTAGAAGATGACCGGCGTCGCCAGCACGAACTCCAGCCAGCGCCAGAGCTGCCCCGCCGCGATCGACTCCATCCAGTCACCCAAGGCGGGGACGACGAAGGGGCCCATGCTGATGATGACCAGCGGAATGGTCAGCAACGTGGCCAGCCGCAGGTCGCGCACGAAACCGGTCAGGGTCGCGTCCGTGGTCGGGGCCGCCTCGTCCTCCTCCTGGCTCACCGGGGTGTACCCCGCTTCGCGGATCTCGGCCTCGATGCGCGCGAGGGTGACGGTGTCGGGCAGGTAGCGCACGGTGGCCTTCTCGGTGGCCAGGTTGACCGTGGCCTCGAGCACGCCGTCGAGCTTCGAAAGGGCGCGCTCCACCCGCGAGACGCAGCTCGCGCAGGTCATGCCCTCAATGCCGATCGTCACGGTTTCCACGCGCGGGGTGTACCCCGCCTCGCGCACCGCCTCGAGCAGCGGCTCGAGCTCGGCCCCCGCCTCCAGGACCAGCGTCGCCTTCTCGGTGGCCAGGTTGACGCTGGCCTTGCGCACGCCGGGCTGCTGCGCCAGGGTCCGTTCCACGCGGGTCACGCAACTCGCGCAGGTCATGCCCTCGATGCCAATGGTTATGCTTCGTTCACTCATGCCTCACCCCTCCTGGTAAGTATACACCCACCCCTCCCGGGGTGGGGTTGTACGGTTGCGAGCTTCGGGCCGTTTCGCAAGGTTACTCGTCTTCCCCGAGGAAGGGGCCGTGCCAGCTGTGCACCCAGACCTCGCCCGTGTAGGCGTTGATCGAGAGCATCCCCTCGATGCCGTCGCGACCGAAGTCGAAGGTGTAGTAGCCCGAGAAGGCCTGCTCCTCCATGATCCGCGCGCCCGGCAGGAAGCCGTTCAGGAAGTCCGCGGCCAGCTGCTTCGCCGCTTCCAGGTCGTAGCGCGCCGGAGCGCTCCAGCCCGCGGGCCCGCGGTTCCACATCATGTTGGGGCCGGGTTCGGGATAGACCGCGCCGGTGTAGCGGTCGACCAGCACCTCGCCCAGGCCGCGGCCGCTCTCGTCAACGATCTGAGCGTAGTAGTTCTGCGAGAAGGCCATGAGGTCGCGGACCTTCGCCCCCGGGGCGAAGCGGTCGACGAAGGACTGCAGCCGCGCCTTGGCCTCGTCCTCTGCCAGCGGGCGCGCGTCGGGCAGGTAGACGCCGCCCATCATGCCGCCCATGCCGTAGCCGCCCATCATGCCGCCCATGCCGTAGCCGGGTCCGCCCCAGGGTGAGGCGTCGCCGTAGCCGCCCATCATGCCGTAACCGCCGCTGCCGTAGCCATAGCCCGAACCCTGGGGGTAGCCGTAGCCGCCCATCATGCCCTGCGCGAAGACCAGAGCCAGCGCCGTGAGTCCGAGTACCGCCGTGAGGATGTAGGTCGTTTTTTTCATCTCATCCACCTCCACGGGCATTGTGAAGGCGGCTTGTAAAGCTTGGGTAAAGCGCAGGCGTCAGTCGCAGTCGCCCGGCAGGCGGCCGGCGAGCGTCCAGGCGACCCCGGAGCCGCTGAGGCTTCCGGTAAGCCGCCACCAGCCGTCTTCCGGGGGGCGGGCGTCGGGGCGCAGGCCGAGCGGCACCGAGCGCCAGCTGCCGCGCTCGTAGCAGGCCACCAGCAGCGGCGTGGTCTCGCCGGCTGCGGGCAGCAGCTTGAAGAGGTCGCGTCCCGCGGAGCCCGAGAGCCAGGCGCGGATCCAGCCGCCCTCGAGGCCGATCACCTGGGCCGGGCCCAGGTAGTAAGCCCAGACCGTGGGGTACTTGATCTCGATCCTGCTCACACGGATGCGGCTGCCCTGCACCTCGCCCTTGACCTCGAGCCGCATGCCCGGCGCCAGGTAGGGCAGCCAGGGGTCGTCCCCGACGAGCTCGCGGCTCCCCACGATGGTGCGCTCGCCCGACCAGCGGACCTGACCGTAGAAGCTGTACTGGCGGTCGTAGGTCTCGTGCCCGTCGTCCTCGTGTCCGTCGTCGCTCCCCGATCCGCCTTCGTGGCCGTCGTCGGAACCGTTGTCGTGGCCGCCGCCGCGATCGCCACCGTCGTCGTCGCCGTCGTCTCCGCCGTCGTCATCGTCGTGGAGAGCGGGCCCCGACGCGTCCGCCAGCGGAGCGGCATCACCCGCAAACGCGGGCGCCGCCGCGGCGGGGTCGCCGACGGCCAGCGCCCAGCCGGGCAGCAGGCGCGCCAGCAGCAGCACGGCGAAAAGGGTGCGCATCCACCTAGGCATCGGCGTCCTCCACCAGCGGCAGGCGCAGCGAGGCGCAAAGCCCCGGCCGCGCCGGCTCGAAGCCGAGGCGGCCGCGCATGGCCTGCACCGCCTGCTTGGCGAGCGAAAGGCCCAGGCCGGTCCCCGCGACGCGGGTGTGAAAGCGCACGAAGGGGTCGGCCAGCCGCTCGAGCTGCTCCTCGGTGACGCCGTCGCCGTGATCGCGCACGCTGAGGACGGCCTCGTCCCCCTCGGCGGTCAGGCGCACCTCCACCGGCCCTTCGCTGTACTTGAGCGCGTTGTCGATCAGGTTCCCCAGCGCGCGCTTGAGGAGCTCTTCGTCGCCCACCACCCAGACCTCCTCGTCGGGCAGCTCCAGGCGCACGCGCTCCGCGGCCTTTCCCAGGCCCGCGACGAGTGAGCGCAGCAGCGCGCCCGCGGGCAGGGGCTCGAGCGTCACCTGGGGCTCGCGGCTGAGCGTCAGCAGGCCCTCCAGGATGCCGCGCATCCGCTCGATGGCCTTGCGCGTCTCCGGAAGCGCCCGCTCCTGGGGGGTGAGTCCCGCTTCCAGGGCCTCGAGCTGCGCCTGCATCGTGGCCAGCGGGGTGCGCAGCTCGTGCGAGGCGTAGCGGGTGAAGGCGCGTTCGCGCTCGAGCGCCCCCTGCACCGCGAAGACCATGCGGTTGAAGCTGCGGGCCAGCCGCGAGAGTTCGTCGTCGCCCGGCGGAGGCGGCACGGGGTCGGGGAAGCGCATCTGCGAGAGGGCGTCGGCCGCTTCGGAAAGCTGGCCGATGGGGCGGGCGATCCGCCCCGCGAGCCACCAGCCCAGGCCGCTGGCTAGCAGGACGACGAGCGGCAGGCTCACCAGGCCCGCCCGCAGCTGCCCCGCCAGCGCCTTGCGGTACTCGCCCACGTAGGCCACCAGCTCGAGTACGTAGCCGTCCTGCAGGGGCTTCTCCGTCCAGACCCAGTTCGGGTCGGCCGCCTCGGGCAGCACCCCGCCCTCGATGTAGATGACGTTGCCCTTGCGCACCCGGAACCCCAGCGAGCCGCCGGCGCTCACCCAGGGCCAGTCGGAGCCCGCGAGCGCCGGCCGCCCCTGCTGGAAGACCAGGGTGCCGGCCACGGCCCCCGACCAGACCTCGAGGTCGCGCTGAATGTCCTCGCGCAGCAGCTCCGAAAAGCTGAGGTAACCGACCACGAAGTGCAGCCCCGCGGCCACCGCGGCGATGGCCGCGGTGCCCAGGGCGATGCGCAACCTCAGGCTCACGGTTCCAACCCCAGCCGGTAGCCGCCGGCCACGGTCTGCACCACTTCGGGGCCCAGCTTGGTGCGCAACCGGTGCACGTAGACGCGCACGATCTTGAGCCCCGAGTCGGTGCCCGGGAAGAGGCGCTCGAGCAGCTCCTCGGCGCTGTAGACCCGGTCCGGGTGGAGCGTGAAGAGCTCGATGAGCGCGAACTCGCGGCCCGAGAGGGCGACCTCGCGGCCCTGCCAGTGCACCTTGCGCGCCGCGTAGTCCACCCGCAGGGGCCCGCGCTCGAAGAAGCTGCGCCGCACCGGCCCCTGCCGCCGCAGCAGCGCCCGCACCCGCGCGGCCAGCTCCTCGAGGCTGAAGGGCTTGGTCAGGTAGTCGTCGCCGCCCAGGTCGAGGCCGCGCACCCGGTCCTCCACCGCGTCCCGCGCGGTGATGAAGAGCACCGGACCGTCGAACCCGGCCTCGCGCAGCTCGCTGGCGAACTCGAACCCGGCGTCCACGCCCTCCGGCAGCATCACGTCGAGGATCACCAGGTCGGGCTCGGCGTCGTAGAGCGCCTCGCGGGCCGCCTCGATGGAGTCGGCCTCGTCGACGTCGTACCCCATGCTGCGCACGTAGGCCGCCATCGGCTCACGCAGCGACGCCTCGTCCTCGACCAGCAGGATCCTCATTCGACCTCCCCGGCCTCCTCGTCCCGCGCGTAGAGCGCCAGCCCTCCCAGCGCCGCCAGCCCCGTCAGGCCCAGCGGCGCCAGCGGCGGCGCGGCCTCTTCGCCCTCGCCCTCCTCGCCTTCGTCGTCATCGTACCGCGCGGCCGCGTAGGCCGCCCCGTCCGACTCGCCGGCCTCCCCCCAGTGCAGGGCGGTGCCCACGAGTCCGAAGAGGCCCACGACCAGGAAGCCCACCAGCCAGCCCACCCGCAGCCGGGGCACGAAGACCGCCAGCAGGGCGATCAGCGCCCCGGCCGCGCTGGCGAGCACGCCCAGGATCTGGGTCTCTTCGGTGTGCCCGGTCATCAGCAGCTCGAGCGCAAGCATCCCGAAGCTGCCGGCGATCCAGAGCATCACCAGTACGGGAAAGCGCTTGCGAATCCAGCTCACGGCTAGTCCCCCCTCCAGGCCTTGAGGTCGAGGCCGTGGCAGTAGGCGCAGAAGTTGTTGGGCAGCGTCGTGTTGAACGCCTGCGCGTTCTCGGGGTCGCGCAGCAGCTTCATCTGATCATGATAGAACGCCTGTGCCTGCCGGGTCTCCTCCGGCGTGATCGCGTCGGCGCCGCGGTGGCAGTCGGTGCAGTTCGCGGCGGCGCGGCCGTCCTCGGCCTCCTCGCCGTGCCAGGGCACGAAGTCCTGGCCGTGGTCCGCCGGCGCGTGGCAGCGGTTGCAGCTCGCGTCGCCGTCGCGCCCGAAGGCGGTGAAGATGCGCGCGTCTACCGGCGGCCGGGCCCCTTCCATCTTAGCGGTCGCGTCGAGCACGGTCCGCTCCCCGTCGTGGCAGCTGGAACAGAAGCGCCCCTGGGAGGTCTCGGCGTGGGGCTCGAGCGCCGGATCCGGAGCCCGGCTGGGCCAGCTCACGGCCTCGTCCAGGCTGGCGTGGCAGCTCTCGCAAGCCGCCCCCTTGGCCCCCAGCGCCGCGAAGTGGCGCTCGTGGCTGAAGACGACGCGGCGCGCGTCCTTGGGGGCGAAGGTCTTTTCGATGTCCAGCGGCGGCCGCCAGTCCTTCTTGATCTCGAAGCGGCCGTTCTTCACCTCGACGAACTGCCCGGGCACGACGCGGCCCTCGAGCCCCGCCGGCAGGGGCGAGCCGTCCGAGAGGCCCAGCGCCTGCGTCTCGGGATCCACGGTCACCCAGAGGTAGCGCCCGCCCTCGGCCAGCACCAGGCCGAGCAGCAGCAGCAGCAGCGCGACCCAGCCCAGGCGCGAAAGCCTCATCTGGGCACCCCCTCACCGTAGACCCACACCTTGACCAGGTCCCGCACCTTGAAGCCCATCATGCTGGGCCGCTTCATTCCCCAGTCGCTGATCCGCGTCTCGAAGTAGCCCGCAAAGTAGAGCCGGCCGTCCGGCTTTTGCACCAGCTTTCCGGGGATCTCCAGCGGCAGCGTAACGCCGTGCATCGTGAGCCGGCCCTCCAGGACGATCTCGTCCGCCGCGGCGGCCGGGCGCACGCCCTCGAGCTCGAAACAGGCCTCGGGGTAGACGTCGGTCTCGAACATGCTGCGGGTGTGCTTGTCGCGCAGCGGTTCGCCCGAGTCCCAGGCCGTCAGGTCCACGCAGACGCGGCCCGAGGCGGCCTGCTGCCCGGGGTCCCAGCTCAGCGCGCCGCTCACCGCGGTGTTTTCCCCCTTGAAGGCGCCGATCGGGCCCTTCGCTTCGTAAACGATGCGGCCGCTGACGTCGTAGGCGTTCGCCGCCAGCACCGGCGCGAAGGCCATGATCAGCAGGAGCCACCATCCTTTCGTTCGCATCCACACTCCCTCCCCCACACAAACGTTCCTTCCCTTACAAATCCTAGGAGGGCGGCGTTAACGCCAGGTAAACACCGCCGCGGGGTCCAGTGGACCCCGCGGCGGTGCGGAAAGCAGGTGCACGATGGTGTCGGCTCAGTTGCTGCGCTCGATCTTGGCGGCCAGGAAGTTGCCGCTCTCGTTGACGTTCCCCTTCACCTCGACCCGGTCGCCCTCGCTGAGCTGGGCCCAGAAGTCGGCGGCGGAGACGTAGGCGTCGAAAACCTCGTAGACGGTGGCGTCGCTGACGACCACGGTGTAACTACCGAGCTGGAAGGTCATCAGAGCGGCGTCCACGCCGGTGGCCGGACCTTCGAGTTCGTGGTAGGCGTCGTGGCCCTCGCCGTCCATGCCGCCCCCCACCTCGATCTTGGTGGCGTAGTTGTTACCGTCGGCGTCGGTGGCGTCACTGTACTTCACCTCGACCCAGTCGCCGGTCTGAATCTGGTCGAAGCTGAGCGGGCCGTCGGGGTCGTCCTGCTTGACGATGGTGTTCGCGTCGGCCCAGAAGGTCTGGCCCGCCACGGTGATCTGCATCGCGGCCGTGTCGATGGTCTCGACCGGACCCTTGACCTCGCCGTAGCTGGAACCTTCGCCACCGTGTTCGTACTTCACCTCCACCTTGACCGCGTGCACCAGGGTGGCGTCGCTGGCGTCGAAGGTGCCCTTCACCTCGACGTAGGCCCCCTCCACGAGGGTGCCCTCGACGGTGGCGCCGCTGTAGTCGACGGTGAAGCCGGCCAGCTCGAAGGTCATCGCGGCCTCGTCGAGGTTCACCACCGGGCCGTAGAACTCGGCCTGCTCCCCGTCGTGATCGGAGCCGTGGTCGGCCGTCTTGAACTCGACCTTGCTGGCGGCGATCGTCATCGTCGCGGCATCGATCTGGCCCTTGACCTCAACGAAGGCGCCCTCGGCCGGGGTGCCCTCGACGGTGGCGCCGCTGTAGTCCACGGTGTAGCCCCCGAGGTCGAAGGTCATCGCGGTCGTATCCAGGTTGGTCGCGGTGCCCTTAACCTCCACCTGGCCGTACTCGGGATCGCCGGAGGTCACCAGCTTGCGCTCGATGCGGGTGGCCAGCACCGAGCCGTCGGCCTGGCGGGTGCCCGAAACCTCGACGTAGTCGCCGGCCTGCAGGTCGGCGAGGGCCAGCGTGGTGTAGGTGTCGTCGGGGTTTTCTTCGTAGATGCGGGTGAGCGCGTCCACGCTAACGGTCTGCCCCACCAGGGTGAGCTGGGAAGCGGCGACGTCGACGCTCTCGATCGGACCCTTGACCTCGATCTGGACGTCCACCGACTGCACCGCTACGGTGCTGCCCTGGCTCACGCCCTGGGCGTAGATGAACATGCCGGGCCGCACGCTCGTCTGGGCGGCGTCGCCGTTGACGGTCACGCTGGCCGACGACAGGTCGAGCGCCTGGCCCGAGAGCGTGGGGTTCGTGTCCGTGCCGCCCACCACACCCGCGAGCGTGACCGACGTGGCGGTGTTCGCGCCGGGCTGGGTGCCGCAGGCGGCGAGCACCAACAACGTGGTGAGTGCGAGTAAACCTTGTACTCCTTTGATCCTCATCTTGAACCTCCAGGTTACAGCCTGGGGCGGCGAGGTTAACAGGAGGTAAACGGAGCCCGACCCGGCGGCCGCCGGGTCGGGTGCGCACGGGAGGGTGCGGGGTTCAGCGCTTTTTGAAGACGAGGTTGCCGCCGCTGGTGCGCCAGGCGTTCATGCCCCCGGGCACGTCGTAGACGCGCGTGTACCCCATCTGTACCAGGGTCTTCGCGGCCATCCGGCTCATCGCCCCGCTGCGGCAGTAGAGCACGATGGGCGTCGTCTTGTCCTGGGGGAGCCGGTCCGCGAACTCGGGCAGACGGTTGTAGGGCAGGAGCAGGTCGGTGCCCGGAATCTCGCCCGCGTAGGGGACGTGCACGTTGAGAAGCACGAAGCCGCGTTCCTCCTTGGGCGTCTCCAGCAGCTTGCCGAGGGTGCTCACACTGATCTCGGCGTAGCCGCCCGCCGGCACCTCGGGAAGGGCCGCCGCGCCGGTGTTCCGGCCCGCCACCACCCAGACGGCGAGGGCGAGGACGCCGAGGACGAGCGCGGCCACCGCCCAGCGGTTCACGACGACGCCTCCAGCTCACGCTTCAGTTCCTCGAGCTCGGCCTCGACCGCGGGGTCGGCCAGCGCCTCCAGCTGCGAGGCCAGCTCGTCCTCGCCGTCCAGCTCGAGCAGGGCCTGGTGGCGGTCCTCCATCTGGGCCACCCGCTCGGCCATCTCGGCGAAGGCCTCGGCCGCGGGGTGGGCCTCCAGGTTCGCGCTCACCCGGCGCACCGACTCGGCCGCCTGCACGCTCTTCTGACGGGCGCTGAGCTGCTTCAGCTGGGCGCGCGCCTCGGTGATCTTGGCCTCCAGCGCCGCCAGCCGCTGCCGCAGGCGCGCCACGATCTGCTCCTGTTCCTGCGCCTGGGCGTTCAGGTCGTCGGCGAGGGCCCGCGCCTGGCGCGCCCGCTTGAGCGCCTCGCGCGCCAGCTCCTCCTGCCCCTCGGCCAGGGCGCGCTTGGCCTTGTCGCGCCAGACCGTCTCCATCTCCAGGTAGCCGGCGGCCTCGCGCTGCATCCCGCGCACCTCGGCCATCACCCCGGCGACCTCGCTCTTGGCGGAGCGGTAGGCCGACTTCATGTCTTCGAGCGCCTGGCGCAGCACCTTCTCCGGGTCTTCGGCCCGGCGCAGCAGGTCGTTCAGGTTGGCGCGGATCAACCGGCTCATACGGTCCAACAGGCTCATCGCATACCTCCTTCGTTCAGTTCGATCTCCAGCTCGTCGCGGCTCTTCATGCCGTGGTATTCCGTAAAGTCGTCGCTCATGGGGTTGTAGGCGAGCATGATTCCGATCTCGTGGCCCAGCCCCTTGGCCAGGTCGACGTCGAAGCGGTCGCCCGTCGTCAGCTTGCGGCTCCACTCGACGTAGGTCACCCCGCCCACCTCGCGGCCGGCGGCGCTCAGGAAGTCGCTCGTACCCCCCAGTGCGGTGTCGGCGGCGGGCTTGCCGGGTTCGGGAACGTAGCCGTCTTCGACCACGACCTTGCCGTCCACCACGGCCAGCATCCAGAGGTCGGACTCGAGCATGGCGGGGTGGGCGTGCCCCGGTTCACCGGCGCCCGGGCCTTCGATGCTCTCGAAGCCGAGCCCCAGCCAGCCGGTGCTGGGCGCGCTCAGCGCGGCGTAGAAGACGCCGTCCACCACCGACCAGTACAGCCGCATGCCGGTGTCGGTCTGCAGGAACTGCGCGTACTCCCCGTCGGCCACGATGCCGTCGACCTTGGGGGCGGAGGCCGCCGAGACCAGGCCCAGCAGCAGAACGATCCCCAGCAGGCGCTTCATGACCGGCCTCCCGTCGTGCCGCGCTCGAGCCGCTCCAGCGTCTGCGCGATGCGCGCCTCCGCCTTGCGGGCCTCGAGCTCGCTGCGGGCCGCCTCCAGCCGTTCGAGCAACCCTTCGAGCCGTTCCCGCTCGCTTCGGATCGCCTCCAGCCGCTCCCGGATCTCCTGCTTCTCGGTGAAGAGCTCGTGGGCGTCCATGCCCTGCTCGTCGAGCGCCTCCTCGGCGCGGCTCCCGAGCTTGTCGAGGCGCGCCTGCAGCCGCGCCCCCTCCCCGGCAAGGCCGGAGATGCGGTTCTTCAGCGCCACCACTTCGTCATCGAGCGCCCGCAGCTCGGCGACCAGGCCCGGTTCGGAGCGCGTCTCTGCGCGCTCGCCCCGGGCCAGCCGCTCGATCGCGGCGGCGTCCAGGATGCCCCGTTCGAGTCCGTCCTTGTAGTCGAGGTAGGTGTCGCGGTCGATCTGCCCCGCCGCGTAGAGCTCCGCCAGCCGGGCCGCCGGGTCCGCGCCCCGCGGCCGCGGGCCGGGCTCAGCGGGCAGGGAGACCCCGTGGTGCCTGCGTTTGCTGGATCCGCATCCCATAGTCAAACCTCCAGGTCGCGCGCCTGCTGACGGTAGGTCGCGCTGTCGATCTCGCCGGCCGCGTAGCGGCGGCGCAGGACGTCCAGGGCGTCTTCGCTGGGCGCCTTGCGGCCCTCCAGAATAGGCCCGCCGGAACTGATGCGCCACAACGCCCACAGCGCCACCAGCATCAGGAGAAAGAAGAAGATCATCACGACGCCACCTCCAGTTCCTCCACGACTTCGCGGAGCGCGGCCTCCACGGTCTGCGCCAGCCGCTCGAGCGTCGGGCTCGACGCCCCGGTGGCGAGCACGAAGGCCTCCTCGGGTCGCAGGAAGGCGACCTCGACGGCGCCCTCCGGGAGCTCGCGCAGGGCGACGGCGCAGGGAAGCACCGCCCCCACCCCGCGCTCGGCCTCGAGGGCCTCGTAGGCCAGCTTGGGGTTGCAAACCCCCAGCCGGACGTAGGGTTCGATCTTCTTGCCGATCTTCTGCTCGAGCACCTCGTGGAACGCGATGCGGCTGAGCACGCCGAAGCCGCGCTGCGCCAGCCGGCGCACCAGTTCGGTCTCGACGTCCTCGAAGCGGCCTTGAATGTTTTTTCTAAACGCTGCCATGTCGTCTACCTCCGAGTGCATTGAACGCGCCGCGTGTAAAGCTTCGGTAAAGGTACCCCGCACCGGTAGTGGGGTCAGGCCAGCTTGGCCCGGCGCAGGGCGATGGCGTTGAGCGAAACGACGACGGTCGAGAGGCTCATGAAGATCGCCCCCACGGCCGGGTTGAGCAGGAGGCCCCAGCCGTAGGCCACGCCGGCCGCCAGCGGGATGGCCACCACGTTGTAGCCGGTGGCCCAGACGAGGTTCTCGACCATCTTGCGGTAGGTGGCGCGGGCCAGCTTGAGGGCGAGCACCACGTCGAGCGGGTCGTTCTCGACCAGGACCAGGTCCGCCGACTCGATGGCCACGTTGGTGCCGGCGCCGATGGCGACGCCCAGGTCGGCCTCGACCAGCGCGGGGGCGTCGTTGATGCCGTCCCCCACGAAGGCGACGTGGCCCATCTGCTTGAGCTCGCGCACGATGCGCGCCTTGTCCTGGGGCATGACCCGGGCGTAGTAGCGCCGGATTCCCAGGTCGCCGGCCACCGCCTGCGCCACCGCTTCGGCGTCGCCGGTGATCATCACCGGCTCCACGCCCATCTCCTGCAGGCGGGCCACCGCGGTGCGGGCGCTGTCGCGCACCCGGTCCGCGAGCGCCAAGGCCCCGAGGACGCGCCCCTCTTCGAAGACGACGATCAGGCTCTCGCCGCGCTCCTCGGCGGTGGCCACGGCCGCGCGCACCGGATCCAGCTCGAGCCCGAACTCGCCGGTCCACTCGGGCCGGCCCACGTAGACCTTGCGGCCGTCGATCGTGCCCACGACCCCCTGGCCGGGCACCGCCTGAACCTCATCGGCGGCGGGCAGCTGGACGCCGCGCCCCTCGGCGGCCTCGACGATCGCGTCGGCGAGCGGGTGGGAGCTCTGACGTTCGATCGCCGCCGCCAGGGCCAGCAGCTCGTCTTCCGTTACCGCAGCCGCGGCCACCCGGCTCACCGCGAAGCGGCCCTCGGTGAGGGTGCCGGTCTTGTCGAAGGCCACGACGCGGATGTCGCGGGCGCGCTCGAAGGCCTCGCGGTTGCGCACCAGCACCCCGTTCTTTGCGGCCAGCGCGGTGGCGTTGACGTTCACCAGCGGGATGGCCAGCCCCAGCGCGTGGGGGCAGGCGATGACCAGCGTGGTCACGGCGACGCCCAGCGCGAAGTCGAAAGGCTGCCCCAGCGCCAGCCAGACCCCGAAGGCTCCGCCGCCCACCACCACGGCGACGTAGAACAGCCAGGAGGCGGCGCGGTCGGCGAGGGCCTGGAAGCGGCTGCGCGCCTGCTGCGCCTCCTTGACGAGGCGCATGATCTGCGAAAGGGTGGTGGCCTCGCCGGTGCGGGTCACCTTCACCTGGATCACGCCGTCGTTGTTGATGGCGGCCGCGACCACCTCGTCGCCCGCCTGCTTTTCGACCGGCTTCGACTCGCCGGTTAGGAAGGCCTCGTTCAGCGTCGTGCGCCCCGAGACGATGACGCCGTCGGCGGGCACCTGCTCCCCGGGCAGCACCATGATGACGTCGCCCTCACGCAGCTCGCCGACCGGCACGTCCTCGACCTTCTTCCCCACCACGCGGTGCGCGGTGGTGGGCATCAGCTTGGCCAGCGCCTCGAGCGCCCCCTGGGCCTGCTGCACGCTCTTCATCTCGATCCAGTGGCCGAGCAGCATCACGTCGATCAGCGTCGCCAGCTCCCAGTAGAAGGGCTTGCCGGGAAAGCCAAAGGAGACGGCCAGGCTGTAGGCGTAGGCCACGCTGATGGCCAGGGCGATCAGGCTCATCATCCCCGGGACGCGGTGGCGCAGCTCGCGCACCGCCCCCTCGAGGAAGGGCCCGCCGCCGTAGAAGTAGAGGATCGAGCCCAGCACCGGGCCGACCCAGCGCCCCCAGGCCACGTCCCAGGCGGTGTATCCCAACCAGGCCTGCAGCTGCGGGGAGAAGTAGAGGATGGGAACGGTAAGCACGAGGCTCAGCCAGAAGCGGCGGCGGAACATCTCGGGGTCGTGCCCCGCGTGCTTGTCGTGACCGCCGTGATCGCCGTGTTCGCCGTGACCGGCGTGGTCGGCCTGGGCGCCGTGCCCCTCGTGGCCTTCATGCCCGGTGTGGTCCGCGTGGTCGGCGGGCGCCGCCGCGTCGTGATCCTTGTGCCCGGCGTGCTCGCCGGTGGGTTGTGCGTGCGCGTGCTCCTTGTGCGCCGCGTCGTCGTGTTGGTGGTCCTTCATGCGGTCTCCTTTGCCGATACCCACCCCTGGGGGGGTGGGGTATCCCTGCCGTCCATAGCTTAAACCAGGCCTCTGAGAAACCTCTAACGTACCTTGGCTTCGGGGCCGCGGCCGCGGTACGCGTCGATGAAGACGGCGGCCGCTGCGGGGTCGAAGGGGTCGAGAACCAGCTTCTTCTGCCAGGCGGTCAGCACCACCTTACCGCCCAGGCCTTCCATGGGTGCGACGACGATGCCGTCCATCGGCCCGGCAAAGGTGCGCGCCCACGCCTTCAGCAGCTTGAGGGTTCCGGGGTCGGCGGCGTCGTAGTAGACGACGACGTTGCCGTGCTCGAGGTTGTGCACCAGCCGCTCCGTGGACTGGGGCTTGGTGTAGAAGCCCGGCTTGAGGTCGTAGGGGCTGTGCGGCCCCGAGGTGGGGGCGGGCTCGCCGTAGCGGAAAGCGGCCCCCGGCTGCAGGTGCGCCGAGCCCAGCGAGGGCTGTTCCTCCACCGCCAGCTCGAGCCCCTGCCCCTCGGCGAGGTAACGGTCGAAGCTCGAAGCCGCGGCGCGGCCCTGCCAGAGGGTGTACCCGCCCCAGACCGCCAGGGCCACCAGGGCGATCGGAAACCAGGGCAGGCCGCGCCGGCGCGGCGGTTCGAACCCGCCGGCCCGGCGCGCCTTGCGGCTGCGGTCCTTCTTGGCTTTTTTGCTGGCTTTCTTACCCATCAGCCCTCCTCCTCGAAACGAACGATACCCATCATCCCCAGGTCCTCGTGCTCGAGGATGTGGCAGTGGTAGACGGCGTTGCCGGCGAAGTCTTCGAAGCGCACCCGGAAGCGCACCGAGCGGTTCACCGGGACCAGGACGGTGTCCTTCCAGGCGCGCAGCCGTTCCGGGCGGCCGCCGCGCGAGACGATCTGGAAGGGGTTGGTGTGCAGGTGGAAGGGGTGGTCGAGCACGCCCATGTTGGCGATCTCCCACTCCTCGACGGTGCCCAGGCGCACGCGGGTGTCGATCCGGCCGGGGTTGAAGACCTGGCCGTTGATGGTGAAGACCATCCCCCGCCCCGGCCGCATGCTGTGGCCCAGCACAAAGCGGCGGCGGCGTACCGGCACGCCCAGTTCGGGCACCCGGCCGGTGCGTTCGGGCAAGGGGAGCGCGGTCTTGCGCTTTCCCCGGTAGACCAGGTGGGCGAGCGGCCGCGGGCGGGTGTCGCCCCGCGCGCCGCCCATCATGCCCCCGCCCATCCCCATACCGCCGTTTCCGCGGTTGTAGGGCAGGGTCCAGAGGGTGTAGCGCCCGGGCTTGCGGTCCCCGCGCACGAGCACCTCGGCTCGCTCGCCCGGGGCGAGCAGCAGCTCGTCGAGCTCGTAGGGTTCTTCGAGCGCGCCGCCGTCGGTGGCGATCAGGTAGAGCGGGTGGTCGTCGAGCTTCAGGCGGTAGAAGCGCGCGGTCGAGGCGTTGAGCAGCCGCAGGCGCAGCAGGCCGCCCTGCTCGAGGCTCCACTCGGGCTCCACCTCGCCGTTCACCGTCACCAGCGAGCCCTCGCGGCCGCGCACGAACTCCATGGGGCTGGGCGGCGGCACCCGGCCGCCGGCGACCTCGAAGTCCTTGAGGACGGCGAACTGCTCGCGCGCCGCGGCCACTTCGGGCACCTCGTCGAGCTCGCCCCGCACCACGAAGAGGCCGGCCATCCCCAGGAAGACCTGCTTGGCCACCAGCCCGTGCAGGTGCGGGTGGTACCAGAAGGTGCCCGCCGGATGGTTCTCGGGAATCTTGAAACGGTAGGTCAGCCGCTCCCCTTCGGGAATCTCCAGGAAGATGTTGTCGGCGTTCCCGGTCGGCGGCACGTGCAACCCGTGAAAGTGCAGGTTCGTGGGCTCCGGCAGGTTGTTGCGGAACCGGAGCGTGACCTCGTCCCCCGGCCGCACCTCGATGCGCGGCCCCGGCACCCGGCCGCCGTAGCTGAAAAGGCGGGCGCTGCGGCCCGCGAGGCGGGTGGGCCCGAACCGGGCCTCGAGGTCCACCTCGATCGCCCCGCCCCGGCTCACCAGCACGTCGGCGTCGGGGGCCCGGGTCTGGGCCCGGGCCGGGAAGCCCAGGCCCAGGCCGACCAGGCCGGCGCTCATGGCCAAAAAGGTTCTGCGGTCGTGCTTAGCTGTCGTCACGTGGGGTCTCCGTAAGCGGAACGTCGGTCACGCAGGTGGGGCTGTTGGCGAAGGTCGTCAGGGTCTTGCGGGCCTCCAGGCCGTTGTAGCGGGCGGTGAAGCTGTACCGCTTGCCGCGCGGCAGCCAGAGCTCGACGAAGCCGTTGGGCAGCAGGGTGACCTCGCCCTCCTGAACGACCTGGCCGCCTTCGTCTTCTACGCGGATCCAGACCTTCTCCCCCGCCAGCTCCCCCTGGCAGCTCGACATGAAGTGAACCTCGCAACGGTGGGTGAAGCTGACGTAGGGCGCCACGGCCACGACCATGCGGTCCTTCGGCAGCGGCACCTTCACCTCGCGGCTCTCGCTGAGGCGGAAGACGACCGCCTCGGGGGTGACGTAGCTCTGCACCCCCTTGCCTTCCGCCTTCCAGGTGTTGGCGAGCGCCATCGCCTCCTCGGCGTCCGCGCCTGCGAGCGCGCTTGCGAAGGGGTCTTGATCCTTGGGGCCGAACGTCCACCAGACCAGCACCAGGCCGGCCAGCAGCAACGCGACTGCCGTATATCGTTTCATGTCTGGCAGGTTAGGGAAGGAGTGTTAAGCTTTTGCAAAGGGCAGGGTGAAGCAGAACTCGGCCCCCTCGCCGGGGCGGGAGCGCAGCTCGATCTGCCCGCCCATGGCCTCGACCAACCCCTTGGAGACCGTGAGCCCGACCCCGCTGCCGCCCGAACCGCGGCTGCGGGCGGCGTCGAGCCGGAAGAAGCGCTCGAAGATACGCTGCTGGTAGGCCTCGGGGATGCCCGGTCCGGTGTCGCGCACGCAGATGCGCGCGAACTCCCCGGCAGACGCGAGCCGGATCTCGACCCGGCCGCCCTTGGGGGTGTGGCGCAGCGCGTTGGAGAGCAGGTTGGCGAGCACCTGGTCCACCCGGCCGGCGTCGGCCCGCACCGGCGGCAACCCCTCGGGGGGAAGCTCGAGCCGCAGCTCCACCCCCGCGGAGGCGAAGACACTGGCGAAGCGGTCGTGCGCGGCGCGTACCAGTTCGGCGGGGTCGTGGGAGGCCAGCTCCAGCTCGACCGAGCCCGCCTCGACCCGGGAAACCAGCGAGAGGTCCTCGACGAGGCGGCGCATCGCCGCCACCTCGCGGCTGATCGCCTTGGCCACCGCCTCGGGCGGCATCACCCCGTCGGCCGCCGCCTCGGCGTAGCCCAAGAGCGCCGCCAGCGGCGTGCGCAGCTCGTGGGCCACGTTGCCGATCAGCTCGACCCGGGTCTGCTCCACCCGCTCCAGCGCCTCGGCCAGGTTGTTGAAGTGCACCGCCAGCTCGGCGAGCTCGTCGCGCCCCTCGACGGGGAGGCGCAGCCGGTAGTCGCCGCTCGCCATACGGCGGCTGCCCGAGGCCAGCAGGTTGGCCGTGCGGGCCAGCCGGCGGCTGACCCAGTAGGCCGTCACCGCCGCCAGCAGCGCCGAAAGCGGCAGCGAGACCAGCAGCGCCGAGGTGAGGGTGGCCGAGAGCCCGTTCTCCAGGTCGACCCGCAGGCTCTCGACCATCGGACCCATCCCCATCATCTGCACCACGTGCACCATGCGGGCCACGTGCTCGGCGAAGAAGCGGGGCGCGAAGAACTCGACCAGCACGAAGACCGCCGCCTCGGCGATGACCACGACGAGCAGGTGGCTGAGGAACAGCTTGGGGAAGAGCTTCATTCCGTCTCTTTGAAACGATACCCCACGCCGCGCACCGTTTCGATGAAGCGGGGCCGGTCGGGCTCGTCGCCCAGGCGCTTGCGCAGCGAGGCGACGTGCACGTCCACCACCCGCTCGACCCCGAAGAAGTCGCTGCCCCAGACGCGCTCGAGCAGGCGCTCGCGGCTGAAGACCATGCCCGGGTGCTGCGCCAGCGTGAGCAGCAGGTCGAACTCCAGCTTGGAAAGCTCCACCGGCCGCCCCGCCAGGTAGACCTCGCGACTCCCCGGCACGATCTCGAGCTCGCCGTAGACGAGGCGGTCGTGCAGGCCGGAGCGGCGCAGCAACGCGCGCACCCGCGCCACCAGCTCGCGGGGGCTGAAGGGTTTGGTAACGTAGTCGTCCGCGCCCTCCTCGAAGCCGCGCACCCGTTCCTCCTCCTCGCCCCGGGCGGTGAGCATCAGAATGGGCAGGTCGGGGAGGTCGCGCCGCAGGTGCCGCGCCACCTCCAGCCCGTCCATCTCGGGCAGCATCAGGTCGAGGACCACCAGGTCGGCGGCGGGGGCGAGCGCCAGCGCGCTCACCCCGTCGGCCGCCTCGCTGAGCTCGTAGCCCTCGTGGCTCAGGTAGGCCCGGAGGATCTCCCGGATCGCCGGGTCGTCGTCCACGATCAGGATCTTGGCCAAACCCTACTCCTCCAGGTCGCGCTTCATGCGTTCGTAAGTCTCCTTGTCGATCTCACCGCGCGCGTAGCGCTTGCGCAACAGCTCGAGGGCCGCGTCTTGCTTGCTGGAGCTTCCGCCCTGGAAGCCTCCCTGGCTGGCGATCTTCACCAGGGTGTAGATCCCCCAGGCGATCAGCGCGAACCACAAGAGGCCCCAAAGGAAGCCCCAACCGCCCATTCCGTAACCGGGTCCCCACCATCCCATCATGCCTCATCACCTCCTGGATCAAGGGTGGACCCGCAAGGTAAAGCTTCTGTAAAGCCTCACTCGAGGGGCACCAGCTCGATGCTCCAGGCTTCGCGGCCGCCCGAGACCAGCACGGCGAGAAAGCGCACGCTCACGTCCTCGCGGCCCAGCAGGAAGAGGGCGCTCCGCTTCATCCGCTCGAGCTTCCAGGGGCGGATGCTCTCGAGCGGCGTGCCGTAGCGACCCGAGGCCCGCTGCTTCACCTCGGCGAAGACGGGCTCGCCCTCGTGCTCCATCCAGAGGTCGATCTCGCCGTAGGGGGTGCGCCGGTTGCGGGCCACGAGCTTGTACCCGCGCGCGAGCAGGTGCTCGAGCGCGGCGTCCTCGGCCCAGCGGCCTTTCACGGGATCAGAGGGGCAGGCGTTCGGCGTCGGCCCAGAAACCTTCGAGGTCGTAGTACTCGCGCGCCTCGGGGCTCATGATGTGCACCAGCACCGGGCCGTAGCTGAGCAGCCACCAGCGGCTCGAGGGCCCCTCGACCGCGTCGGGGCGGATGCCCTCGTCGCGCAGCTTCTCCTGGACGTGGTCCTGCAGCGCCTGCAGGTGGGGCTGGCTGGTGCCGGTGGCGATCACGAAGTAGTCGAGCGAGTCCGAGACCTTGCGCAGGTCCAGCGCCACCACGTTCTCGGCCTTCTTGTCTTCCAGGGCTTGGGTGATCTTGGTGATCAGTTCTACCGCATCGATCGTCTTCACCATTCGTCCTTAGGGTACCAGATCGCGGCCCAGCACGATGACCACGTCGGCGTCGTAGTAGAGCCGGAAGCGCGAGATGAGCGGCAGGTGCACGGCCTCGGCGTAGTAGCCGCCGGCCGCGAGCGCGGTGTCCACCAGCACCTTGCTGGCTTCCTGCAGGCGGATGCGGCGCACCTCGGGCGCGGGCAGCGCCAGGCGCTCGAGCCCGCGGGCGTAGGCCTCGCCCAGCCCCGCGCCGCTGCCGTCGAGGATCAGCACCCGCGCCTCGGGCGCCGGCACCGAGGGGCGGGCATCGATGCCCAGGAAGGCCGCCAGGAAGGCGCGCCGCATCACGTCGTCGAAGACCAGGTAGACCCCCTCCTCGCGGGTGGGCAGGGTGGCCGTCTTCAGCTCCAGCCCGCGCAGGCCCGGCAGCAGCGCCAGTACCTGGCCCACGTCCACGTCGGTCTCCATGTCGGCCCAGAAGTCGCGCACCAGACCCGGCACCCGCGGCCAGTTGGCGGGGCTCGCGGCCCGCTTCATCACCTGCAGCACCACCTCCTTGATGCGGTCGAGACGGCTCAGGTCGTCGCCCACCCAGCCGCGGAAGCGCATGTAGCCCACGGCCTCCTGGCCGTCCAGGTGCTGCCGTCCCGCGGGGATGTGGATGTGCAGGTTCGCGGCGTTGTCGTCGTAGTCCATCGCGTCGGGCAGGTAGACGGTCACCCCCCCAACCGCGTCCACGGCGCGGGCGGCCTGATCCAGGGTGAGCACCGCGTAGTGGTCCACCGGCAGCCCCAGCACCTGCTCCACCGCCCGGGCCAGGCCCTGGGCCCCCTCGAAGCCGTAGACGGCGTTGATCTTGCCCTTGTAACCATCAAACTCGACGTAGGTGTCGCGGGGGATGGCCACCACCCAGGCGCGGTTTCCCAGGAGGCGCACGTAGAAGATGGTGTCGGTGCGGCTGCCGGGGCCGCAGGGGGTGGCGGGGCCGCAGTACTCGATGTCGCGCGCCGCCAGCACCAGGCTCAGCTCGGGCGCGCCCCCCGCCCCCTGGCGGGTCAGGGAGCGGCTCGCGTGCGGCCAGAGGGCGACCAGGACGCCCAGCGCAACGAGGGTGAGACCCAGCAGGATCAGGCGTCTACGCGTGCGCTTCGGCATACGCCTTCAGTGTACGGGGGTGGATGGGAATCCCCTTAGCCTTCAGGTAGGCCACCTTGCGCGCCACCGCCTCGGCGTAGGCCCCTTCCAGGTCGCCTGCAAGGGCGCGCTCGCGCAGGTCGTCGTTCACCCCGCGACCCGGCTCGCAGGTGTCGGCCACGTAGACGGCCATGCCGACGGGATTCGCCGGCGAAACGCCCCAGACGTGCCCCTCGATGGCCTCGAGCACCTCGGGGTCGGTCACCCCCCATTCGGCCGCGATCTTGCGGCCGGCGCAGCCGTGCAGGGCGCGGGGGTGGGCGGCCTCGACCTCGTTTTCGGGCGGGCAGAGGGCGAGCAGCTCTTCCTCCGGCAGCTCGCGCGCCACGTCGTGCAGCAGGCCCGCCAGGTAGGCGCGTTCGCCTTCGGCGCCGGCGGCCTCGGCGATCCGCCGCGCCAGCTCGGCGACGCGGACGATGTGGGCCCAGCGCTCCGGGGAAACCCGGGCGCGAACGCGCTCAGCGATCGTTTCGATAGAGGGCGTGCTTGGCAATGTAGACCTCCACCTCGTAGGGGACCAGATAGCGCACCGAACGCCCCTCGGCGATGCGGCGGCGGATCTCGGTGCTGGAGATGTCGTACCCGGGGATCTCGATGGGTCGCACCCGCTTGCGGAAGAAGGGGTCGATCCGGCTCAGGTCGTAGCCGGGCCGGCTCACGGCCACCATCCGCGCCAGCTCCACAAGCGCCTCGGGCTCGCGCCAGGTGGCCAGGTCGCGGTAGGCGTCGGCACCGGTGATGAAGAAGAGCTCGGCCCCCGGCCACAGCCGCGCGGCGCGGCGCAGGGTGTCGACGGTAAAGGTCGGCCCCGGGTGGTCGAGCTCGAGCCGGCTGGTGCGGAAGCGCCCGTCCAGGATCGTCGCCAGCACCACCATCTCGTGGCGCGCCTCGGCCGGGGCCACCGGCCGCTTGTGCGGGGGGCGGGCGGCGGTGACGAAGTGCACCTCGTCCAGCTCGAGCCGGTCGGCCGACTCGCTGGCGGCGAGCAGGTGCCCCATGTGCACCGGATCGAAGCTGCCGCCGAACAGTCCTATGCGCATCTAGCCCTCCGGAATGTACTCGAACTCGAGATCGCCGATCCGCACGGTGTCGCCGGCGCGCACGCCGCGCGCCTTCAGCGCCGCTTCCACCCCGCGGCGGCGGAACTCGCCCTGCAGCCACTCGGCGGCCTCGAAGAGCTCGCCGCGGATGCGGCCGATCAGCTGCTCCAGCTCGGGGGCGCGCACCTCGAAGACGCCCTCCTCGACCTCGTGCACCTCGAGCGCGGGCACCTCCTCGCGCACCCGCGGGCCCGGAGGGGTGACCGGCTGGGGGGCCGCCGGGAGCAGCTGGAAGAGGGCCTGCTTCAGCTCCTCCAGCCCCGCGCCCGTCACCGCCGAGGTGGGCACCACCGCGAGCCCCTCGGCCGCCAGCGCGTGCACCCGCTCCTCTACGGCGTCCCCGTCGAGCAGGTCGACCTTGTTGAGCGCCACCAGGCTGGGGCGCCGCAGCAGCCCGGGGTCGTAGGCGCCCACCTCGCGCCGCAGCGCCGCCAGCGCGGCCCGCGGCTCGCGGGTGGCGTCGAGGACGTAGAGCAGCAGGCGGGTGCGCGAGATGTGGCGCAGGAAGTCGAGGCCCAGCCCCTTGCCCTCATGAGCGCCCTCGATGATGCCGGGGATGTCGGCCAGGGTGAAGCGCTCCAGCTCGCCCTCGACCACGCCCAGGTTGGGGCTCAGGGTGGTGAAGGGGTAGTCGGCCACCTTGGGACGGGCGCGGGTGAGCGCCGCCAGCAGGCTCGACTTGCCGGCGTTGGGGTAGCCCACCAGACCCACGTCGGCGATCAGGCGCAGCTCGAGGCGCAGCCGGCGCTTCTCGCCCGGCAGCCCGCCCAAGGCGAACCGCGGCGCCTGGCGCGTGGAGGTGGCGAAGTGGGCGTTGCCAAGCCCGCCGTCGCCGCCTTTGGCCACGAGCGCCGTCTGCCCCTCGGTCACCAGGTCGGCGATCAGCTCGCCGGTCTCGGCGTCGTAGACCCGGGTGCCCAGCGGCACCTCGATGACCAGGTCCTTTCCGGCGCGGCCGTCCATGCCCTTGCCCTTGCCGTGCTGACCGCGCTCGGCCTTGTAGCTGCGCTTGGAGAGCTTGGCCAGCGAGTCGACGCCGGAGCCCGCCTTCAGGTAGACGCTGCCCCCGCGGCCGCCGTCGCCGCCGTCGGGGCCGCCCTTGGGGATGTACTTCTCGCGGAAGAAGCTGACGACACCGTCGCCTCCGTGACCGGCGGCGACGGTGATCTCGAGCGTATCGCGGAACATTTTATAGGCCCGGGGCTTCCCGGGCGGGGCCTAACCTTCGAGCGGACGAACCGAGACGTAGCGCCCCAGGCGGCCCTTGTCCTGGAACTCCACCACCCCGTCCACGAGGGCGAAGAGGGTGAAGTCGCGGCCCAGGCCCACGTTCTTTCCGGGCTTGAACTTGGTGCCGCGCTGGCGCACGATGATGTTCCCCGCCTTCACGACCTGGCCGCCGAAGCGCTTGACGCCCAGGCGCTTCGACTGCGAGTCGCGACCGTTCTTGGTGGAACCGAGTCCTTTTTTGTGTGCCATGGTCTACTCCTCGGCCTTCTCTTCCTCGGCCTTCTTCTTGCGCGCCGCCCGCAGGCGGATCTTCTCGACCCGCAGCTCGGTGAACCACTGGCGGTGGCCCTTCTTGCGGCGGTAGTTGGTCTTGGCCTTGAACTTGGCGACGGTGATCTTCTTGCCGCGCTCGGTGCGCAGCACCTCGGCCACGACCTTCGCGCCCTTGACGGTGGGGTCGCCCACCTTGACCTTGTCACCGCCGACCATCAGCACGTCGAACTCCACCTTCTCGCCCGGCTGGGCGTCCAGCTTTTCGACGCGCAGGATCGCGCCCTCTTCGGCGCGGTACTGTTTGCCACCGGTCTTGATGATCGCGTACATGAATGCGTCCTCCAAAAGGCCAGAAGGCCTGCCGACTTTTCATTGTAGCGGGCAGACCCCCTTTAATCAAGGAGCCTGACCGCCCGAGGAAAAAACCGGGGCCTGAGCCCCGGGTTCTGGTGGAGCCGAGGGGATTCGAACCCCTGACCTCCTCAATGCCATTGAGGCGCGCTCCCAACTGCGCCACGGCCCCAAGCAAGGGATAATCTACCCGCGGGCGCGCGGTTTGTCAAGCTGACACGCGCCTGCGCCGGGCCCCGCCGCGCCTGCGCGGGCGCGGCTCGGCGCGGGCGGCTAGAATGAGGGAGCCCTATCGAAATGAGGGTATCTTCCAGCCATCCGGCCTACCTCGAGCTGCTGGCCACGGGCGAGCTCGCCCGCCGCGTGGAGCGGGCGCTGGACGAGCTAAGCCCCTGCCGCGTCTGTCCGCGGGGCTGCGCGGTGGACCGGCGGGCGGACCGGATCGGCGTCTGCCGCATCGGCCGCCGCGCGCGCGTGGCCAGCGCCTTTCCCCACTTCGGGGAAGAAGAGGTGCTGCGGGGCCGGCGCGGCTCGGGTACGGTCTTCTTCGCCGGCTGCAACCTGCGCTGCGTCTTCTGCCAGAACTGGGAGATTAGCCAGAAGGCGGCGGGCGAGGAGCTGAGCGCCGCGGAGCTCGCGAACGTCTTCCTCTGGCTCGAGCGCCAGGGCGTCCACAACTTCAACTGGGTCACGCCCGAGCACGTCGTCCCCCAGGCGCTGGAGGCGTTGCTCATCGCCGCAGAGAAGGGCCTCAGGCTTCCGGTCGTCTACAACACCTCGGCCTACGACGCCGCCGTAAGCCTCGAGCTCCTGGACGGCGTCGTGGACCTCTACCTGCCCGACTTCAAGCTCTGGACACCCGAACTCGCCCGCCGCTACCTCGGCGCGGCGGACTACCCGGAGGCCGCCCGCGCGGCGCTGCGGACGATGCAGCGCCAGGTGGCCGACCTGCAGGTCGGCCCCGACGGCCTGGCCCGCAGGGGGCTGCTGGTGCGCCACCTGGTGATGCCCGGCCTGCTCGAAGAAACCAAGGCGATCCTAAAGTTCCTGGCCGAGGAGATCTCGCGGGACGTCTACCTCAACCTGATGGACCAGTACCACCCGGCCTACCGGGTCGGCGGGGAGCGCTACCCGGAGCTGAACCGTCGCCTGACCTCGTCGGAATACCGCGAAGCGATCGCCTACGCGCGTCGGCTCGGGCTCTGGCGCTTCGCCCGTTAAGGCCCCGCGGCCGCCCTCTCCGCCGCCGGAGCATACTTTATGGTGCAAATTACTTTTCTTTCACAAGTTTATCGGGTAGGCTGCCTCCAGGGAGGCTCGATCCATGCACACCCTTCTAGGTTCCGGCGGGCCGGTGGCCCGCGCCCTGCTGCCCCAGCTGCAAGCCAGCGGCCACGCGCTGCGGCTCGTAAGCCGAAACCCCCAGCCGTACGGCGAGGCCGAAACGGTGGCCGCCGACCTGACCGATCCCGAGGCGACCGACCGCGCCGTCCGGGGCAGCCGGGTCTGCTACCTGACCGTGGGCCTCCCCTACCGCGCCGCGGTGTGGGAACGCGACTGGCCGCGGGTCATGGAGAACGTGATCGCCGCCTGCGCCCGCCACGGCGCCCGCCTGGTCTTCTTCGATAACGTCTACATGTACGACCCCGAGCGGATGGGGCGGATGACCGAGACCACCCCCGTACGGCCGGTAAGCCGCAAGGGGCGGGTGCGGGCGCGCATCGCCGAGGCGCTGCTCAAGGCCATGGAGCGCGGCGAGGTCGAGGCCCTGATCGCGCGCAGCGCCGACTTCTTCGGCTACGGCAAGCCCTGGAGCGGGGTGCTCAACTTCCTCGCCTTCGAGCCCCTGAGCCAGGGGAAGAAGGCGATCTGGTTCGCTTCGGCCGAACAGCCCCACAACTTCACCTACCTGCCCGACGCCGCCCGCGCGCTGGCGCTCTTGGGCGCGAGCGACGACGCCTACGGCGAGGTCTGGCACCTGCCCAGCGGCGAGGCGCACACGGGGCAGGCGTGGGTGGAAGCGGTCGCCCGGGCCCTGGGGGTCGAGCCGCGGCTGCAGCTCGTCACGCGGCCGATGGCGCGGCTGGCGGGGCTGTTCAACCCCCTGGTGCGTGAAAGCGTGGAGATGATCTACCAGTACGACCGCCCCTACGTCTTCGACAGCTCCAAGATTGCCGAGCGCTTCGGGCTCGAGCCCACCCCCGCCGGTGCCGCCCTGGCCGAGGTGGCGCGGCAGGACTACGGGGTCGGCGGCTGATCGGGAACCCGTTCGCGAAGCCGGCGCTTCCGGGCCGCGCCCACCTTGACAAACCCCCGGTGGATGGGTAGATTAACCTTTGCTTGGGCCCGTAGCTCAGTTGGATAGAGCGGCTGACTACGGATCAGCAGGTCAGGGGTTCGAATCCTCTCGGGCCCGCCAGAGTTCGGAGCGCTCCCAGTCGGGAGCGCTCCCTTTTGCAAGCTTCAGGCGAAGTTGCGCGCCAGCAGCTCGGCCGGAGGCACGGGCCGCGAGAGGACGTAGCCCTGCACCTCGCGGACGCCGGCGGCGCGCACCCGCTCGAGGGCCTCGTCCGTTTCCACCCCTTCGGCCACCACCACCAGCCCCATGTCGAGTCCCATGGCGACGATGCCGCGAACCGCCGGAACGCCGCGTTCGTTGTGGGTGGTGAGCAGGTCGACGAAGCTGCGGTCCAGCTTCAGCACCTGGATGGGGAGGGTCACCAGCCGGCTCAGGTTGGAAAAGCCCGAACCGAAGTCGTCCAGCGCCAGCCGCACCCCCATCCGCCCCAGCTCCTCGAGGACGTTCCAGGGGGTGTCGTCGTGAGCGATGACCTCCTCGGTTACCTCGATCTCCAGGGCTCCGGCGTCGAGCCCGTGCCGCTCGAGGGTCGCGCTTACCTCCTTCAGCAGCTCGGGGACCAGCAGCGCGGGCGGCACGTTGACGCCCACCCGCACCCCCTCGGGGATGCGCGCGCGGTGGGCGGCGAAAAAGCCCAGGGCTCCGTCCAGCACGTAGTGCGTCAGCTTCATCATCCACCCGCGCTCGCCCGCGACCGCGAAGACCTCGAGCGGCGAGACCGGGCCGGAGGGGCCGGTGAAGCGCAGCAGCGCCTCGAAAGCGGAGACGCGCCCCCGCTCCATGTCGAAACGCGGCTGGAAGTGCAGCGCGAAGCCGGGGAGCCCCGGGGTGCGCAGCGCCGCCTCGATGGCGTTCTCCAGGCGCACCCGGCGCTTGAAGCGCGCGCGCAGACCGGGCGCGACGAAGACCACCCGTTTCTGGATCTTCGAGTCGTAGAGGGCCAGGTCGGCCGATTGCAGCAGCTCCTCCGGATCCTGGGAGTCGTCGGGGAAGAAGGCCACCCCGATGGAAGCCCCCGCGTGGGGGATCTCCAGCAGCGCCGCCCGGATGCGCTCGAGCGCGAACCCCGCCCCCTCGATCGTGGTGTTCTGCAGCAGGATCGCGAACTCGTCGCCCCCGATCCGCGCCACCACGTCGCTGGCGCGCAGGTGTTCCTGCATGATGCGGGCCGCCTGCTGCAGCAGCCGGTCGCCCGCCAGGTGGCCGAACCGGTCGTTGTAGCGCTTGAAGTCGTCCATGTCCACCATGGCCACGGCCAGCTTCCAGCGCTCGCGCTCGGCCAGCGGCAGCGCGGTGCGCAGGTGCTCGACGAAGCCGCGCCGGTTGAGCAGCCCCGTCAGCGGGTCGTGGAACGAAAGGTAGCGCAGCCGCTCCTGCGAGAGCAGCCGGGCGATCGCCGCGGCGATCAGCTCGGCGACCATCCCGAAGGCCCAGTTGGCGAGGCGGCGGTCTTCGGGCTCGGCCTCGAGCCGCACCAGGAGCGCGCCCACGAACGGCAGCACGGCGGCGGCCCGGATGCGCAGCGGGAAGAGGCCCACCGCCCCCTCCCAGGTCGGCTCGGCGGGCGCGCCGCCCTCCTCCAGCTCGTGCGCCCAGCGGGCGAAGGGGTCGGGGTCGGCCTCCCGCGGCGGGGCCTCCAGCCGCTGCACCAGGATGCGGTGGGTACCGTCGAGCTCCTCGGGGAGGCCGTTGCCGCGCGGGCGCCAGAGCACGGCCAGCTCGAGCGGCGCCAGCGCGCCGAACGAGGCCGTCGCGAGCGTCAGCACCTGCTTGAGGTCGTCCAGGGTGGCGCTCTTGAGCAGCTCGCGCGAAAGGTCGAGCAGGCGCTCCTCCAGCTCCGAACGCACCCGCTGCTGCCGCTCGAGCAGCAGCCCCCGGTGAATGGCCGAGCCCAACGCCGCCCCCGCCAGCGTGAGCACCTGGTACAGCTCCCGCGGCGGCGTGCGCCCCTCGGGGAAGGCGAGGTTGGCCACACCCAGGCGCTCACCCCCGGCCATCAGCGGGATGCTCAGGTGGCGGTTCAGCCCGCCCGTGAGCCGCAGGCGCTCCTCCTCGGAGCGCCCCTCCGCGGCGCGCATCACCCGCTCCAGCCGCTCGCAGGCCAGGAACTCGCCGGTGGCCTGGAGCCGCCCGCTGGCAAACAGCTCCTGGCAGGTGCAGGCCCCCTCGACCAGCAAAGCGCGCCCTTCGGCCTCCAGCCCCGGCGGCAGGTTGCGCGCCGCCGCCAGCCGGAAGCCGCCGTCCTCTTCGATCACCATCCAGCCCGTCTCCAGCTGAGCGAGCCGCAACAGGAACTCCAACCCCAGATCCGCGATCTCATCCAGCGTCTTGGCCTGATTCAGCTTCACCGACATGTGCAGAAGGTGCCTCCAAGCCCGTGGCGTGACCGAACGACGCATCAACCGCCGCCTTCGGCCTGCGGGCCGGGAGCCGGAGGCGCCACCGGCGGCACCGGAGGCAACGCCTGGCCGTGCGGGGGGTTGTGGGTCGTTTTTGTAACCTCTTCCATTAAAAAACCTTCTTGTATTTACCGTATCCCGGTGATACTAACACAAACCCCGCGGCAGGGCGCAACCCCCCGGGGGTAGCCGCAGCACGGGTGCTCAGAAGATCAGGTCGCTCCAAGCCTGCATGCCCAGCGCGTAGCCGAAGCGGTCGCCCTCGACGTAGCCCCGCGCCAGCAACCGCTTGAGCGCCAGCGGCAGCAGCGTCGCGGGGGCGAGGGGCTCCATGTGCGGGGTCGCGTGCAGAAACTTGACCGCCTCGTCGAAGAGGCGCACCTGCGGCAGGCGGCGGGTGGCGTGCTCGAGCGCCCGCAGCAACGCCCCCTCGTACAGCGGCAGGTCCGGCTGGTTGCGGTGGAAGACCAGCGAACGCGCCCCCTGGCGCATCGCCTCCACGTACCCCACCGGACCGGCCCAGCTGCGCACCGCGTCCTGAAGGCGGTAGCGCATGCGCGTGAGGCCGAAGCGGCGCAGGTTGAGGGCCAGGTCCACGACCGGCGCGGCGGAGTGCTCGCGCACGAGCACCGGATCGAAGAGTGCGAGCCGCTTGAGGTGCGCGGCGCGCACGGCGAGCAGGTGGGCCATCAGGGTCTCGGGGTAGACCCAGGCGGCGCGCGGGGTGGCCGGGCGGGCACCCACGCCCAGGCGCAGCGGCCAGAACCACGGGGCCAGGGCGTTGCCCCGGCCGATGCCCAGCACCACCAGGTCTTCCGAGGCGCGCAGCAGCGTCACGAGCTCGCTCAGCTCGCTCGCGGAAAGCCGCGCCGAGGCGGGCGCGAAGACGAAAACGTCGTCCGGTTGCGAACGGAGCCGGGCGAAGCGCAGCAGCGCGCGCAGCGCCACGATCGGCCCCCGCGGCCTGGGGGTGGTGAGCAGCTCCACCTGGGGCGCCAGCGCGCGCGCGGAAAAGGCCGGCAAGGGCGCGTCAAGGAAGACCACGGACTCCATCGCGGCGGCGCTGGCGTGCGCGGTGAGGGCCGGGAGACCCGAGAGGTCCTGGTGGGCGTAGAGGAGGAGGAATCCGCGCATTGTTATCGATCGTACCCTATTACGGAGAAATAAACGCAAGGTTAACACCTTGTAGTTGAAACACGCTCCTATTACTGCTCGTTGTCCTCGGCCTTCGTGGGCAAGAAAACCGCTTACGAACTTTCCTGATTCGTTAACAGAGTGTAATCTTTTGGATTGTTTCGCTTTACTGAGGCGGCGCCCGGTCGGCGGGCGGTTCCCCCGCGGCGTCCTCGGGGTTGGCGATCCGCACTCCCAGGGAGTAGGTCACCGAGAGGCGCTTCCCGCTATCGTCCAGGCGTGCGATCTCCAGCCCCTTGACCCAGACCGGACGGTCCAGTTCGCGCACCGCGTCGAGCATCGCGTAGGCGTCGGCGAAGCTGCCTTCGACGAGGATCAGCCCGTCTTCGAGGCCGGGGTTGACCTCGCGCACCTCGAGCCCCAGCGCCAGCGCCCGGTCGATGAGCTCGCGGTAGACCTCGGGCAGGGCCGCGGGGTCGAGGGGTTCGGCCCGTCTCGGCGGCGTTTGCGGCACCTGCAGCAACTCCTCGAAGCGCGCGCGCAGGCGAGCTTCCTCCAGCCGCGCCTGCCGCAGCTCCCAGGCGGAGAGCCCGACCCATCCGGCCATGAGCAGGAAGACGAGGGTCGGCAGCCAGGCGTACCAGCGGCTTCCGTTCATCGGCCCATCACCTTACCCGGGAGCTCGAAGAGCGGCAGGTAGAGCGCGAGGGCCACGAAGAGCACGATCACCCCCAGAACGACGGTCATCACCGGCTCGATCATGCTGGAGAGGCGCTTGGTGGTGTGGTCCACCTCGCGCTCGAGGTGGTGCCCCACCTGGTCCAGCATGCGGTCGAGCTCGCCCGACTCCTCGCCGATGCTGACCATCCGGGTGAACATGGGGACGAAGACCTCGGGCTCGTGAGCGAGGGCCTGCGAGAGCGACTCCCCCTTGGAGATGCGCTCCTGGACCTCGTCGATCAGGGCCGCGATGTAGCGGTTGCCGGCCAGATCGCGGGCGGCGTCGAGCGCCGCGAGGATGTTGATCCCGCTTGCGTAGAGGGTGGCCAGGGTGCGCGCGAAGCGGGCGAGCCCGCTCTTGTGCGCGATCGGCCCGAAGAGGGGCAGGCCCAGGAAGGCGCGGTCGATCAGGTAGCCCCCCGCGGGGCTGGCGCGGAAGCGCCCGAACCCCCAGACCAGCAGCGCCAGCCCCGGCACGATCACCGGCGCGTAACGCCGCACCGCGTCGGAGACGGCCAGCAAGGCCAGGGTGATGCCGGGAAGGTCGGCCCCGGCGTTGGCGTAGAGCTTCTGGAAGACGGGCACCACCACGACCAGCAGCGCCACCACCGCGAGCAGCACGATGACGATGGCGAAGATCGGGTAGGTAAGCGCCGAACGGATCTTCTGCTGCAGCTCGAAGGCGTCGTCGAGGTAGCGCGCCACCCGGCGCAGCGTCTCCTCGAGCGAGCCGCTCAGCTCGGCCGCGGCCACCATGCGCACGACGATCGGCGGGAAGGCCTCGGGAAACTCGCCCATGGCCTCGGCCAGCCCCGAGCCCCCCTCGATGCGGGCCCGCACCTGCTGGGCGGCGTGCCGCAGCGTGGGGTGAGGGCTTTGCAGGCTCAGGGTGTTCAGGGCCTGCACCAGGCTCACCCCCGCCCCGATCAGGGTGGCGAACTGCTCCATGAAGAGCACCAGGTCGCCGCTCCCGGGCCGGCGCTGGCGCC
This sequence comes from Oceanithermus desulfurans, assembly GCF_014201675.1. Lineage (NCBI taxonomy): Bacteria > Thermotogati > Deinococcota > Deinococci > Thermales > Thermaceae > Oceanithermus > Oceanithermus desulfurans. The sequence continues at coordinate 210,335 of NZ_JACHEZ010000004.1, read as the reverse complement.
GGCGGCGGGCGGCGGGGGCGAGCCGCAGGGGGAAGAGCCCCATCTCGCGCAGCCGGCGGCGCGCCTCCTGGGGGCTTTCGGCCTCGATGACCCCCTCGGCGGTGCGGGTCCCGTTTTCGTCGCTCGCCAGGTAAACGTAGCGCATCTAGGCCTCCAGCATCCCCAGCACCCGCATCAGCTCCTCGACCGTGGTCTGCCCCTCGCGCACCTGCAGCAGCCCAATCTCCCGCAGGGTGCGGTGTTCGATCTTCTCGGCGTAGGCCCGCAGCGCCGGCTCGCCCTCGCCCTCGCCCACGATCCGCAGGCTCTCGCGGTCGAAGGCGAAGACCTCGTACAACCCCACGCGGCCGGTGTAGCCGGTGTTGCGGCAGTAGCTGCACCCCTCCCCGCGCCGCTCCTTGGGCGGCGCCTCCCCGCTGAGGAACCAGCGCTCCTCCTCGGTAAGGGGTCGCCAGTCGCCGCACTGGGGGCAGACCCGCCGCACCAGCCGCTGGGCCACGATGCCGCGCAGCGTCGAGGCCAGCAGGTAGCGCTCGGCCCCCATCTCGATCAGGCGGCTGACCGCCGAGAGAGCGTCGTTGGCGTGCAGGGTGGCCAGCACGAAGTGGCCCGTCAGGGCCGCCCGCAGCGCGGTGTCCAGGGTCTCGGCGTCGCGCACCTCGCCCACGAGGATGACGTCCGGGTCAAGGCGCAGCGCCGCGCGCAACACCTCGGCGAACCCCAGCCCGATGCGCGGTTGCACCGGGATCTGGTTGATCCCCTCGAGCGGGAACTCGACCGGGTCTTCGATGGTGATGAAGTTGCGCTCGGGGGTGTAGATGTGCTCGAGCGCGGCGTAGAGGGTGGTCGTCTTCCCCGATCCGGTGGGGCCGGTGACGAAGAGGATGCCGTGAGGGCTGCGCACCAGCTTGCTGAACTTCTCCAGCTCGGGGCGGAACATCCCCAGCTGCTCGAGCCCGATGCGCACCGCCGTGGGGTAGATGATGCGCAGCACCACCTGCTCGCCCCACAGCGTCCCCACGCTGGCGATGCGCACCTCGTGGCGCTTGCCCTCGTGAACGAAGGAAAAGTGCCCGTCCTGGGGCCGCCGCCGCTCGGCGATGTCGAGTCCGGCGAGGATCTTGAACCGGGCCACGATGGCCTGCGCTTCCTCCTTGACGATGCGGCGCAGCTCCTGGAGGACCCCGTCCACGCGCATACGCACCACGAGGGCGTTTTCGCTGGGGTCGAGGTGCAGGTCCGAGGCTCCGGCGGCGATGGCGTCGCGCAGCAGGGCGTCGGCCATACGCACCGCCGGGGAGGCGTCGGCTTCGGGGAGGGCGTCCTCCTGGACCGCCGGGGCGGCGGCCCGCACCTCTTCGATCGTGGCCCTCCCGAGCGCCCGGTTCAGGGCGTGCAGGATCTCGGAGTCGGAGGCGAGCTGGGGAACGATCTCGCGTCCGGTCATGTAGCGAAGCTCGTCGATCAGCTTGAGATCGCCGGGGTTGGCCATGGCCACGTAGAGGCGGTGCCCATCGAGACGGTACGGGAAGACCCGGTGCTTGCGGGCGAAGCGGTCGTCCACCAGGGCCACGGCCTGGGGATCGGGCTCCACCTGCCCCAGCTGCACCACCTCGGCCTGTTGCTGGGTCGCCAGCGCCCGCACCAGGTCTTCCTCCTTCAGGTAGCCGCGTCGCAGCAGCACCTGGCCCAGGCGCTCGCCGGTGCGCGCCTGCTCCCTGAGGGCGTCCTGGAGCTGCGCCTCGCTGATGTACCCCCGCCGCACGAGCAGTTCGCCCAGCTTACTGCGGTAGCTCAAGGGTCACCTCCCACACGTAGTCCTCGGCCTCGGCGTCCCACTGAGTCCAGGCGGGCGGGGCCGCGAGACGGCGCGCCAGCACCTGGGGCTTGCGGGGATCGAGGGCGCGACCGCGCAGCACCAGCTTGAACTCGTCGACCTGAACCCCGTCGAGCCAGGTGCCCTCCGGCAGCGCCCGGGTCACCCGTTCCAGCAGGGCGGGGGTCACCCACGCGGGCAACGGCGTCTGCTGCTCGGGACGGGCAGCCTCGAGCCGGGCGATGTCGCGCGAAAGCCCCGCGTTGAGCGCCCGCTGCTGCCGCAGCTGCACCCCCAGGGCCGCGTAGCCGGCCAGGCCCAGCGCCAGCCAGAGCGAGCTCCAAAGCAGCGCGCGCTGCGCCTCGCGCGGCAGCCCCTCGCCGAGCCGGCGGCGGCGTGGGCGCAGGTCGAGCCAAGGAGGCTCGCGGCGCCAGGCCGCCGCCTTAAGCACCGCGGGCTGGGCCGACTGCACCACCTCGTGCGCGGGCAGCCCCTCGGGTACGGGCGGCGGCTCGGGCAGGCCGAAGAGCCAGGCCGCCTCCACGGGCTCGTAACGCCCGAAGAGCTGGAGCGAGCGCCCTACCTCGTCCGCCAGCGCCCGGCCGCCCTCGTCCAGGGGGTGGGCCAGCTGGCGGAAGTCGCTGAGGCGGCCCTGCTCGAAAAGGGCCATGCTGTTCGAAAGGCCGTCCAGGACGATCCAGCTCCCGCGCCCCGCGAACTGCGCGAGCGAGGCGCGCCAGACCGCGAGCGGCAGCGGCTCGAGCCGGCGGAGGCGCAGCCGCCGGCTCAGCACCCCCGCCGCCTGCGCGGGCATGGCCGCGAAGAGCACCCGGCGGCGGTGTTCTTCGACCACGTCCAGTAGCTCGTAGTCGACGTTCAGCTCGTGCTGCCCCCAGAAAGGGCTGCGCTCGGCCTCGGCCAGCACCGCCTCGGCCAGCGGAAAGCCCTCGAGCTCGGGAAAGAGGGCCGTACGCAGGAGCAGGTACTCGCTGGAAAGCCCCAGGTAGAGCGGCCCGCGCACCCGCTGGGCCCGCAGGAAACCGCGCACCTCCGACACCAGCCGCTCGTAGTCGGGCTCGCCGGCGCTGATCACGCCCTCGAGGGGGTGCTCGATCAGCTCGGTCGTGTAGAGGAACAGCGAACGCGCGGTGCAATAGAGCTCAGCCATGCGATGGACCCATTTTACCGGAGCGAGGCCGCGGCGCGGGACACCGCGTAGACCTCGGGCAGGCCGCCTTCCCCGGGCAGGCGGGTGAAGCGCAGCTGCGCGGCGGCCCCCGACACCTCGAAGCGCCCGTCGTAGCCGCTCAGCACGGTCAGGGGCACGAAGGCGTCGCGGCGGCAGGGGGTCGCGGATTCGGCGCGCTCGAGCCGTCCCTCCCGAAACCGGTAGCACGCCCAGGCGCCGTCCGTGCGCCGCAAGAGCAACCGCCCCCGCACCACGCGCCCGCTCACCGCCTGCTGTACGTCGCCCACGAACGCCCGGCGCACCTCCAGGTAGTCGCCCTGCTCGCCGAGCAGGCGCTGCGACTGCTGCCACATGCGCACGCCCGGCACGAAGAGCATCGCCGCCATGAGGGCGACCACGGCGGCCACCAGACCAGCCACCGCCAGCTCCACCAGGGTGAACCCGCGCGCGCGCCTCACCGCAGCACCCCCAGGGTGGCGGCGAAGACGTCGCCCTCTTCGTCCAGGAGCACGATCTCCACAACCCGCTCCCCGGGAGCACGCCGAACCACGCAGCGGAAGCCGCCCAGTTCCGGGTAGTCCTCCCGCCGCACGCCCGGGCAGGAAGACTCACCCGACGGAAGCGTCCGCAGCGCCTGCAGGTGCTCGGAGGCGTTCTCCAGGGCCGCTAGCTGCACGCCCAGCCGCCGGGCCTCGAAGGCGGTGCGCTGCACGCCCAGCAGCGCCGCGATCACCGCGGCCGCGGCCAGGGAGAGGAGCACCAGGGCCACGGTCACCTCCACCAGGGTGAAGCCGGCGCGCCTCCTCACCGCAGCGCCTCCCGCCGCAGCAGCCGGCCGCGGGGGTCGAGGGTGACGCGGTAGTAGACCTCGACGCGCTGCCCCTCGTTGAGGGGGCCGCCCAGCGTCCGGCCGGCCACGCACCAGACGGCGCGCCCGCGCGCAGCGCGCAGCGGCAGCGCCGCGTACTCGCCCAGGAGACGGCCGCCGATGCGCACCGACCGGAAACGCCACGCCGCGTCACCGGGCGGCGGGCAGCGCAGGCGCAGCGGTCGCGCCGCCCCGCCCCGGCGTGCGCGGGCCAGCGCCGCCCAGGCCAGGTCGTCCGCCTGCCGCGCGGCCGTCGCCAGCTGGAGCGCACGCAGTTGCTGCTGTCCCATAAGGGCCAGGGGCCCGGCTACGAAGAGCAGGGCCAGCACCACGACCACGAAGGGGAGGATGGATCCGCGTTTGCGCAAGGTCGCCCCAAACGGGCACCGGGGGGCGCTGGCCCCCCGGTGCGGATTCCTTAGCGGAAGTTGATGACGTAGGCTCGGCGGTTGTTCTTATAGGTTCGGGCGTTGGCGTTGTACACCCGCACGCTGGAGGCGGGGTTGCCCGCGCAGCGGATCTGCAGGTTGGGGTCGCGGACGCCCACCGCGGTGTTGGAACCGGTCCTGCGGATCTCGTCCACCGAGCTCAGCAGCTGGGTGCAGGTCGGCTTGGTGCCGCGGTTCTGCGCGAGGTAGATCGAGTAGGCCGAACGCAGCGCGTCCGCCGTCGCCTGCACCTGGGCGTCGACCGCGGTCTCGGTGGTGCTCAGGAAACGGGGCACCGCGATCGCCGCCAGCACACCGATGATCACGATCACGACCGCCAGTTCGACCAGAGTGAAACCTTTGTTCTTCTTGCTTCCCTTCATCTTCATTCCCCCTTGGTTTCCGCTTGCGCGGTTTGGTCTTACACCTTGATGGTAGCCAGCCGAAATGCGCCTTGGTACCCCTAACTGAGGGCCCCCGTTTGGGGGGATAGAAAAGTGTAGTTTTGGGACGGTTATATCCACGCGATAACGCCGGAGCCCGCGCGCGGCCCCGTAGAATGGGGCATGCTCGTCTTTCTTGGCTTCGTCCTGGGCGCGGTCATCGGGTCCTTTCTCAACGTCGTCGTCTACCGCCTGCCCAAAGGGGAATCCGTGGTTCATCCGCCCAGCCGCTGCCCCGCCTGCGGCCACCGGCTGGGGGCGCTGGACATGGTGCCCATCCTCAGCTGGCTCGCCAGTCGCGGGCGCTGCCGCTACTGCGGCGCACCGGTGAGCGCGCGCTATCCGCTGGTGGAGGCGCTGACCGGGGGGCTCTTCGCCCTGGCCGCGTGGCTGCACCCGGTTCCCGACGCGGGGCTGGTGCTGGTCTGGGCCTTCACGGCGCTCCTCATCGCGCTTTCGTTCATCGACATCGACCACTACGTCCTCCCCGACGGCCTCACCTACGGAGGGCTGGCGCTGGGCCTCGCGGCCGCGGCGCTCTGGGCCTTCCCGGTGGCGTGGGGCGAGGCCTGGCGGGGGGCGCTCGCGGCCGCGGGGCTGCTGGCGCTGATCGGCGGCTTCGCCAACCTGGTGCTGCGGCGCGGCGCCAGCGGCCGGCCGGGGTTCCCGGTGGGGCTCGAGCACGTTTTCCTGGCGGCCGCGGTGGCCGCTTGGTTCGGCTGGGGCTGGGGGGTGGGGGCCGCCGCGCTGGCGGTGACGATCAACCTGTTGCTACGCCGCCCCCTCCCCTGGCCCGACGCCCTCACCCTGGGCGCGGCGGTCCTGGGGGTCGTCGTCGCCAGCTACGGCATGCGGCCTTTGGGCGTCGTGGAAAGCCTCTGGGCCGCGCTCCTCGCCGCCGGCGCGGTTGCGCTCGCCGGGGGGCTCTACTGGGCGCTGGTGCCGGAGGAGGACGAGGACGACGAGGACGACGAACCGGTGGCCATGGGTTTTGGCGACGTCAAGCTGGCCGGCATGCTGGGGGCCTGGCTGGGCTTCGGCCCCTTCCTGGTGGCGCTCATGGTCGCGGTCTTCGCCGGCGCGGTGCTGGGCCTGCTCTTCCGCCGGCGCAAGCTGCCCTTCGGGCCCTACCTGGCCCTGGGGGGCTGGATCGCGCTGTGGTGGGGGGCGTCCTGGGTCCAGGCCTACCTCGCCTACCTGGGGTTAAGCTAAACCCGTGGAGAAGCTGCTCGAGGTGATGCGCCGGCTCAGGGCGCCGGACGGCTGCCCCTGGGACCGCAAGCAGACGCACGAGAGCCTGCGGCCCTACCTGCTCGAGGAGGCGGCCGAGGCGGTGGACGCGATCGCGGAGGGCGACCCCGCGAAGATGGCCGAGGAGCTGGGCGACGTGCTGCTGCAGGTGGCCTTTCACAGCGTGATCGGCGAAGAGGAGGGCACCTTCGGATACGCCGACGTGGAACGGGCCATCGTGGACAAGCTGATCGAGCGACACCCCCACGTCTTTGCAGACCGCGAGCTCCACACCGCCGAAGAGGTGCTGGCCAACTGGGAGAAACAAAAGGAAGAAAAGCGGGGGCCGCAATCCCCCTGCGAAAAGGTGCCGCGCAGCCTGCCGGCGCTGGCGCGCGGCTACGAGCTGGCGCGCAAACTGGAGCTCGCGGGCGACCGGGAAGCGGCGGCGCGCGCGCTCGCGGCCGGCGACCTGGAGGCGGCGCTGTGGGAGGTGGTCAAGCTATTCGCCGAGCGAGAGGAAAACCCGGAGGTTGCCCTCAGGGAGCGGCTCTCCGCGCTCTGCTCGAACGAGCCGTAGCCACGCCGCCCAAGGAGCTGGCCGCGCCCGCGGGGTTCCGGCCCGCGGCGGTGCTGGTCGCCTTCGCGCCCGACGGGCGGCTGCTGCTCACCGTGCGCACCGCCAACCTGCCCAGCCACGCCGGCCAGATCGCCTTCCCCGGCGGCCGCCTCGAGCCCGGAGAGACCCCCGAGCAAGCAGCGCTGCGCGAGGCCTGGGAGGAGGTGCAGCTCGACCCCGGACAGGCGCACCCCCTGGGCCGGCTGCCGGCGGTGCTCAGCCCCCACGGTTTCCACGTCACCCCGGTGTTGGCCTGGCTCGATGCCCGGCCCCGCCTACGCCCCAGCCCCGACGAGGTGGCCGAAGTGCTCTGGGTGCCGCTCGCGGAGCTGGCTGCGGCCCCCGCCTGGAGCGAGCTGCGCGAGCGCGGGGGCCTGCGCCGCGAGGTCTGGCACTACCCCTGGCGCGGTCACGACGTCTGGGGGCTGACCGCCAACGTGCTGCACGATCTTTTGGAAAAAGTGTGCGGGACCCGCGCTTGACCCCTGCCGCGCAGCTAGACTGCGAAAGGGAGGTGCCCATGAAGGTCGGGATTCTGATCGAGGAGCTCTTCGACGAACGCGAGTTCATCTACCCCTTCTACCGGGTGCAGGAAAGCGGGCTCGAGCCCCTGGTCATCGGCCCCGAGTCGCGGGGGTACAAGGCCAAGAGCGGCTGGATGGCCCGCGCCACGGCCGCGGCCTCCGAGGTGAGGGCGTCCGAGCTGGCCGGCCTCGTCATCCCCGGCGGCTACGCCCCCGACCGTCTGCGGCGCAGCGAGGCGGTGCTCGAGCTGGTGCGCGCCGTCGACGAAGCCGGAAAACCCCTGGCCGCCATCTGCCACGCCGGCTGGGTGCTGATCAGCGCCGGCGTCATCCGGGGACGGCGCCTGACCGGCTACCGTTCGATCAAGGACGACCTGACCAACGCCGGCGCGCAGTACGTGGACGAACCCGTGGTCATCAGCGGCAACCTGATCACCAGCCGCGGCCCCGGCGACTTGCCCGCCTGGGCGAGGGCCTTCGTCGAGGCCGTGAAACAATATTCGTAAACCTTTGCTTGACATTTTCTAAAGCTCCGGTTTACACTGACTGAGAACCGGAGGTGAGCGTGGCTGTACTCGTTGCAGAAGGCCTCGAAAAAACCTTTCGCAGCCGGGGCAAGACCACCCGGGCCGTCGCCGGGGTGCACCTGCGGGTGGAGCGCGGGGAGGTGCTGGCCTTCCTGGGCCCCAACGGCGCCGGGAAGACGACCACGATCAAGATGATCGCGGGCCTGATCCGGCCCGACGCTGGTTCGGTGCGGGTGGCGGGGCGCGACCCCCACCGCGACCCCTGGGCGCTCCGGCAGCTGGGGGCGGTGCTCGAGGGCAACCGCAACGTCTACTGGCGGCTCACGCCCCTGGAAAACCTCGAGTACTTCGGCGTGCTCAAGGGGCTCACGGCGGCGTCCGCCCGCCGGCGGGGCAGGGCGCTGCTCGACCGCTTCGAGCTGACCCACAAGCAAAACGCCCTGACCCAGCAGCTCTCCCGCGGCATGCAGCAAAAGCTGGCCATCGCGGTCAGCCTCATCCACGAGCCGGCGCTGCTGCTCCTCGACGAACCCACGCTGGGCCTCGACGTGGAGGCCGCCGAGACCGTCAAGCAGCTCATTCGCGAACTCGCCGGCGAGGGCCAGGCGATCGTGCTCACCACCCACCAGCTCGATGTGGCCCAGCAGCTCTCGCACCGGGTGGCCATCATCCGCGAGGGGCGCATCGTCGCCGAGGACCGCACGGCCACCCTGCTCGCCCGTTTCTCCGGGGACCAGTACGAGATCGAGGTGGAAGGCGAGCTGGGCGAAGCGCGCCGCGCCCGCCTCGCCGAGCTGGGCGCCCAGCCCCTGAACGGCCGCATCGTCTACGTCGGCTCGCCCGAAGGGCTCTGGGCGGTGCTCGAGGCGCTGCGCCCGCTGCCCGTCCTGCGGGTGGAGAAAGACCGCGCCGACCTGACCGAGGTCTTCCTGAAACTCGTGCGGGAGGAAGCGCATGCTTAGGGTGATCGGCGTCGAGTTCAAGCGCAGCCTGCTGATGCTGCGGCGCTACCCCATGGAGATGGTGGGGCAGCTGATCGTGATCACGATGATCTTCTACGGCCTCTTCCTGGGGGCGCAGTACATCGCCGGCCCCACGGCCCAGTTCGGAGACCGCCTCGACGCGCTGGTCGTGGGCTACGTCCTCTGGACGCTGGCCCTCTTCGCCATCGGCGACCTCAGCTGGGGGTTGATGAACGAGGCGCGCGAGGGCACCCTCGAGCAGGTCTTCCTCAGCCCCTTCGGCCCCGGCCGCGTCTACTTGGCCCGCAACGTCGCCGGGCTGCTGCTCACCCTCGGCCTCAACCTGAGCATCCTGGGGTTGATCATGCTGCTCACCGGCGTGCGGCTCGACTTCTCCTGGACGGCGCTGGCGCCGCTGGCCACGGTGCTCCTCGGCGCCTACGGCCTGGGCTTCCTGCTCGGCGCGCTGGCGCTCTACTTCAAGCGCATCCAGGCCTTCCTCAACCTGTTCCAGTTCGTCCTGATGTTCCTGATCATGACCCCGTTCGAGCAGCTGCACGGCCTCTTCCGCGCGGCCGGCTACCTGCTGCCCATGACCACCGGGGCCGGCCAGCTGCGGGCGCTTTTAGCGCGCGGCGAGGCCTTTGACCCGGTCGTCTTTGGCCTGAGCCTCGCTGGCGGCCTCGTCTACCTGGCCCTGGGGCTTTGGGTCTTCGGCCTCGCGGTGCGCGCGGTCAAGCGTCGGGGGCTGCTGGGCGGGTACTAGCGCCGCCCCTCGCCGAGCCGTAAATCAAAGACGACGCCTCCCAGAGGGACGCCTTCCGGGAGGCTGCTTCGGGTTCGGGGCTAGCTCAGCGCCGCGGTTTCGCGCACCGTGAGCAGGTCCTTCGCCGTGGCCCAGACCGCCTCGGGGGTGCTCCACTCGGGCAGGTCAGCGAGCGGCGGGTGCAGCACCGCCTGCACCAGCCCCACCACCGCGGCGGCGAGCTCGTGCTCCTCCAGGTCAGGCCGCACCTTCCCCTGAGCCTGCGCGCGGCGCAGCTGAGCGTTCAGCCGCTCCCAGGCCTCGAGGAACGAACGGTGCACCTCGGAGCGGGCCTCCTCGGGGAGCGCCACCAGGAAACCGTCGGAAAAGAGCAGTCGGACCTCGGGGTCTTCCTTGAGGGTGCGCACCCGCCCAGTCACGAACGCCTCGATCCACTCCCAGGGCGGCAGGTCGTCCGGAGGCGTGGCGCGCTCGAGGCGGTCCAGCAGCTCGTCCGCCATCGCCTGCAGGATCGCGGCCTTGGAGGGGAAGTGGCGAAACAGCGCGCCCGGCGTCACGCCGATCTTGCGCGCGATCTTCTCCGTGCGCAGCGAGGAGATGCCGTGATTTCGGCAGAGCTCGAGCCCCGCCTGTACGATCTGCTTCCGACGCTCGGAGGTGGGTAGCCGCGTCGACTTACGCATCGCAAACCTCCTCGCCATCCTACCAGTACGTAACGATACGAAAAGGGGAGGGGCCGAGCCCCCTCCCCTTTTCCCCTCGCACCTCAGGTCGTCGTCTTCATGGTGGGGCTGTACGCGGCCCAGAGCGCGACCACGAAGATGGCCACGGCCAGGATCCACATGTTCCACGAAGCAGCGCCCAGAGAAGTGTACTTGACAAACCAGGGCGTGAAGAATCCGATCAGGGCCGCCAGAGCGTTGACCCAGTCTTCCCAGACGCCCTTGTCCGAAAGCGCCCAGACCGCGAGGATCAGCACCACGCCGCCGATGATCCACGCACTCCAGGCCGCGCCCGCGTTACCGGTAAACCCGAAGATCCAGGGCGAGAGGAAGAGCCAGCCGCCGAGTACCACGTTCACCCATTCCAGCGTGTTTTTCATCACCTTCACCTCCTCTTTCGACTTAAGTATATAACTACTTACTTACATCTGTCAAGCAGGCGGAACCAGAGGCGGACCGGTGAGCCGACGCGGTATCCGCGAAGCGGCTAGCGCGCGCTGTCGCCGTCTTCGCGCGGCGCGCCGGACCGCCTAGCGCCCTCACGCTCCTTGGCGAGCGCCAGCCGAACCGCAAAGTAGACCACGATCCCGATGGGCAGCGCGGCCAAGATCATGAGCAGCAGCGCCATCAACGCGCCCACCACCGCGCCCAGCGCCCCACCCGAAAAATCGATGTTCACGAACCACCTCCTAAAATCTAGCTTGTACGTATTCTACTATGCCCAGGGACCGCCCCGCCGCTTGGATGAACCACCGTCAGGCCCGCGTCGGCGCTTCCTGAACCAGCCCGGCGTAGAAACGCGCCCCGGCCCGCAGCTGCTCCACCTCGATGAACTCGTGTTCGGTGCGGGCCAGGGTGTAACCGGTGGACCGATACAGTGCTAATGTGCTGCCTGTTCGGGAAACGTGATCGTCGACGCCAGAAACTGTGAGGGAAGCGTGGTTATTCCACTAAAAGCGCTTCAACTGCACGGCGTACTTCCTTAGAGAGGAACAGAGCCCAAAACGACAAGCCCGCTACGAGTGGAAACACGATCCACAACCATAGCGTGTCCGCAAAGTGTATCGGAGCGTACCTGTAAAATGCAACCAGCACCAAGACAGCTAAGCCCGCAGTGAAGGCTGCCAAGAAAAAGGTTTGGATGTGCAGCGGCAAAAACCTCATGCCATCCCGTATTAGCACTAGTAACAAGCTCACTAAAAGGGAGACAACCAACACAGAAATAGCAAAGGGTGCTATAAATAAAAAATTATGGCAGGTTTCAGCAGGGCCGCAAACCACGCGGTTTGCAGCCCCCACGAAGGCAACAACTAAAAGCCCGTTAAGGTAGCTAGCTAGTAAGCTGAAGACGCGTTGGTTCGTGGTCCCCATCGTCGCCGGCGCGCCCTTATGGCTCACTCACTCTCCCAGTACGTACGAACCAGCTTGGCTACACAAATCCAGTCTCCGTCTGTAGATTCGTACGGCTCACCCTTGTACACTTCGTATTTCCTTTCATAGCCCTCAAAGGTCCGCACGAGATCAAAACCCGTTTCGTATACATGCTTCTTTAACTCGCCGCATACTACATCATCAATAGCCTCAGCGACGGCAGCCCCCGCCGTCTTCGACATCCAACTCTTGCCGGTGGAGGTAAACTCATCTATGAGTTCTACTGCAATCCTACATCCTACGTAGGCCCACCCATTGTAATTGTTGATGTACACAGGACGCACCTCATCGGTGCGAACTGTGGCGTTCAGATGTGAGCATCCGTTGCCTCCGTTGCCTGGCGTAAACTCATCGTCGGTGCGATACTCTTGGCCGGTTTTTGTTTTCTTAACAATGCTTGAAGGGTCCAGCTGACTTGATGCCTGTGCTTGAGCGACACCTGCAAAGAGCAGCGCTTGGATCGCCGCTACCAACACAAGTATTGATAGTTTATGTTTCATTCTCGCGCCCCTTTCCACAAACCTGTGGGTTTGTATACAGACACTACCCCCCCCCCCCCCCCAGTTCATTTGTCAAGGCTTATTGCAGGGTATAATATACTTGCTTGTTTGTACTGCATACATCGTATATCTTTCGGCGGTAGCACCTACTGTGGAGCTGTGCCAATATTGCGCTATACGCAGAAATCGGCATTCCTTGTACTCCGTTCAGATACCCAGGTTCTGCTTTGCGACTTTGGCTGTCGGAGTGTCAGAGCTGTGGCGCCTGCTGGACCAGCGCCTCGTAATAGCAGGCCCCGGAGAGCAGTTGTTCGACCTCGATGAACTCGTGTTCGGTGTGGGCCAGGGTGGGGTCGCCGGGGCCGAAGCCCGCGGTGGGGATGCCGGAAGCATGGGTGTAGCGGCCGTTGACAGTAAGGGCGCAGCCACACCGAGCCGCTTGCTGGCCGAACATGTGCGGCTTGGTTGCACATAGGGACTAGCGTCGGAGCGCTTTGTAAACGGAGAGCACTCCCCATATCCCTGCCAACTCGACGATCATGATTATACTAGCATATAGGATTGATACATTATAAAAGTAAATATAATTAACAACTAACCACAGGATGGAGGAGAATAATCCCGCCTTTGCTAAAGTGTGGCTATACTTGCAGCGTGAACAGCCAACCAGCGTCATTCCAACGACTACAGCGTAGATCTCGACGGCTACGTCGGAAGGAATCCGCATGAGAATCTTGAACCAATACACCATCATCACCAAGAAGCTCAGCTCCATCGCATCGAGCAGATCCGAGTCTGTATTGTGTGATTGCTCTCTATCCTTGTCCACGTATACCCCCTAGGCAAACTAGGGCAGGGGGCAGGCCGGCCTGCCCCCTGCGAAAGAAACGCGGTAAAGCACGATTAATAATACACCTCGGGGCCGAAGTAGCCTTCCTTACAGGTTTCGCATCGTTGGTAAAAGCTGTTCCATTCGTCCCATTCGTGGTAATAGTGGGGCCGGTAGCCAATTTGCTCGTTATAATCGCGAATGCCGTATGGGTGTGTTTTTATTTCACCACAGCTAAGATAGAGCCCGCCACCAACTATTCCGGCCCTGACTGCATCCTTCAACTTACTGGTCGCAGCCTGAATCGATTTGGAAATTACTGTTGATTCTACGAGTCCATCTACAAGCGCACCGCCTTCTCCGCCAATAAATGTAAGGGCCTCTCCAACAAGAACGCAGCACAACGCTTTGTGTGACCTAGAATACACACGACGCGTTATAGGTTCATAAAAGTTGTGCCGTGTAATCAAATATATAGGCCGACTATCTAGCCGGCCTAAGGGGTAGTCATCTATTGAACTCTATTCAATTGCGAGTAAAAACGATGTATTCTCACGCACTTTAATTATCAGAGCGCCTTCCGCGATTGCGCTCCGCCCTCAGCGCAAGTCGCACAGCAACGTACACCACTACGCCAATAGGCAGGGCAGCCATGATCAGCCAGAAGAACGCGGCTATAAGCCCTACCAAAACCTCCATCGGGCTTCCTGTCAAGTCTATATTCATAGCTACTCCTAACCTACCGTAATGTGTCTGTCGTCGATCTAGCAGCCGTTATGACTCGCGTATGCGCTTGCAGGGTATATCTTAACCCAGCCCGCTATCCAGTACCATGCTTCAGCGCTAGCCACTGATGAACAACTTCTGTATGAATCATGGAGGTACATAACCTTGTACGCGCTAGATCGGGCTCTACCGCTATCTTCGTCCCTAGCCGAGTCACTACCGGCACGTACGAACACCTTGGACTTCGTATCGGGAGAAAACCAACCGACACATGAGACCCAAGCCGAGCCTTTTGCGCCTGGAGCCGATGTGGTGTTCGAAGCAAATGCGCCCGACCGACATATTAGATTTCGCCCTCCCCCACTTTCGTTTATTACTATCGACCCCATGGGCGCTATTGACAAACCTTTGGCCTTAGCTGATTTAACTGCGTTATAAGTCATGATTGCCTTGTCAATCATGAGACTGACAGACCTTCTGTCACTAGCTGACATAGGTTCTATCAGCGCATTCCCATTGGGGTCGTTCGTCAAACCCATAGATTGCGGTTCCATTTCACGCTTTAAATCATGCATCAATTTAATTGATGCCTCAGAAAATTCCAAAGGGCTGAGCGAAATTGAAAAATCAGTGCTGGTGCTCTTGAGCCATACACCCGGCGCAATTTGATCCATGCCTGCTAGGTCATGGCTGTTGGTGGTATCCTCATTCACGTTCGCAGCGTTATCTGCTTCTCTCTTTGGAGGAACCTGTAAGTTTGGTTGGCTACACGCGGCTAAAAAGACTAGCAGCGCTGCCATACCGTATGCCATAAAGCGAGCCGTCATTTTCTACCGCCTTCCTACAAACCTATAGGTTTGTAGGCTAAGGCTACCCCCCCCCCCCCCCCTGTCCGTTTGTCAAGGAGGATTACAGTTACCTATATACTTCCTTGTTTGTACAATCTACATCGTATATCTTCAAGCGGAAGCGTCTTCTTTGAAAATGCGCCAAGATGCTGAGCTTCGCCCTTGGCGTAGTTTTTTGTACCTCGTTCAGATATTAGGCTCACGATCTTCGTTTAAGCAACCAGGCATCGTTAATAATGCTGCGGCTCTTCCTTTACCAGCGCCGCGTAGTAACGCGTTCCGGCTAATAGCTGCTCGACCTCGATGAACTCGTGCTCGGTGTGGGCCAGGGTGGGGTCGCCGGGGCCGAAACCGGCGGTGGGGATACCGGAGGCGTGGGTGTAGCGGCCGTCGGTGGCGAAGGCCCAGAGGCCAGGACGGGGGCCGGGGCCCAGCACCTCGCGGCGGACCCGCTCCAGTTGTCGCACGAGGGGATGGTCGGGGTCGGTGCGCACCCCGGGGGTGTTCTCGAGCTCGCCGTGTTCCCAAAGCGGCGGCACCTCGAAGCGCACCGCAAGGCCGCGGCCCAGCTCGGCCAGAAAGGCCTCCATCTCCGCGGGCGTCTCGCCGGTGGTGCGCCAGTCGAGGATCAGCGTCACCCGGCCGGGGGTGCGGTTGGCGCTGGCGGTGTCGGCGTGCAGGGTCGTGGGGGTGATCGACGACGCGCCCAGCACCGGGTCGCGGTGACGGCGGGCCACGGCCAGCCGCTGGAGGAAGCGGGCGAGGGCAAAGTTGGGGTTGTCGGCGCTGCGCGAAAGCGCCGCGTGGTGAGGGGAGCCTTCGAAGACCAAGCGCACCCGGGCCACCCCCCGGTGGCCGTAGATGACCTGCAGGTTCGAGGGCTCGGCGATCACCGCCGCGGCCACCCGGTTCTTAAGCTCGGGCACCAGCCGCGCCGCGCCGGCCCCGCCCAGTTCTTCCTGCACCACGCTGGCCACCCAGACGTCGCGCGGCGGCGGACCTTCCGCGCACGCGGCCGCCGTGCCGTAAACGGTGGCCGCGAGCGGGCCCTTGATGTCCACCGCGCCGCGGCCCCAGAGCCGCCCCGCTTCGTCGACATGCCCCGAAAAAGGCGGGTAGGGCCAGTTGGCCTCGTCGCCCACGTCCACGTGGTCGAGGTGGGTGAGCAGCAGCCAGCCGGGCCCTTCCTCCCGGCCCCGGATGCGGCCGACGGCGTTGCCGGCGGCGTCGACGTAGGCCTCGTCGTAGCCCAGGCGCTTCATCTCGGCCACGACGAGCGCAGCCAGCTCACCCTCGCGCTTCGAGGGGCTGGGCGTCTGCACCAGCCTGCGGGTGAAGTCGACCACCGCCCGGTCCACGTCAGGTCGCCCTTCTGCGCGGGTCGAAGGCGTCGCGCATCCAGTCGCCGATCAGGTTGGTGGCCAGCACCAGCGTGGCCAGCACCAGCCCCGGGAGCACCGTCGTCCACCAGACCCCCGAGTAGATGTAGTCGAGGCCGCGCTGGATCATCAGCCCGATGGCCGGGGTCTCGATGGAAACGCCCACTCCCAGGAACGAAAGCGTGGCCTCAAGCAGGATCACCCGCGGCACGTCCACGGACATCTGAACCAGGATGACGGAGAGCACGTTGGGCAGGATGTGGCGGAACATGATGCGGCCGCGGCTCATCCCCAGCGCCTCGGCCGCGAGCACGTACTCGCGCTCCTTCTCGCTGAGCACCGCCCCCCGCACCAGGCGGGCGTAGTTGGCCCAGCCCACCACCCCGATGACGAGGATCAGCTTGAGCACGCTGCCGCCGCCCGTGAGCGCCAGCACCACCAGGGCCACCAAAAAGGTGGGGACGGCCAGCTGAATGTCGGCCAGCCGCATGATCAGCTCGCCCAGGCGGCCGCCGGCGTAGCCGGCGAGCAGCCCCAGCGGGGTGCCGATGGCCACGCTGAGGAGCACCGCCGCGAACCCCACGGCCAGGCTCACCCGCAGCCCGAAGAGCAGGATCGAGAGCACGTCGCGCCCCTGCTCGTCGGTGCCCAGCGGATAGGCGGGCTCGCCGCCCGGCACCCAGGCCGGGGGCATCTGCGAGATCATCAGGTCGCCCTGCATGGGGTCGTGGGGAGCCAGGTAGGGCGCGAAGACCGCGGCCAGCACGAAAGCCAGCAGCAGGAGGATGGGAAACCAGGGCAGCTTCTTAAGCATAGCGGACCCTCGGATCGATGATCGCGTAGAAGAGGTCGACGACCAGGTTGACGACCGCGAAGAGCACCGCGACGACGATGATGAAGGCGATGATCACCGGCCGGTCGTCGGCGTAGAGGGCGTCGAGCGCCAGCCGGTTCATGCCGGGAATGGCGAAGATCTTCTCGGTGACGACCGCGCCCGCCATCAGGTGGCCGAACTGCAGCCCGGCGACGGTAATGAAGGGGATCAGGGCGTTGCGCAGCGCGTGCTTGTAGACCACCACCCGCTCGGCCAGCCCCTTGGCCCGGGCGGTGCGGATGAAGTCCTGGTTCAGCACGTCGAGCATCGTCGAACGCACCATGCGCAGGAAGAGGGCGATGCGGTAGAGCGAGAGCGTGAACGCGGGCATCAGGTAGTGCTTCCAGCTGGAAAGCCCCGAGGAGGGCAGCCAGCCGAGGTTGACCGAGAAGATGAGGATCAGCATGATGCCGATCCAGAAGGTGGGCGCCGAGATGCCCAGCACCGAGAGGAAGCGCAGCGTGCGGTCGGTAAGGGTGTCGGCGCGGACGGCCGCGCCCACCCCCATGGGCAGGCCGAGGAGGACCGCGATGAAGAGCGCGGCGAGGACCAGCTTGAGCGTGGTGGGGAAGCGCTGCAGGATGAGCCGCAGCGCCGGCTCGCCCGAGAGGAAGGAGATGCCCAGGTCCCCCTGGGCCAGGTGCCCCATGAAGCGCAGGTACTGGACGTAGACGGGCCGGTCCAGACCGTAAGCCTTGCGCAGCTCCTCGACCTGGGCCGCGCTCATGTCCGGGGGCGCGAGGTTCTCCATCGGGTCGCCGGTGAGTTGCAACCCGAGGAAGATGAGGGTGGCGACGACGAAGACGGCGAAGACGGTTTGTGCGGTGCGAACGAGCAGATAACGCAGCATGGAAGGACGCCGTTGGCGAACCCGCCGGCCGGACCCCGACGGGGTCCGGCCGGGAGGGGGCTACTGCTTCTTGGCCTCGAAAGCGTGCAGGTACTCGTCGGGCCGCGGCGAGAAGTCGATGCCCTTCGCCACGCCGGCGATCACGTTTTCGTAGTGCAGCGGAATGTAGGCCACGTCCTGCACCATGGCGATCTCCATGGCCTGCTGCAGGAGGGCGTCGCGCTCGGTGGGGTCGAAGGTGCTGGCCGCCTTCTCGATCAGCGCGTCGACCTCGGGGTTGTGGTAGCGCTGACGGTTGAAGCGGCCGTAGAGCCCTTCGGGGTCCTTGGAGTGGAACATCGAGAGCATGGTGTTGATCGAGTCCATCGAGCCCCAGCCGGCGATGTAGAGGGTGAAGTGCCCCTTGGTCATGTTGGGGAAGAAGACCTTCTTGGGCACCGCGTTCACCTCGGCCTTGATGCCGATCTTGCGCAGCATGCTGGCCATGGCCTGGGCGATCTGGGCGTCGTTGAGGTAGCGGTCGTTGGGGGCGTCGATGCGCAGCTCGAAGGGAACGCGCTTGCCGTCCTTGGTGGGCAGCTCGAGCCAGCCGTCGCCGTCCTTATCGCCGTAACCCAGATCCTCGAGGATCTTGCGCGCACCCTCGGGGTCGTAGGGGAAGCGCTTGATCTTGGACGAGTAGCCCTCGTGCACCGGCGCCAGGAACTGCTGGGCCACGGTCGCCGCCCCGCCCATGATCTTCTTGACGATGGCCTCCTCGTCGATCGCCATGTAGACGGCCTTGCGCGCGGCGGGGTCGAGGAAGGGGTTCTTGGCGCCTTCGGGCAGCCCCTCGGAGCCGTACTCGCGCCAGTAGTCCATGGCCACGTAGATGATGCGCACGCCCGGGGTCTGCTTGACCGTGGCGCGGCCCGACCGCTCCACGCGGGCGAAGTCCTGCGGCAGCACCTTCTCGGCGATGTCGATCTCACCCGAGAGCAGGCCGGCCACGCGGGTCGCCCCCTGGGGGATGTTCTTCAGCACCACCTTGGCGAAGTCGGGCTTGGGGCCCCAGTAGTCCTCGAAGCGCTCGAGGGTCAGGTGGTCGGCGTTGAGCCAGTCCACGAACTTGTAGGGGCCGGTGCCGATGGGGTGCTTCTGAAAGCCCTCCTCCCCGACCTTCTCCATGTAGGCCTTGGGGATGACCGCGGCGTGGTCCAGGTGCGCCGGCAGCAGCGGATCGGGCACCTTGGTCTTGATCTCGACGGTGACCTCGTCCAGCGCCCGGGCCGAGACGACCTTGCCCACGTAGGCCTTCATCTGCGACTTGGGGTGGGTGGCCGCGCGCAGGATCGAGTAGGCCACGTCCTCGGCGGTCATCGGGGTGCCGTCGTGGAACTTGACGCCGCGGCGCACCTTGAGGATCCAGGTGTTGGGGTCCGTGTTCTCGATCGAGGTGGCCAGCACCGGCACCACCTTGCCCTCGCGGTCGTAGAAGAAGGGGGTTTCGAAGATGTGGTGCTGCCAGGACAGGGTGGTGGTCTCGTTGCGCAGGTGCGGGTCGAGGGTCACGGCCCCGCCCTGGTAGGCCACCACGAGCTGGTCTCCGCCCGCAAAAGCGAGCGCGGACACGAACGCTAGCAGAATCCCAATACGTTTCATACACCGACCTCCCGTTCTCGTTTCCGCCGCTTTCGGCGGCGTGGTTAGGGCTTCGCCTTACAGCTTAGCGCACCGCCGGCGCGGCCGGGTGGACTCGTTTCGAGCTGGCGGGCTTCCTAGAGCTCGTAGAGCGCGCCGAAACGATCGTTCAGGTAGCGAACCAGCGCGTCGGTGCCCGGCGGGGTGCCCGTCGCCCGTTCCACCAGCTGCCGGGGCGGGAAGCGCCGGCCGTGCCGGTGGACGCGGTCCCGCAGCCACGCGAGCAGCGGGGCGAACTCCCCCCGGGCGAAGGCCTCCTCCAGCTCGCCCAGGTCGCGCCGCGCCGCCTCGAAGAGCTGGGCGGCGTAGACGTTGCCCAGGGTGTAGCTGGGGAAGTAGCCGAACATGCCGCCCGACCAGTGCACGTCCTGCATCACCCCGTCCTTGAAGTTGGGCGGGACGACGCCGAGGTAGTCGCGGTACTTGGCGTTCCAGGCCTCCGGCAGGTCGTCCACCTCGAGCTCGCCCCGGAAGAGCGCCAGCTCGAGCTCGAAGCGGATCAGGATGTGCAGGTTGTAGGTCACCTCGTCGGCCTCGACCCGGATCAGGCTGGGTTTTACGGCGTTGACCGCGCGGTGGAAGTCTTCGAGGCACACGTCCGCAAGCGCCGCAAAGCGGGGTTGCAGCTTCGGGTAGTAGAAGCGCCAGAAGCCCAGGCTGCGCCCCACCAGGTTCTCCCACATCCGCGACTGCGACTCGTGCACCCCCATGCTGACGGCCTGGCCCATGGGGGTGCCCCAGTGCTCCGCGGGCAGCCCCTGCTCGTACATGGCGTGCCCCGCCTCGTGCACGCTGCCGAAGAACGCGGCGCTTAAATAATCGGGGTAGTAACGGGTGGTGATGCGCACGTCGCCGGGGCCCACGGAGAGTTCGAAGGGGTGGGCCGTGGGGTCGATGCGGCCCCCTTCCAGGTCGTAGCCCAGAAGGCCCGTGACCTCGTAGGCGACCGCCCGCTGCACCTCCACCGGATAGTTGCGGTGGAGCACCTCGACCGGGGGCCGGACCGCCGACGCGCGGATGCGCTCGAGCAGATCGCGCGTCGCCCGCCCCAGCTCCGCGAACATGGCCTGCAGCCGCGCCGCGCGCTCGCCCGGTTCGTAGTCCTCGAGCAGCGCGTCGTAGGGCTCGGTCTCGTAGCCTACGGCCTCGGCGTATTCGCGGGTGAGTTGGAGCACCCGCTTCAGGTAGGGCTGGAACCCGGCCCAGTCGTCGGCCTCGCGCAGCGACTCCCAGGCGCTCTCGCCCTCGCTCTGGGCCTGGGCCAGGGCGACGGCCAGGTCGTCGGGCACGCGCACGGCGCGTTCGTGGTCACGGCGCCATTCGCGCACGTTCGCGGCCTCGGGACTCTCGGGGTCGGCCACCAGGTCGCTGCCCTCGACCGCCTCCAGCCACTCGGCGATGCGGGGATCGGTTCTTCGCGCGTGCAGCAGGCGCGCCAGCGCCGCGAACTGGCGGGCGCGGTGAGCGTGCCCCTTGCGGGGGATGTAGGTGCGCTGGTCCCAACCGGCCAGCGCCCCCAGGCTCTGGTAGTAGGCGGTGTCGATCTGGAAGGCTCGCAGGGCTTCGTAGGCTTGTTCGGGTTTCACGGTATCACGCGTCCTTTTCTTTGGGCCGGAGGGTCCCGTCGCCGCCTTCGAGGGCCGCCGCGAGGGCCGCCTCCGGCTCCCGCCCGCGGCTTGCGCCGGCGAGGAAGCGGCCGTAGGCCTCGTCCGGATGGAGCCCGGCAGGCAGCGCCAGGTCTTCCTCCTCGAAGAGGGTCATCCGCCGCACCTTACCGGGCGCGAAGAGCAGCACGGTGTTCGCCCACTGGAAGAGCTCGCCCGGGCGCAGCTCCAAAGCCTCCAGGGCCTCGGCGTCGGCCTTCATGTACGCCAGCGGCAGGAAGGGGCGCAGCACCTCCTCGAGGTCGGCGCGCAGGGCCCAGCGGGCGCTGCGCAGGTCGAGGCTGAGGGCCAGCCCCTGGTGCAGCCCCTCGCGAAAAACCTCGGCGGCGGTGGTGCGCGCCGGGTCCATGCCAAAGGCCCAGGCGCCGGCGTGGAGCACCCGGCCGCCCTCGAAGAAACTCTCGGCGGGCGGCTCCAGGTGGGCGTCCGCGGCCCGGTAGGCCACGGGCGGATCGCCGCCGAGCCAGAGGCTGGTGGGACGCTCGCCGTCTTCCTGCAGCGCCCACTCCAGTTCGTGGTGCTGTCCGATGCGTCGGATGCTGCGTCCGTACCCGTCCCGCCCTACGCGCCCCAAGAAACGCGTACGCGCGCCGGCGGCGCGCGCGGCCAGGGCCTGGCGCAGCAGCGGCCCGCCCAGCGCCACCTCCAGGCAGGCCTCTCCGGAGTTCGTCAGCTCAGCGTAGAGTTCACCAAACACCAGCAGCATCTCGCCCTCGCCTTCGTGCGGGCTCGGCCCGTACTTAAAGACTACGACGCGGGCGGGCTACCACTCCACCCAGGCCTCCCCCGCAGCCAGCTCGATGCGGAAGCGGCCGTCCTTGTATTCGAAGGGGGCGCTGGCGCGCCGGGGTTCGTCCGCTCCCACCAGCTCGAGCCAGGCGCGCCCGTCGGTAACGGGCTCCTGGGTCACCAGCAGCCGCGAGCCGTCGTAGCGTCCGGTCAGGCGCACCCGCAGCCCCGCGCCGTCGCCCTCGCCCTCGTCCAGGTACGCCGAGCCGAGCACGTGCGCCGCCGGCGCCACCCGCCAGATCAGCGGATCCCAGTGCGCCTGCGCGACCGGCTCGGGGGCGGTGAGCGGCAGCGCGCCGCCCACCCGCTGCCACAGGGGGATGCGGTCCAGCGGCGCCTCGGCCACCACCCACGCCGGCCCCGCCTGCTCGGCTCCGGTCCAAAAGTCGCGCCAGCCGCCCTCCGGAAGGTAGACGAGGCGGCGGCGCGCCCCGGGGTGCAGCACCGGCGCCGCCAGCAGGTCGGGCCCCAGCAGGAACTGGTCGTCGATGGCCGCGGCCTCGGAATCGCCCGGGAAGTGGTAGAAGAGCGGGCGCATCAACGGCTGACCCGTGCGGGCGGCCTCCTCGGCCAGGCTGTAGAGGTAGGGCATGATCCGGTAGCGGAAGCGGATGGCCGCGCGCACGTGGCCCAGCCAGGGCTCGCCGAAGGCCCAGGGTTCCTGACGGCGGCTCGTCTTGGCCGAATGATTGCGCATGAAGGGGTAGAAGGCCCCCAGCCAGGTCCAGCGCGCCAGCAGCTCGCCGTCGGCGTCGTAGCGGAAACCGCCGATGTCGGCCCCGCAGAAGGCGACGCCCGAAAGCCCCAGGTTGAGCAGCATGGGCACGCTCATGGCCATGTGCTCCCAGTAGCTGCCGTTGTCGCCGGTCCAGACCCAGGCGTAGCGCTGGATGCCCGAGAAACCCGAACGGGTGAGCACGAAGGGGCGCCGCCCCTCGCGCAGGTGGACCAGCCCCTCGTGGGTGGCCCGGCTCATCAGCAGGCCGTAGAGGTTGTGCACCTCGGCGTGCAGCCGCTCCCCGTGGCGGGCGTCGGAGGGCAGCGTCTTGCCGATGCCGAAGACCTCGTCGCCCTCGACCGCGAAGGCAGCCGGCTCGTTCATGTCGTTCCAGATGCCGGCCACGCCGGCCTCGACGAGCGGCCGGTGCTGCTCGCCCCACCAGCGCCGCACCTCGGGCCGGGAGAAGTCGGGCCAGACCGCCGGCTTGGGCCAGACCTCGCCCACCAGCTCCTCCTCGCGGCGGTTCTTCACGAAGGCGTCGATCTTGCGCCCGCTTTCGTAGACGGGGTAGCCCGCCTCCTTCTTGACGCCCGGATCGACGATGGTCACGACCCGCACGCCCGCCTCGGCCAGCTCGCGCACCAGCCGCGGGGGATCGGGGAAGCGGTGGGGCGAGAAGGTGAAGACCTTGTAGCCGTCCATGTAGTCGATGTCGAGCCAGAGGGCGCTGAGCGGCAGCTCGTGCTCGCGGAAACCCGCCAGCACCTCGCGCACCGCGGCCTCGTCGGGGTAGCTCCAGCGGCACTGGTGGTAGCCGAGCGCCCACAGGGGCGGCAGCCAGGGCCGGCCCACCAGCGCGGTGAAGCGCTCGAGCACCGCCGCCGGCTCGGGACCCGGCACCAGCCAGAGGTCGAAGGTGGGCCCCTCCACGGCGATGCGGCTGCGGCCGGGCTCGCGCGCGGCCAGGTCGAAGAGGCTCTTCCAGCTCTCGTCGAGGTAGACCCCGCGGGTGCGGCCGCCGTCGAAGGCGATCACGAAGGGGTGGGCCTGGTAGAGGGGGTCGTCCTTGGGTTGCTGCTCGAAGGCGTCGGCGGTCCAGTTGAGCCAGCGCCGCCCCTTCTTGTCGAGGAAGCCGGTACGCTCGCCCAGGCCGAAGTAGCGCCGTCCTTCGCGCTCGTGCAGGTGCAGCGCGTAGCCCCCGCCCAGGGCGTGGCCGTCTTCGACCTCGCGCACCGCGCCCACGCCCGCCACCGCCTCGGCCACGGCGGCGGCGTCGGTGGTCCAGGTGGGCAGCTCGCCGACCTGCAGGTCCGCGAACTCGAGCCCCGCCCAGACCAGCGCGAAGGGGGCGAGGGTGAGCCGCAGCTCGGCGTCGCCGGCGCGCAGCCTCAGACCCGCGGGTGTGGGCTCGGCCTCGATGGGCAGGGCGTCGGGCCGCCGGACGACCCAGCTGCCCTTCTGCGCGTCGCGCGCGCGGTGCCAGACCAGCATCCGCCAGTACCCCCCCGCGTAGGCCTCGAGCCGCGCCTGCGACTGAGCCCCCTGCAACCAGAGCACGCCGTCTTCCAACCGGTAGCCGTCGAAGTTTACGCTTCGCATACCTCGCCCCCTCTTTCGTCCAGCTCCCTCCGCGTCGGCGGGTCGGCCCCGGGGCGCTCGAGCGTCAGCCCCGCCACCCGGCAGGCGAAGACCAGCGCCGCGGCGAGCCCCTCCCGGTCCGGCGCCGCACCGTCCACGACCCCGGCGGCCTCCGCCCAGGCGAGGAGGCCCGCGGTGAAGGCGTCGCCGGCGCCGACCGTGTCGACCACCCGCACCCGCGGGGGCGGCACGTGCACCTCGTGGGTTTCGTAAAACCCCGCCGCACCGCCGGCGCCCAGGGTGAGCACCACCCAGGGCACCGCCGCACGCAGCCGCGCCAAGGCGGCGTCCCGGTCCCCGCCCGCCGCCAGCCAGTCCAGGTCGGCGACGCTCAGCTTGACCAGGTCGAAGCGGTCCAGCCGCTCCCAGAAGACCCCGCGGAACGACGCCGGCGTCAGGCCGGGGCGCACGTTGGGGTCGAAGCTCACGAAGGCGCCCTCCAGGCGCTCGAGCCACCCCCACACCTCGTCCGCCGCCGGCGCCAGGGCCGCCGCCAGCGACCCGGTGTGCACCGCCCGCACGCCCTCTTCGGGCTGCGGCCAGTCCACGGCCTCGAAGGCCGTACCCCGCAGGTAGAAGCGGTAGCGCGCCTCGTCCTCCGCCCCCGCCTCCACGCGGGCCAGCGGCGTGGGGTCTTCGCTGAAGGGGCCGGCCGCCTCCACCCCGGCCGCGCGCAGCCGGTCACGGATCCAGCGGCCCCAGCCGTCGCGGGAGAGGCCGCCGTAAAAGCGGGCCGGAACGCCCAACCGCCCCAGACCCAAGGCCACGTTGGCCGGGGAACCGCCGGCCTGGGCCCGCCACAGCCCCGGCCGCCCCGCCGGCAGTAGGTCCACCAGCGCTTCGCCCAGAACCGCGATCATCCCTTGACCGCCCCCGCCGTCAGGCCCGAAACCAGCCGCTGCTGGAAGACGAGCACCAGCACGATCAGCGGCACGGTCACGATCACCGAGGCCGCCATGATCTGCGCCCAGGGCAGCTCGTACTGGCTGGCGCCGCTGAAGAGGGCGATGGCGACCGGCACGGTGCGGGCGGAGTTGTCGATGGTGAAGGTGAGGGCGAAGAGGAATTCGTTCCACGCCTGAATGAAGGCCAAAAGCCCCGCGGTCACCAGCCCCGGCGCCATCAGCGGCAGCAGCACGATGCGCAGGACCTGCATCGGGCTGGCGCCGTCGACGTAGGCGGCCTCCTCCAGCTCGCGGGGAATCTCGCGGATGAAGCTGGTCAGCACCCAGATGGTGAAGGGCAGGGTGAAGATCATGTAGGCCAGGACGAGCGCCCACCAGGTGTTGTACAACCCCAGGCTGCGAATCAGCACGAACATCCCGCCCAGGACGCTGATCTGGGGAAACATCGAAACCGAAAGGATGGCGTAGAAGACGGTGTGCTTGCCCAGAAAGCGAAAACGCCCCAGGGCGTAGGCCGCGGTGGAGCCGACGAAGAGCGAGAGGAGCGTGGTCAGGCCGGCCACGATGGTGGAGTTGAGCAGGTTGCGGCCGAAAGGCTGCTGGGTGAAGACGTCGACGTAGTTCTGCCAGCGTGGATGCTCGGGCCAGTAGAGCACCGGGGTCGCGAACAGCTCCTGCGGGCTCTTGAGCGAGCTGACCACCGCCCAGTAGAAGGGGAAGATCAGGTAGACGAGAATGACCGCCAGCAGCAGGTAAAAGAGCACGCGTCCGATCCTGTGGCGCAGGCGCATCGTCACCTCCTAGTCGAGCTCCACCCGCAGGCTCACCAGGTAGGCTGCGGCGAAGAGGGCGATGATCAGGAAGATGCCCATGGATACGGCCGAGCCGTAACCGAGGGCGCCGAAGTCGACGAGCTGCTGGCGGGCGTAGACCGACATGCTCATGGTGGTGGGGTTGGTACCGGTCATCACGTAGATCACGTCGAAGACGCGCAGCGCGTCGAGGGTGCGGAAGATGAGGGCCACCAAAAGCGCCGGCTTGAGAAGCGGCAGGGTGATGCGCCAGAACTGCTGCCAGGGGCTGGCGCCGTCGACGGTCGAGGCCTCGTAGAGCTCGCGGGGAATCGACTGCAGCCCCGCGAGCAGCAGGAGGGCCATGAACGGCGTCGTCTTCCAGACGTCCACGGCGATGATGCCGGGGAGCGCCAGCTGCGGGTCCGATAGCCAGGCCAGCGGCTGGGCGATCAGATGAGCGCGCATGAGCAGGTCGTTGACGACGCCGTAGACGTCGTTGTACATCCAGCGCCACATCTGGGCGCTGACCACGGTGGGGATCGCCCAGGGGACCAGCATGGCCGTGCGCATCAGGCCGCGCCCGGTAAAGTTGGCGTTCACGACCAGGGCGATGCCCAGGCCCAGGACGGTCTCGAAGGCGACGGAAACCACCGTGAAGACCGCGGTGTTCCTCAGGCTGATCCACCAGTAGGAGTCGGCGAGCAGGTAGCGGTAGTTTTCGAGCCCCACCCATTCGGGCTGCAGCGGAAACTGGAGAATGCTGACTTGATAGAAACTCAGTTGAAACGTCCGCCACAGGGGGTAGGCGGCCACCACGAGCAGCACCAGCAGGCTGGGCAGCAGGAAGAACCAGGCGGTGCGGGTGCGCCGGGCGGCGAGTCGGCTGTGCTGGGCCACGACGATCTCCAAAAGGGGGCCCCGCCGGCCGCGGCCGGCGGGGCCGAGAGGTCTACCAACCCTTGCCTTTGATGCGTTTGAGCTGCTGTTCGAGCATCCTCAGCGAGGTGGTCGCGTCGGTCTGCCCGACGAGCACGTTGTGTACCGCGGTCCAGAAGGCGCTCGAGACCTGGTTGTACTTCTGCTTGGTCTGAGCGCTGGGGCGCGGCACCGCGTTCACGAAGACGTCGTAGAGCTTGCCCATGAAGGGGTTGGCCGCAAGCACGTCGGCGTCCTTGTAAAGCGCGGGGCGGGTGGGCAGGAAGCTGCCCTTGATGGCGCGGCGTTTCTGCTCGGCGTAGCCGGTCAGGTAGACGATCAGGTCCACGGCCTCCTTGGGGTGCTTGCTGAAGCGCGAGACGGCCAGCTGCCAGCCGCCCAGCGTGGCCGCGTGCTGGCCGTTCGGACCGCCCTTGGGCAGCACGGTGACGTCGAACTTGCCCTTGATGGGGCTGTCGGCGCTGTTGCCCAGCGAGTAGGCGTAGGGCCAGTTGCGCATGAAGGCGGCGTTGCCCGCCTGCCAGACGCCGCGGGCCTCTTCTTCCTGGTAGCTGGTCACGCCCGGAGGCGCGATCTTGCCCACCCAGCGGGCCGCGGTGTCGATGGCCTTGATCGCGTTCGGGTTGTTGATGGTGATGTTGCCGTCCTTGTCGACGATGGTGCCGCCGCCGTAGGAGAAGACCCACTCGAGCGCGTCGCAGGTCAGCCCCTCGTAGGCCTTACCCTGGAAGACGAAGCCCCAGAAGCTGCCGTTACCGGCTTTGCGCTCGCCGGCCTGGATCTTGGCGGCCATCTGCTCCAGCTCGTCCCAGGTGGTGGGCGGCGCGGAGTAGCCGTACTTCGCGAGCAGGTCGGTGCGGTAGTAGAGCAGCCCCGCGTCGGTGAACCAGGGCAGGGCCACCAGCCGACCGTCCACGGTGTTGGCCGCGACGATGCGCGGGAAGAACTTGGCCACCAGATCGGGCGAGACGTAGTCGTTGAGGTCGACGAAGAAGTCGGAGAGGATGCCGGGCCAGATGACGTCGATCTGGTAGACGTCGATGTCGGACGACCCCGCGGCCAGCTGCTGCTGATAGAGGGCCAGGCGATCGGTGGTCGAGTTGGGGGTGGAAACCACCTCGACCTTGTTGCCGGTCTTCTGGGCCCAGGCCTGGGTGCCCTCGGTGCAGAGCTCCAGCTCCTGACCGACGGCCCCGCACGAGATGCGCAGGGTGACGCCCTGCGCGCTGGTAGCGCTTCCAATCGCTACCGCCAACAACGCAACCGCAACGTACCTCAGGGTTTTCATTCGCCACCTCCGTGATTGTTACTGCGAACTCAATTATACGAATTCGAAGGCCGCGATAAGGTAATGGAAGAACATTTTGAACCCCGGCCAGGCAGCGCGGCTGAAATCGAAAACGTAGCCGCTCCTCGTTGGCGTATAATTTCGCTATGTCCGGCCCCTCCGAAGCGCCCGCGGTCGAGGCTTCCGCGCTGACCCATCCGGGGCGAAAACGCACCACCAACCAGGATGCGGTGGGCCAGAAGCTGACCGATCGCGGAGGGGTCTTCGTCGTGGCCGACGGCATGGGCGGGCACCGGACGGGCGAGCTGGCCTCCAAGCTGGCGGTCAAGAACATCCTCGAGGTCATCGAGGAGGACACCCCCTCCCCCACCCTGTTGCTCGAAGCCTTCGAGGAGGCCAACGACGCGATCTACATGGCGGGCCAGCGCCCCGAGTCGCGCGGCATGGGCACCACGGCCACCGCGCTGGCGCTGGACCTGCCCTACGCCCTCATCGCCCACGTGGGGGACTCGCGGGCCTACCTGCTGCGCGACGGGGTGCTCACCCAGCTGACCCAGGACCACTCCTGGGTGGCCGAGCGGCTGCGCCAGGGGCTGCTCACCCCCACCGAGGCGCGCAACCACCGCTGGCGCAACGTGATCACCAACGCGCTGGGATCGTTTCCCGAGGCGCGGGTGGACCTGATCGGCCTCAAGGTGCAGCCCGGCGACCGTTTCCTGATCTGCAGCGACGGGCTCTCGGGCGTGCTCGAGGACGCGGTGCTCCAGGAGGTGCTCGAGTCCATGCCCCCCGACGCCGCCGCCGAGCGGCTGGTCAAGCTGGCCAACGAGTGGGGCGGACCCGACAACATCTCGGTCGTCGCCGTCGTCGTGCACCGCATCCCCGAAGACCGCGCGCCGCCGCCCTGGGCGCTGCCGCTCGAAGGGGGCGAGCCCGTCGTGCTCGCCATGGGGCAGGAAGACGAAAGCGTACACACCCAGGTGATCGAGCCCGGCCGGCCGCGCAGCTTCTGGCACCGGTGGCGCGACCTCATCTTCCTGATCGTCTATGTGGCGCTGTTGCTCTTCGTTCTGCTGTTTAATAACAGGTAGGAGGTGCCTATGCAGCGCGTACAAACCGAACGGGCCCCCGCGGCCATCGGGCCGTACAGCCAGGCCGTGAGGTCGGGCGGCATGGTCTTCGTCTCCGGACAGATCCCCCTGACCCCCGCCGGCGAGCTGGTGGACGGCGGCATCGAGGCCCAGACCGAACAGGCGCTCCGCAACCTGGCGGCGGTGCTGGAGGCCGCCGGAAGCAGCCTGGACCGCGTCGTCCAGGTCAGCGCCTTTCTGGCCGACATGAACGACTTCGCCCGTTTCAACGAGGTCTACGCCCGGCACTTCCGCGAACCCTATCCGGCGCGCGCCGTCGTCGAGGTGGCCCGCCTGCCGCGCGACGTCCGGGTCGAAGTGGCCTGCATCGCCGAAGGAGGAGAACAGTGAAGATCCTGCACCCCACCGATTTTTCCGAAGCGTCCATGAAGGCCCTCGAGGTGGTGCGCCAGCTTAAGGAGCCGCTCGGCGCGGAGCTGATTTTGCTCCACACCCTCGAACCCACGCCGCAGATGCCCATCTACGGCGACTACTGGACCGAGCGCCTGGGCGAGGTGATGAAGCAGGCGCAGCACGAGGCGCTGGAAGAGGCCCGCAAGCACCTGCAGACCCTCGACCCCGACGCCGAGCACCACCTCGAGGTGGGGCATCCGCTGCGGGTCATCCTCAAGTACGCCAAGGAAAAGGACGTGGACCTGATCGCCATGGGCACCCACGGCGCCGATACCCTGCTCGAACGCATCCTCGGCTCGATCACCGAACGCGTCATCGAGGTGTCGGGCAAGCCGGTGGTGGCCACCCGCGCGGGCATCGAGGTCCGGCCCTTCAAGCACTTCCTGGTCAGCACCGCGCTGGCCGACCCCTCGCGGCGGGCGCTCGAGTTCGCCAAGAAGATCGCCGACGCCGTGGGCGCGCGCATCACCCTGATGCACTCGGTCGAGCCCATCGCCGAGCCGCCGATTCCCATCCACATGCCCGACCCCCGCTACATCGAGGAGCGGCAGGCGCTGATCGAACAGCTCGCCAAGCAGCTGCACGAGTTCGCCTCGCCCTACGGGGCGCGGCCGCTATTGAAGGAGGCCAAGCCGGTCGAGGCCATCTGCCAGGTCGTGGCCGAGGAGGACGTCGACGCCGTCTTCATCGGCAAGAGCCGGCAGAGCCGTTTCATGGGCTCGGTCACCCGCGAGGTCCTCGAGCGCGCGCAGGTGCCCGTCTTCGTGCATCCGTAGATGGACGTTGTACGCGCCTTTCACGAACGCGACCGGCGCGCCTTGGCGCGGGCGCTGACCTGGGTCGAGTCGGGCCTGCCCGAGGGCGAGGAGCTGCTCAAGGCCGCCCGCGGGCAGGGGCACGCCCGCGTGGTGGGCCTGACCGGCAGTCCCGGCGCCGGCAAGAGCACCCTGGCCGACCGCCTCATCGAGGCCGTGCGCGCCCGCGGCGACACCGTGGCCGTGCTGGCCGTCGACCCCAGCTCGCCCTTCACCGGCGGGGCCATCCTGGGGGACCGCATCCGCATGATGCGCCACCACAAGGACGAGGGGGTCTTCATCCGCTCGATGGCGAGCCGCGGCTCGCTGGGCGGGCTGGCGGGGGCGACGGTGGCGGCGCTGGCGCTCCTGGAGGCCTTCGGCTTCGACTGGGTCTTCCTCGAGACCGTGGGCGTGGGGCAGAGCGAGGTGGACATCGCCCGGGTGGCCGACACCACTGTGCTCGTCCTCACCCCCGCCGCCGGCGACGCGGTGCAGGCCTTCAAGGCCGGGGTGATGGAGATCGCCGACCTGATCGTGGTCAACAAGTTCGACCTGCCCGGGGGCGAGCGCGTGGTGCAGGAGCTGAAGGCCACGCTCGAGTTCGCGCCGCCGCGCCCCGCGGGCTGGCAGGTGCCGGTGCTCACCACCGTGGCCCAGTCGGGCCAGGGTACCGAGGAGCTGCTCGAGGCCGTCGAGGCCCACCACCAGCACCTGGAGCGGCACGGCCTGCTCGAACCCCACCGCATCGAGCGCGCCCGCTTCGAGATCGCCAGCGTCATCCAGGCGCTGGGTCAGGAGAGCGCCCGCAAGAGCGACGCGCTGGTGCGCGAGGTGGCCGCCGGCCGGCTCAGCCCCCGCGAGGCCGCGGGCCGGCTAGTGGCGCGCGCGCTCGAGGCGCCGGACCAGGGCGGCGAGGCCTGAACTGATCTCGACGGGGTAGTCGGGCTTGGGGTCCGCGGCGATCACCCGCAGGTCCTCGGGAAGCCGCGCAAGCCAGCCGCGCACGCGTTCGCGCACCGCGGCGAGCGGCTCGGGCGCGGCCAGCCGCCGCCCCTCCCGCATGCGCGGCGCGAGCAGCGGTTCGCCCGCAGCCTGCTCGCCCGCGAGCCCCAGCACGTCCCGTACGGCGTCCTCACCCCACCGCCGCCAGACCTGCTTCCGTCCCGGCCAGGTGCGCTTGCCGGGGCTCTTCTTCAGCTGGGGGCCGGCCGCGTCCTCCACCAGCTTGTAGACGCCGCCCAGCGCGGGCAGGTCGTAGCTGGTGCCCAGGCGCGTGCCCACCCCGTAGCCGTCGGCCACGCCCCCCGCGGCCAGGAAGGCCTGAATGCGGTACTCGTCGAGGTCGCCCGAGATCAGGATCTTGACCTCGGGGAAACCGGCCTCGTCGAAGATGCGGCGCACCCTGCGGGTGAGCGTGGGCAGGTCGCCCGAGTCGATGCGCACCCCGGCGAGGGCCCGCCCCTCCGCCCGCAGCTCGCGCGCCACCTCCAGCGCCCGCCGGGCGCCTTCGAGGGTGTCGTAGGTGTCGATGAGCAGCACCGGCGCCGGGTGGTCGGCGGCGAAGGCGCGGAAGGCCTCGAGTTCGCTGGGAAAGCTCATCACGTAGGCGTGGGCCATCGTGCCCACCACCGGCAGGCCAAGGAGCCGGCCCGCCTCAACGTTCGAGGTGCCGTCCAGGCCCGCCAGGTAGCTGGCGTAGGCCACCCCCAGCGCGGCCTCGGGGCCGTGGTCGCGGCGGGGGCTGAAGTCGACCACGCTGGCGTCGAACCCGGCGGCCAGCCGCACCCGCGCCGCCTTGGAGGCGATCAGGGTGTGGAAGTTGACCACGTTGAGCAGGTAGGTCTCGACGATCTGCGCCTCGATGCGGGGGGCGCGCACGTAGAGGATCGGCTCCCCGGGGAAGACCAGCTCGCCCTCGCGCACCGCCCAGACCTCCCCGGTGAAGCGGAACCCCGCCAGGTAGTCCAGGAAGGCCTCGGAGAAGACGCCCAGCGAGCGCAGGTAGGCGAGGTCCTCCTCGCCGAAGCGAAGCCGCTCCAGGTAGTCGAGCGCGGCCTCCACGCCGGCGGCGACCAGGAAGCGGCGACCCGGCACCGGCGGACGCACGAAGAGGTCGAAGACGGCCGGTTCGTTCCTCCCGCGGCGCAGGTAGGAGTCGGCCATGGTGAGCTCGTAGAGGTCGATCGTCAGCGGGTGGCTTGTCGGCATCGTTTCCTCCAGCGCTCCAGCGCGGCGCGGAAGACGCGCCGCTCGTTTTCGAAGGCGAGCAGCCGCTCGGCCTCCTCGACGGGGAACCAGCGCACCTGGCGCACCTCCTCCACCTGCGGGCGCAGCTCGCCCCCTTCGTAGCGCATCAGGAAGTAGTGCACCCGCTTGTTGACCTCCACGCCCTCGTCGTCGTGGGCCATGAAGTAGTAGCGCACCCGCTCGATGGGGTCGAGCACCTTGACGTTGACGCCCGTCTCCTCCTTGACCTCGCGGCGCGCGGTCTGCCAGTAGCGTTCGCCCGGCTCGACCCGCCCCTTGGGCAGGCTCCAGCGGCGGCGCTTGCCCTTGGCGGGCATGATCAGCAGCACCCGGGGCTTGCGGCAGCCCCGAAAGACGACGCCGCCGGCCGAGGTAACCTTGCGCTTCAGCCTGGCCTTGGGTCCCCGTTGCGCGGTTCGCTTGCTCGTTTTCGCTGCACGCCCCTCGGCCATGCTCCTATCACACCACGAAGCCGCAGCTATCACAAACGCCCGCGAACCGAGGCACGGGGGAGCCCGGCGGATAGTGAAAAAACCGTGTTGGCTGGAACGATACCGTATACTTACCCTGAAGGCACAACGAACCAACGTCGACCCCGACCCCTCCCCCAATCCCACCCGACCGGAGCCGCCCGCACGAGCCGCCTTCCACGGAGGTGAACCGGATGATACGGCTAGTAGCGAACGCGTACGAGATCCTGATCGAAATCATGATGTGGGTCGTCCTGGCCCTGGGCGCCTTGCAGGGCTACGCCGTCGGGCAAAGCGTCGTCGGGCTGGTGTTCGGGCTTCTGCTCGCCCTGCTCTTCGACATCGTCGTCCTCGGCACGCTGGTGATCCTGCTGGAGATCCGCAACGACCTGAAAAAGCTGGTGCGCAGCCGCACCCTACCCGACGCGGGCCGCTGAGGCACCGGCGCGCCCGTGCGGCCTTTGTAACGAAAAGGGACGGGGAAAACTCCCCGTCCTTGCCTGGTGGGCCGTGTAGGACTCGAACCTACGACCAACCGATTAAAAGTCGGTTGCTCTACCAAACTGAGCTAACGGCCCGTTTGGCTCCAAAATTATAAGAGCGCGTCCGCTGCGTGTCAAACGCGTTCTCCGCCCCTTCCCGCACCCCCGCCCGCCGGCCCGGCTCCGGGGGTGTTAGCCTTGATGTCGTGGCCTGGCTCTGGGTGATCCTCGGTGTGGCCCTGCTCTACTTCGGGGGCGAGCTGCTGGTGCGCCACGCGGTGGCGCTGGCACGGCGCATCGGCATGAGCCCGCTCGTGGTCGGCCTTACCGTCGTGGCCTTCGGCACCAGCGCCCCCGAGCTGGCGGCCACGCTGGCCGCCGCGCTGGGCGGCAACCCCCAGGTGGCCTACGGGAATGTGGTGGGCTCGAACATCGCCAACCTCTCGTTGGTGCTGGGGCTGGCGGCGCTGGTGCACCCCCTGCGCACCAAGGCCCGCTTCATCCGCCGCGAGATGCCCTTCCTGCTGATCGTCAGCCTGGTGCTCTACTTCGTGATCGCCGACGGCTGGATCGGCCGCGTCGAGGGGATCCTGCTCTTCGCGGGGCTGCTCGCCTACCTGACCTACCTGCTCAGGGAGAAGGAAGAGGTTCCCGACGTCGAGGCCGAGTTCGCCGCCGAGTACGCCCGCAGCGGTCCCGCGGCCTGGATCTCGCTGCTCGGCATCGCCGCGGGGGTGGCGCTCCTCACCGTGGGGGCCTCGGCGCTGGTGGAGGGCGCGGCCACGCTGGCGCGCGCCTGGGGCGTTTCCGACCGGGTGGTGGGCCTGACCGTCGT
This sequence comes from Oceanithermus desulfurans, assembly GCF_014201675.1. Lineage (NCBI taxonomy): Bacteria > Thermotogati > Deinococcota > Deinococci > Thermales > Thermaceae > Oceanithermus > Oceanithermus desulfurans. The sequence continues at coordinate 176,014 of NZ_JACHEZ010000004.1, read as the reverse complement.
GGCCCTGGGGACCAGCCTGCCCGAGCTGGCCAGCGCGCTGGTGGCCGCGCGCAAGGGGGAATCGGAGCTCGTCCTCGGCAATTTGGTCGGCTCCAACATCTTCAACGTCTTCGCCATCCTGGGCATCACCGCCATGGTGCGGCCCATCCAGCCCGACGGTCCCGGCATCGTGGTGGACCTCTCGGTGATGCTCGGGCTGGTGCTGCTCGCCTGGCCCTTCCTCTACACCGGCCTGCGCCTGGGCCGGCGCGAAGGCGCGGTGCTGCTGCTCGTCTACCTCGTCTACGTGCGGTACCTCTTCGCGGCATGAACGTCATCGAGCTGGCCCGGCAGGCCTCGCTCGCGGGCGGGGCGCTGCTCCTCTTCCTGGAAACCGCCGCCCTCTTCGGCCTCTTCGTCCCCGGAGGCGACAGCCTGGTGCTGGCGCTGGGGGCGCTCGCCAGCACCGGAACGGTGGAGCCGCTGCCGCTGTGGCTGGCGCTGGCGGCCGCGACCACGCTGGGGCAGTGGGCGGGGTACTTCTGGGGGCGCAAACTGGGGCCGGGGCTGGAACGTCGCGTGGATCCCGACCGGCTTCGGCGCGCCCGCCGTTTCCTGGGCCGCTTCGGCGCCTGGGCGGTGCTCCTCGCGCCCTGGCTGCCGGTGGTGCGCACCCTCACCCCGTTCCTGATGGGCGCCGCCCGCCTGCCCGCGCCGGCGTACCTGCTGGTCTCGGCCCTCGCCGCCTGGATCTGGACCGGAAGCCTGACGGCCGTGGGCTACCTGGCCGCGGCGTGGGTGTTGCGGTTTCTCGCCGGCTGAGGCGCAAAACGGGGTTTTGTCCCTTGAAAATCGCGGTATAAAAGGGTAGGCCCACGCGGGCCGGGAGGCGACGATGCGCGATTTACGGGTTCACGGCATTCACCCCAAGGGTCAGGTTTTCTGGGACACCCCCACCCCCGTGCTGGTCGAGCACGCGCTGGCCAGACAGCAGGGCCAGCTTGCCCACAAGGGACCGCTCGTGGTCGACACCACCCCCTACACCGGGCGCAGTCCCCGGGACAAGTTCATCGTCCGCGAGCCCAGCAGCGACGCGGACATCTGGTGGGGCGAGGTCAACCAGCCCTTCGAACCCGAGGCCTTCGACAACCTCTACGAACGGGTGACGGCGCACCTTTCGGAACGCGACCTCTACGTACAGGACCTCTACGCCGGCGCCAACCCCAAGCACCGCCTGGCCGTGCGGGTGATCACCGAGAGCCCCTGGCACGCGCACTTCGCCCGTAACATGTTCATCCTGCCGCGGCGCTTCCAGCGGGACGACGAGATCGAACCCTTCATGCCCGAGTTCACGGTGGTGCACGCGCCCAGCTTTAAGGCGGTGCCCGAGCGCGACGGCACCCGCAGCGAGGTCTTCGTGCTCGTGCACTTCGCCAAGCGTGTCGTGCTCATCGGCGGCACCCACTACGGCGGGGAGATCAAGAAGTCGATCTTCTCGGTGCTCAACTACCTGATGCCCAAGCAGGGCGTGCTCTCGATGCACTGCTCGGCCAACCTGGGGCGGCGCGGCGACGCCGCAATCTTCTTCGGCCTCTCCGGCACCGGCAAGACCACCCTCTCCACCGATCCCGACCGGCCCCTGATCGGTGACGACGAGCACGGCTGGTCCGACGAAGGGGTCTTCAACTTCGAGGGCGGCTGCTACGCCAAGGTCATCAACCTCACCCCCGACTCGGAACCGCTCGTCTACCAGGCGACGATGATGTTCGAAAGCATCCTCGAGAACGTCGTCGTGAACCCGAACAGCCGCAGGCCCGAGTTCGACGACGGCTCCAAGACCGAGAACACCCGCTCGTCCTACCCGCTCGCCCATCTGGACAACGTCGTCACCAGCAGCATGGGGCCCCACCCCGAGAACATCTTCTTCCTCTCGGCCGACGCCTTCGGGGTGCTGCCGCCAATCGCGCGGCTCACCCCCGAGCAGGCGATGTACTACTTCATCAGCGGCTACACCGCCAAGGTGGCCGGTACCGAACGCGGCGTCACCGAACCCGTGGCCACCTTCTCGGCCTGCTTCGGGGCGCCCTTCCTGCCGCTGCACCCGGCGCGGTACGCCGAGATGCTGCGCGACCGCATCCAGAAGTTCGGTCCCCGCGTCTGGATGGTGAACACCGGCTGGACCGGTGGGCCCTACGGCGTGGGCCGGCGGATGGCCCTGAAGCACACCCGGGCGCTGCTCAGCGCGGCGCTCGAGGGACAGCTCGACGACGTCCCCTACGTCGAGGACCCCGTCTTCGGCTTCCAGGTCCCCACCACCGCGCCCGGAGTACCCAGCGACCTGCTCGTCCCCAAGCAGACCTGGCCCGACCCCGGCGCCTTCGACGAGGCCGCCCGCAAGCTGGCCCGGATGTTCCAGGAGAACTTCGCCAAGTACGCCGACGGCGCCGGCGAAGACGTGCGTAACGCCGGACCGCGGGTCTGAGGCGCTCTTTTCAGATGGGCGCCGCGCGAGGTAAGATGGCGCCAATAGGGACGTTTGCCCTAGGCCCAGTGCTCAAAATGGGCGTGGAGACTCCATGGAGGCCCGTAAGGATATGAAACCGCTCGCGTTTGCCCGTTATGCGTGGGGCCTGCTCGTCTATACCCTGGGCGTCATCGTCTGGGGGGCCTACGTCCGCGCCACCGGCTCGGGCGACGGCTGCGGCCAGCACTGGCCCACCTGTCAGGGCGCGATTCTGCCCGAGATCGAGCACGTCAAGACGATCATCGAGTTTTCCCATCGCATCTCCAGCGGCCTGGCGCTGCTGGGCGTGATCCTCCTCTTCTTCTGGGGACGCCGCCTCTTCGCCAAGGACCACCCCGCGTACTTCGGGGTCACCTTCACGCTGTGGGCCATGATCGTCGAAACCCTGGCGGGGGGTGGCCTCGTCCTCTTCCAGCTGGTCGCCTACAACGACTCGGTGGCGCGCGTCGTCATCATGGCCGTGCACCTGCTGATCACACTGACGCTGCTGGGCGCCATGGCGCTGACCGCCTACTGGGCTTCGGGAGGGCCGCCGCTGCGCCTCCGCAACCAGGGGGCCGTCGGCTGGGCCCTGGGAATCGCCGTGTTGGCCTTCTTCACCCTCGCCGCCAGCGGCGCGGTGACCGCCCTGGCCGACACCCTCTTCCGCGCCCCCAGCTTTTGGGAGGGGGTGAAGCAGGACCTCTCCCCCACGGCCCACTTCCTCGTGCAGCTGCGGGTGCTGCACCCGTTGATCGCGGTTTCGGTGGGCATCTACATCCTGCTGATGACCGGCGTGGTCAGCCGGCTGCGCCCTTCGCCCCGGGTGCGGCAGCTCGGGGTGCTGCTGGTCACCCTGTTCGGCGTCCAGATCCTGATCGGGCTCTGGAACATGTTCTCGAACACCCCCGTTTCGCTGCAGATGCTGCACCTGCTCAGCGCCGACGCCGTCTGGATCGCCTTCGTCCTCTTCGCCGCCGCCGCGCTCGCGAGCGGCATCCAGGCCGCCGAGCAGACCGAGGTGCACCAGCCCTCGCCCCACGAGGGCGGAGCGCGGGCCTCGGTGCGGCACTACATCGCGCTGACCAAGCCGCGCATCATCAGCCTGCTGCTCTTCACCGCGCTGGCAGGCCTCTTCATCGCCGCCGGAGGGTGGCCCGGCTGGAAGCTGCTGCTCGTCGTGCTGCTGGGCGGGTACGCCTCGGCGGGCGCGGCCAACGCCATCAACATGGTCATCGACCGCGACATCGACGCCAAGATGGAGCGCACCCGCGGGCGGCCCACGGTGCAGAACCGGATCTCCTCGGCCGACGCCCTCAAGTTCGCCTTCCTGCTCGCCGCTTTCGCCTTCGTGGTGCTCTGGTGGGGAGCCAACCTGCTGGCGGCCACGCTCTCGCTCGCAGGGCTGATGCACTACGTCCTGATCTACACCCTCTACCTCAAGCGCCGCAGCTGGAGCAACATCGTCATCGGTGGCGCGGCCGGGGCCTTCCCGCCGCTGGTCGGCTGGGCCGCGGTCACCGGCGACCTCAACCTGTTCGCCTGGTACCTGTTCGCGATCGTCTTCTTCTGGACCCCGGTGCACTTCTGGGCCCTGGCCCTGCTGATCAAGGACGACTACGCCCGGGTGGGCGTCCCCATGCTGCCCGTCGTCCTCGGCGACCGGGTCACGGTGATCCAGATCGCCCTCTACGCGGTGCTGACGGCGGTGATTTCGATCATGCCGCTGACGCTGGGGCAGATGGGCTGGATCTACGCCGCCTCGGCGGGTTTCCTGAACCTGGTGCTGCTGGCCCAGAGCCTGATGCTCTACCTGCACCCCCAGCGCCCGCAGGCGCGCCGCCTCTTCTTCTACTCGATGTCCTACCTGGCGCTGCTGTTCCTGGCCATGGCCGTGGACCGCAGCGTACACTTCTAGCGTGAAGCGAACGCTCGCCTACGGTCTACCGCTGCTCGCCCTGAACCTGGCCCGGGCTCACCAGGCCACCACCTTCTCGGACGACCCCACCGGCACCGAGAGCGGCCGCCTGTTGCTGTGGGTGGCCGTCTTCGCCGTGGTTTCGGTGGCCATCATCCTGGGCGCACTCCTCTACGGCCGCCGGCGGGCCCGCTCCGGCGGGGACGCCCTGGACGCGGTGTGGTTCGCGGTCCCGGTCATCCTCGTCGCCGTGGTGGGCCTCCTGGGCGTTCAGAGCATGGTGCAGCTTTTCTCGGGTACGGGCAGGCCCGCCTTCGGCGTCCAGGTGACGGCGCACCGCTACTGGTGGGACTTCGACTACGCCGGCACCCCGGTGCGCCTCAGCAACGAACTGGTGCTCCCCGCGGGGGTGACCGTCGAGCTGCGCTTCACCTCGACCGACGCCTTCCACGCCCTCAGCGTGCCCGAGGTGGGGCTTAGGGCCTCGGCCATACCCGGCCAGAACACCCGCGCCACGGTCCGCTTCAAGAAGCCGGGGAACTACCCCGGCCTGTGCACCGAGCAGTGCGGCCTGGGGGCCAAGCAGCACCGGATGCGGGTGCTGGTGCTCGAGCCCGAGGTCTTCGACCGCTTCCTCACCGCGGCCGCCAACTTCACCCCCCCGGCCCCCGCCACCCCGGAGCTGCGGCGCGGCGCCGAGCTCTTCGGATCGCTCTGCGCCTCCTGCCACACGGTCCGCGGCACCGAGGCCGCGGGCACCACGGGACCGGACCTGACCCTGTTCGGCAACCGCACCACCCTGGGCGCGGCCTCGCTGCCCAACACCCCGGTCAACCTGCGCACCTGGATCCGCGCCGCACCTGACCTGAAGCCGGACGTTCGCATGCCCGCCTTCGCCCAGCTCTCGGACGAGGACCTGGACGCCCTCGTCGCCTACCTGGAAAGCCTGCGCGTCGACGGCTTCGATTTCACCACCCTGCCCCAACCCTGAAACCTGGACCCGGCCGAAAGTAACGCCATACCCATTTGGGGTATGGCGTCGCCATGAGAAATGCGGTAGGCTAGTACGCAGTTTTATGAGGGCTTTTGTCCCTATATGGCGAGTTAGCCACGGAGGAGAACGACCATGCCGCGAATGCTATTAAGCGTGGGCTACCTGTCGCTGGCGGGTGCCGCCTTGGCGCACAACGTCACGATTCTCTCGGACGCCCCGGTCAACCAGGAGATCACCGGCCTGCTCTGGTGGGTGCTGATCTTCGCCGTCATCATCTTCGGCGTCGTCGCCGGAGCGCTGGCCTACACGATCTGGAAGTTCCGCGCCAAGCCGGGCGACAACGAGCTCCCGCCCCAGGTGCACGGCAACGACCGCATGGAGATTATCTGGACGGCCATTCCGCTACTCATCGTGATGGTGCTCTTCGTGCTCACCGCCCAGACGCTGGTGAAGATCAAGCGTCCGGTGGCGGGATCGTTGCCCGTCGAAGCCACAGGCTGGCAGTTCTGGTGGGATTTCCAGTACCCCGACGAGGGGCTGCGCACCGCCGGGGAGCTGGTCATCCCGGTCGGTCAGCCCGTCGAGGTCAAGATCACCTCGGGCGACGTGATTCACTCGTTCTGGCCGCCCAGCCTGACCGGCAAGGCCGACGCGGTGCCCGGAGAGGACAACTACCTGCGCTTCATGGCGACCAAGCCGGGCAACTACTACGGCTACTGCGCCGAGCTCTGCGGGGCCTCGCACGCCAATATGCGCTTCCGCATCCTCGCTCTCGAACGCGAGGACTACAACCGCTTCATCGAGGACTTCAAGGCCTACGAAGCCCCCGCACCCGCGAACGAACAGGCGGCCCGGGGGCAGCAGCTCTTCAACGCCCAGTGCGCCGCCTGCCACACCGTGAAGGGCACGCCCGCACGCGGCGTGATCGGGCCCGACCTCTCCCTCTTCGGCATGCGCACGACGCTGGGGTCGGGGGTCTGGGACAACACCCCGGAGAACCTCAAGCGCTGGATCCAGGATTCGTCGGCGATGAAGCCGAGCTCGAAGATGCCCCCCTTCACCCAGCTCTCGGACACCGATCTTGAGGCGCTCGCGGCCTACCTCTACTCGCTTAAGCTGGACGGCTTCGACTTCGCCCAGCTGCCGCGCTATTAAAGGAGACGATGATGGCTGTACAAGCTCCCGAGGCCCGCACCGCCCGCCCCTCTTGGGGAGCGGTGATCTGGGACCTGCTCACCACCGTCGATCACAAGAAGATCGGCCTGATGTACGCCTTCGTGGCCTTCCTCTCGTTCGCCATCTCGGGCGTGCTCGCCCTGCTCTTCCGCATCCAGCTCTGGGACCCCGCCAACCAGTTCCTGACCGGCAGCGCCTTCAACCAGATGATCACGGTGCACGGCGCGATGATGCTCTTCTTCTTCATCCTGCAGGCGGGGCTCGCCGGCTTCGGCAACTTCCTGGTCCCGCTGATGCTGGGCGAGCGCGACGTCGCCCTCCCGCGCATCAACGCCTTCTCCTTCTGGAGCTTCCTCTTCGCGATCGTGCTGGTCGTCGTCTCGCTCTTCTTCGGCGACGTGCCCCAGGCGGGCTGGACCTTCTACTACCCGCTTTCCACCTCACTGGGTTCCGCCTTCTACATGGCGGCCATCCTGCTGCTGGGCATCTCCTCGCTGCTCAGCAACGCCAACTTCGTGGCCACGATCTACAACCTGCGCATGAAGGGGATGAGCCTGTGGAAGATGCCCATGTACGTCTGGAGCATCTTCGCCGCCAGCATTCTCAACCTCTTCACCCTCGCGGGCCTCACCGCGGCCACCCTGGTCACGCTGCTCGACGTCAAGCTGGGCCTGACCCTCTTCAACCCCGATCTGGGCGGCGACCCGGTGCTGTTCCAGCAGTTCTTCTGGTTCTACTCGCACCCCACGGTCTACGTGATGCTGCTGCCCTACCTGGGCATCCTCGCGGAGATCTCCTCGACGTTCGCGCGTAAGCCGCTCTTCGGCTACAAGGCCATGGTCTACGCGCAGATGGGCATCGTGCTGCTGGGCATGCTCGTCTGGGCGCACCACATGTTCACCGTGGGCCAGTCGGCCATCTTCCAGATCGCCTTCGCCTTCACCACCGCGCTGATCGCGGTGCCCACGGGGGTGAAAATCTTCAACCTGCTGGGCACGCTCTGGGGCGGCAAGCTGGTGATGAAGACGCCGCTTTACTGGGTGCTGGGCTTCATCTTCAACTTCCTGATCGGCGGCATCACCGGGGTGATGCTCTCGATGGTGCCCTTCGACTACCACGCCCAGGACTCGTACTTCGTGGTGGCCCACTTCCACAACGTGCTCATGGCGGGCTCGGGCTTCGGCGCCTTCGCCGGGCTTTACTACTGGTGGCCCAAGTTCACCGGCCGCATGTACGACGACCGCCTGGGCAAGCTGCACTTCTGGCTCTTCCTGGTGGGCTACCTGCTCGTCTTCATGCCCCAGTACGTAATGGGCTTCCTGGGCATGCCGCGGCGCTACTACACCTACCCCGCCGACGTGCCCGGACTGGTCCCCCTCAACCAGATCTCGACGATCGGCGCAGTCGTGCTCACCATAGGCGGCCTCGTCTGGCTCTGGGCAATGTACAAGAGCCTGCGCTCGGGCCCCAAGGCCCCGGCCAATCCCTGGGGCGGCTGGACGCTCGAGTGGGCCACCAGCTCGCCGCCGCCGGCGCACAACTTCGACGTCAAGTTCCCCGAGAAGATCGAATCGGAGCGCCCGCTCTACGACTGGGAACGCGCGGGCCTGAAGCCCGAACCCGTGGATCCGAAGACGATCCATCTGCCCAACTCCTCGTTCTGGCCCGTCTTTACCTCCACGGCGCTGTTCGTGATGTTCTTCGGCATGGCCGCCTTCGACTGGCCCAACGGCTGGATGCTCGCGGGCGCCCTGCTGACGCTGGTCGGACTGGTGGGCTGGGCGCTCGAGCCCGAGTACAGCCACCCGGTGGAGCACCACACCGTCACCGGCAAGAGCCAGGGCTGGATGGGCATGGCCTGGTTCATCACCTCCGAGATCGGCCTCTTCGCCATCCTCATCGCCGGCTACCTCTACCTGCGACTCACCGGCAACGCGGTCCCGCCCGAGGAACGCCCCGCGCTCTGGCTGGCGCTCGTGAACACCTTCTTCCTGGTCTCGTCGAGCTTCGTGGTGCACTCGGCCCACCACGACCTGAAGCACGGCAGGGCCAGCCCCTTCAAGCTGGGCCTGTTGATCACCATCGTGCTGGGCGTCGTCTTCCTGGGCGTGCAGGGGTACGAGTTCGTACTCGCGCACCAGCACCTCCCCTGGACCGAAGACTTGTGGATGGCCGCCTTCTTCACCATCGTCGGCCTGCACGGCCTGCACGTGCTGATCGGGGCCACGGGCCTGAGCCTCGCCTACCTGCAGGCACTCCTCGGCCGGTCCGACGCCAAGAACCACGCCACGCTGGAAGCCGCCGGAATGTACTGGCACCTGGTCGACGCCGTCTGGCTCTTCATCGTCGTGCTCTTCTACGTCTGGTAAGCGGCCCCGCACGCTGCGCGCCCCCCGCGTTCGCGGGGGGCGTAGACTGTGGGTGTGGTGTCCAACGCGGTGCGGTGGCTCGTCTGGGTCTTGTTCCTGGCCGGCGGCGGCGCGCTCGGGGTCTGGCTCGACCTGCGCCTCTGGCCCGCCTGGTGGCACAACCCCTTCTGGCACCTCGTCAGCGCGCTCGCGGGCATCGGGGTGTTCCGCATCGTGCTGACGGTCAGCCGCGTCACCGGGCGCTGGCTGGCGCGCTGCGGGCGGGTCGGCGAGCTGCCGCGAATGGAAACCAACCGGCTGGTGACGGTGGGCCCCTACGCCTGCATGCGCCACCCCATGCACCTGGGGCTGATGCTCTTCCCCCTCGCCTTCGCGCTGGTCCTGGGCTCACCGGCCTTCGTGCTCCTCGTCTGGCCGCTCGAGGTGCTGGCGATCGTGCTGCTGGTCCTGCTCGTCGAGGAGCGCGAGGCGCGGCTGAAGTTCGGCGCCGACTACGCCGCCTACGCGCGGCGGGTGCCGGCGTTCAACCTGGCACCCGCCTGCTTGGCGAAGCTGCTGCAAGACCCGCCGGAACGTCCCGACTGCACGAGCACCTTCCGGCTCGCCGAGAAGTGACCGCCCGGTCAGTCACGGCTATACTGGTTGGGGGGAGGTGCGCATGAACTACCGCAAACTAGGGCAGTACGGCATCAAGGTATCGGAGATCTCGCTGGGGGCCTGGGTCACCTACGGCAACCAGGTGAAGGACCTGGAAACCATCAAGGAGATCACCAAGCTGGCCTACGACGCCGGCGTAAACTTCTTCGACAACGCCGACGTCTACGCGATGGGCGCGGCCGAAGAGCTGATGGGGCAGGTATTGAAGGATTACCCGCGCCACACCCTGGTGATGAGCTCCAAGGTCTTCTGGCCCACCTCGGAGGACGCCAACGGCCGCGGCCTGGGGCGCAAGCACGTGCACGAGTCCATCGACCGCAGCCTCGAGCGGCTGCAGACCGACTACCTGGACCTCTACTTCGCCCACCGCTACGACCCCGAGACGCCCATGGAGGAGATCGTGACCGCGTTTTCCGACCTGGTGAAGGCGGGCAAGATCCTCTACTGGGGCACCAGCGAGTGGCCGGCGGCGCGGATCGCCGAGGCGGTGACCTTTGCCCGCGCCAACGGCTTGGCCGCGCCGGTGGTGGAGCAGCCGCAGTACTCGCTCGTCTACCGCGACCGGGTGGAGAAGGAGATTATTCCCGAGGCCGAGCGCTTCGGCATGGGGCTGGTGGTCTGGAGCCCGCTGGGCCAGGGGGTGCTCACCGGCAAGTACGACGAGGGGCTGCCCGAGGGTTCGCGCCTGGCGCAGTACGAGCAGTTCCGCGAGCGGCTGCTCACCGAAGAAAACCGCGAGCGCGTGAAGAAGCTGAAGGCCGTGGCCGACGAGCTGGGCGTGACCCGCACCCAGCTGGCGCTGGCCTGGGTGCTGCGGCAGGGTCAGGTCTCGAGCGCCATCACCGGCGCCCGCACGCCCGAGCAGCTTCAGGAAAGCCTGGGCGCGGCCGAGCTGCAGCTGACTCCAGAGATCATCGAGAAGATCGACGCCATCTTCCCGCCGGGTCCGGACTGCTACGCCTGAGTGCACGAAGCAACGCATGCCTCCATCCATGGAATAAGCCAGCGGTGGGGGCACTTTTTCGCCGAGCCGGATTGAACACCATCTGAATGGAACTTTCCTCGGCTCTAAGTGCAGGTTCTTCATTTCATTGAAATTTCGCAAAATGCGGCGCGTCGCCTCGATGGACTTTGTCCATCGAGGCGACAAACACGCACTGGCGCGATCCTGAAGACCTTTTAGACTAAAGACATGAAACGACTTCCCCTTCTCTCCCTCCTCGCCCTGGGCGCACTGTTGCTCGGGGCCTGCCAGCAGCAAGAGGACAACCCGGCGCCGGTCAAGCTGACCTGGACGCAGGTGCTGATCACGCCGTACAAGATGGCGCTCGACCAGTACGACACGAATGGCGACTATTTGTTCGCCGCGGTGGAAGAAACGCCACTGGACGGCGACGCCAGCAAGAATTACTTCTCGCTGTGGCGGGTCGACGGGGACGGCACGGTGCTGGGGCCGCAGCCCTTCCCCGACCCCTCGCTGGTGACGGAGCTGGCGGCACAGGGCGAGAGCTGCCCGGCGCCACAAAACCCCCAGCTGGCGGTTTCCCCAACCGGTGAGGCTTTCGTGGCGGCGGCGTTGCGCAACGGTGCGGCTCAGGCCGAGGGGTGTGACACCACCGGAGTTTGGCCGGCCTGGTCGGGGCTCGCGCGCTACGACGTGAACCTGAACCGGCAGGCGTTCGCGCTCCTGAAGGCGTTCGACGGGACCGATCCCTATTACACGGAAGTCATTACGGGCGCCGTCAAGGGAGACGGGCTCTTTGATGGGTACTACCGCCCCGACTACCGGCTGGTGACCAATTACAACTTCTATGCTCGGCTGGCGGCCGACGGCACCCTGACCGCGACGCGGCGACCGGACCCCGAAGACTTCGCTACGCGCCTTGCTCACGCCACCCCCGACGGCGGGCGGGTCGAGGTGCAGGGGGCCCTGGACCGCTTCACCGCCGGTTGGGGCGAGCGGCTGGTGCGCTACGACGCCGCCGGGAACGCCGTTTGGAGCGTGGTGACGACGACGGCCTTCTCGCCCACCATGTACCTCGTGCCCGCAGATGGCGACGTCCTCTTCGTGAGCGGCTACCTCGACGAAGACGCCGACTACCTGGGGGTCCCGGTCCCCAACCCCGGCAGCGAGAAGCGCCACTTCGTGGCCCGCCTCGACGGGGGGCAGCTCAGCTGGCTGCGCTGGATCAGCGACGAAGAAGAGCGCATGGTCCACTCCAGTGGCTTCGCCTACGTCCCCATCGCCTACGACGCCGCCCAGGACGAGCTCTACGCCGCGGCCTGGCAGTACCTGATGGCGCTGGACCCGGCGACGGGAGCGACGCGCTGGATCGTGAATCTTCCCGAGATCACCAGCGGCAGCCCCACGGGCGTCACCGAGTGGGACATCAAGTACCAGCCGCAGAGCTTCGAAGAGCTCTTCGTCGTCGACGGCGGGCTGCTGGCGGTGCTGCCGTCGATCTGGGACACCGACGCCTACGGCCAGCCCACCCCGACGACCCGCTACCGGCCGCTGGTGCTGCGCTTCGACCGGAGGTAGGGGATGCGGTGGGGGTGGGTGGTAGAGGTGGCGATAGGCGCACAGCCTGGCAGCGCGACTAAACTAAGAGCATGTTCCAGGACACCGGGGTGCTCGTCACCGGAGCCGCCCGCGGCATCGGCCGCGCGGTAGCCGAGGCCTTCGCGCGCGAGGGGGCGCAGCTGGCACTCGTGGACGTGGATCCGGGCGGAGAAGCGGCGGCCCGTGCGCTGGGCGCGGTCTTCGTGCCCGCCGACCTGGCCGACGAGGCCGCGCGCGAGCGCGCCTTCGCCGAAGCACGGCGGGCGCTCGGTGGGGTGGACGTGCTCGTCAACAACGCCGCCATCTCCGCGCCGGGCTCGGCGCTCACCGTGCGCCTCGACACCTGGCGGAGGGTGCTCGAGGTCAACCTCACCGCCCCCATGCACCTTTCGGCCCTCTTCGCCCGCGCCCTCCCGAAGGGAGCGGGCGGCGCCATCGTCAACGTGGCCAGCGTGCAGGGCCTCTTCGCCGAGCAGGAGAACGCCGCCTACAACGCCTCCAAGGGGGGACTGGTAAACCTCACCCGCTCGCTGGCGCTCGATCTGGCGCCCCGGGGCGTCCGCGTCAACGCCGTGGCTCCCGGCGCCATCGCCACCGAAGGGGTGCTCGCGGCCATCGCCCGCTCGTCCGACCCCGCGGCCACCCGCCGCGACTGGGAAGACCTGCACGCCCTGCGGCGTCTGGGCCGCCCCGAGGAAGTGGCCGAAGCCGTACTCTTCCTGGCCTCGGAAAAGGCCTCGTTCGTCACCGGGGCGATCCTGCCCGTCGACGGCGGCATGACGGCCAGCTTCATGATGGCCGGTCGTCCGGTGTAGCCCTTTTGCCCCCTACGTGGGGAAGGTCGGCGGGGGCAGGAAGCCCCGCGGCAGGATCGTCTTGCCCTGTTTCTTGGCCTGGTACATGCGGAGGTCCGCGGTGCGCAGCAGGGCCTCGGTGGAACCGGCGTCCTCGGGGTAACTGGCCACCCCCACGCTCACCGCCAGGGGCCGGTCCCCAACGCGCAGTTCCTGGACGGCTTCGGCGTGGCGCAACGCCGCCTGGCGTGCGGCCGCGGTGTCCGCCCGTAAGAGGATGAGGGCGAATTCGTCGCCTCCCCAGCGGAACGCCTGGTCGCCCTCGCGCAGCTGCTCCCGCAGCGCGAAGGCCACCCTGCGCAAGGCCTCGTCGCCGTGTGCGTGGCCTAGCCGGTCGTTGATCTGCTTGAAACCAACCAAGTCGAAAAGTGCCAGGGCGAACGGCTCGCCGTAGCGCCTCGAGGTCGCGAACGCCTGTTCCAGGCGCAGGTCGAAGGAGCGGCGGTTCCAGAGCCCCGTCAGCGGATCCCTGAGCGCGGCTTCTTCCAGCCGCCTGCGGGTGTCCGCCTCATGGAGCAGGGTAGCGACGGGGAGGACGAAGTGGCGAGCCGCTTCGAGCGCGTGGGCGTCGAACTCGCCGCTCAGTTCGAGGAGCGCCAGCAAACGGCCCGCATAGGGTACCGGCAGGATCAAGGACGCCCCCCGATCGAACAGCTTCGGCTGACCCCAGACCGCATCGGCGGCCGCCACCCCGCCGCGGACCGAGTAGAGGTCCGCCGGGTCCCCGGCGACGACGTGAAAACGGTCACCTTCCCGTAGCCAAAGCCGGCCCGAGCGCGCACCCGGCACCGAGACCACCGCCTCGGCCAGCACCTGCTGATAAAGCACGTCGATGGGGCGCTGCGGCGCGGCAAGCAGCAGGTCTTGAATGCGCGCCTCCCGCTCGCGTTCGAACGCGGCTTCGAGCGCCGAGTCCAGGTATTCGGCCACGGCCTTGAGGGCCGCTTCCTCGCCCGGCGCCCAGAGGTCGCCCCGGGCCCACAGGCCAAGCCGCGCGCGCACGTGCTCGAGCGGCAAAAGCGCGAACCGGTGGCGCTCGACCGCGCGAAACCACGGCCGCGCACCACGCGCCGTGCGGGCGCGCCGCACAAGCACCGGAAGGGGTTCGGAGCCGGTCTGCGCCAGGGGCCGCAGCTCCCGCCCGGCGCGCCGCCACAGCACCGCTCCCTCGAGCCGGAGCCGGCCCCGCAACAGCGAGAGGCTTTGGTCCGCAGCCTCCCCCGGCCGGCGGTGCCGGTACCAGATCCGCGAAAGCGCCGCCAGCAGCGTGTCTTTCTCTGCGAAGGCCAGCCGCGAGAGCATGAAGCTGACGGCCCGGGCGAAGCGTTCGAGCCCTTCCCGCTCGGAGGGGTGAAAAGGGCGGTCCCGATCGATGTTGAGCACGGCGACGGGGTGCTCCAGCTCCAGCAGCGGGAGCGCCAGCTCACTGAGGATCGCAAACGACGGCTCGGGGATGAAGTAGGGGTCCGACCGGGTGTCGGGAACATAGAGCGGTTTTCCCGAGGCGAACGCGCGGCCAACCACTCCGGTGCCGGGAATGCGCCGCAAGGTCATGGGGCGGCTGGCATGCAGCAACCGGAACCCCGTGGCGGTCGGGATCCACACCGCCACGTCACCCCCTTCGCCGGCGCTGGCGATGAGTTGGGGAAGTTCGCGCAGCAGCCGGTCGCGACGCTCGAAGCTGGGCAGGTGCTCGAGCGCCTGTACGAGCAAACGGTAGTTCCGCAAGGACACGTCCGACGGTATGTCCAAAGCCCATTTATTCTATCAAGGCCGGGGCTGCCCCAGCGGGGATAGACTGACAAAGGGGTGGTCGCCGTAGCCGGGCCAAACATCTGGCACCTTGCGGGAGTGGAGGTCGAGGTCAAGAACCTCGGCAAAACCTTCTGGCCCAAAGCTGGCTACACCAAGGGCGATCTGCTTCGCTATTACCGTACGGTCGCTCCCTACCTCGTGCCCTACCTGCGCGGACGTCCGCTAACCCTCAAACTATGCCCCGACGGCGTCAGCGCCGGTTGCTACTACCGCCGCAAGTTGCCCGGCTACGCACCCGGCTGGTTTCCGAAGGTGCTTTACAACCCTAAAACCAAGAGCGGGCAGGTGCCCCTGATTCTGGTCGAGAACGAGGCCCATTTGATCTGGCTGGCCAACCAGGCAGCTGTGGAGTTCCACGTATGGGCCAGCACCGAACCCGACCTCGCCCACCCCACCTGGCTCGTACTCGATCTGGACCCTGGTGACGCCACCGACTTCGGGACGGTGCTGGAGGCGGCCCTTCACGTTCGGGCGGAGTTGGCCCGTATCGGGCTTACCGGCTGGCCCAAGACCAGCGGAGGTCGGGGGATACACGTCCTCGTCCCCCTGGAAACAGGACGCTACACCCACGCCCAGGTGCGCGCCTGGGCCAAAGCCTTCGCCCTGCGGCTGGCGGAACGCTCGCGTGGTCTGCTGCGGCTGCCCCACGGGGCCACCCACCTTGGCGAAGGCGTTTTCGTGGACTACGCCCAGAACGGCTACGGGCGCAACACCGCCGCCCCTTACAGCGTGCGCGCCCGGCCCGGGGCCCCGGTGAGCACGCCGCTCACCTGGAATGAGGTCGAGCAGGGCGGCTTCGGCCCTGCGGACTTCCATCTGGGGAACGTCCCCGGACGTCTGAGCGAACAGGGTGACCTGTTCGCACCCGTGCGCGAGTACAGCCAAGCGCTGCCACCGCTCAAATGACCCGGCTATTTGAAGAACAATGCGGCTGCGTCAGCCAGTACGGCGAAGACCACCCCCAAGACCGCGGCCACGTTGACCCACAAAGGGTTGCGCCGCCCGGTGAGGCGGACGTCGTTTGACAAAAAGAGCAGCACCATGAGCATCAACGGTAGCAGCACGCCGTCGAAGACCTGGCTGTAGTAGAGTGCCTGCGCCGGGTTGAAGTGAGGAAGGAGCGCGATCAGACCGGCCAATACCAAACCGCCGACGAAAACCACGTAGAACCCTCTGGCGCGGGCCGGTCCCGCGCCCATGCCCTCGGGCCAGCCCATCCACTCGGCCACCGCGTAGGCGGTGGCTCCCGAAAGGGTGGGCAGGGCCAACAAACCCGAGGCGATGAACCCCGCTATGAAAAACCCGTAGCCCAGCCGCCCCAAAGGTGAAAGCGCCCGGGCGGCATCTTCAACGGTCTGCACCTGAGCACCCGTAGCATGGAGCACCGCAGCAGAGGCGACAACGATGGCCGCAGCGATCAGGTTCGAGTAAAGCATGCCCGGCCAGGTGTCCGCGAGACTCTGATCCTCACTGGCAACGATACCCGCCTGAATTTCCTCCAGCTCCTCACCGGCTTGCCAAAACATCATGTAGGGAGAAATCGTGGTGCCCAATAACCCGAGTGCGGCAATCATCCAAGCGTTGCTTGCTTCCAGTTGAGGAAGAAAACCAAGGGCTACCTGAACCGCGTCTGGCCTGGCCACCCACGCGGCCACGAAGTAGGCGAGCAACGCGGCCGTGAGGAACGCCAGCACCTGTTTGACCCGTTGGTATCCTTCCAACAACAGCAAAGAGAGTAGAGCGAGGACGGGCAGTACCCATACCTCCCATCGCACGCCGCTGAACATGGACAGCGCTACGGCTACCCCGGCGGTGTCGGCGGCGATGGTGGCCATGTTGGCCAACAGCAGGAAAAAGACCACGGCACCCGACGGTATGCGGCCGTAGCGACCCGCGAGCACGCTGGTCAAACCTTTTCCGCTGGCGAGGGCCACTTTGGCGGCCATGGTGGTGGCTGCCGCCAGCATGGGGGTGGTGAGCAACAGCAACCATAGCTGGGTGAAACCGGTGGTCGCGCCTACGACCGTGTAGGTAATCACCCCGGCCGGGTCATCGCCCGCTCCACCGGTGATCAGGGCCGGAAGCTCGCGCTCGAGCTGCTGGCTGGGTTTAGGCATATGGCCTACCGTAAATGCGGTTATAGAGCGCGGCCAAAACCCCGATTACCACGTACAGACCTAAGATGATCGTCAGCTCTTTGGGGTTGTGGACCGCCAGATAGGCTGCGATGGCCAGTACGGTAGCCAGCATCAGGGCCAGCCCCAATAGCGCAACCCAAAGGTTAGCGCCGGTGCGCGCCCGCAACTTAATGTTCGCAAGCGAAACTCCAATGGATACGAGCAGAAAGGTCATGCTCGAGAACTCGGCGATCACGCTGAGCGACCCCAGCAGGGTGAATACCCCGGCGAGTACGGTCATGACCACGACCGCAAGCCAGGGAACGCCTCTGCGGTCCCTCAGGTCGAACTCACGCGGCATCATTCCCCTGCTCCCCATTTCGGCCATCATGCGGCTGGCGCCGAAAAGGGTCGAGTTGATGGCCGAACTGGTCGCCATCAACGCGGCCAGGCCAATCAGTACCCGGCCGGCGTTCCCCAAAAGCGGCCGCGCCACCTCGGCGAGCGCGTACTCCTTGGCCTGGACGATCTGATCCATGCTCATCGTACCCACGGCCACCACCGCGAGCAGGAGGTAGATCAATCCGGTGATGAGGATCGAGCCGTAGATACCCCGGGGCACGTCGCGATCGGGATTCTCGGTCTCGGCCACCGCATTGGTGATCAGCTGAAAACCTTCGTAGGCCACGAAGATGACCGCCGCCCCCAAGAACAAACCTCCCGTACCCTGGTCGAAGAGCGGCAGGAAACGTCCGGGCTGCACGCGCGCCAACCCGATGATTGCAAAGAGACCGAGGATGGCGATCTTCGTATAAACGATCAGGTCTTCGGTTACGCCGGCGCTCTTCACGCCCTCGAGGTTGACGAACATAAAGAAGAGCAGCACGCTGAGCGAAAGCCAGATGCGGACGGTTTCGTTTCCGGCGCTGCCCAGCAAGTCGGCGCCGTAAGCGCCGAAGGTAAACGCGTAGAGCGCGAGCGTGCCGATGTAGCCCATGATGACCGTCCATCCCTCGATACCGGCTATCCACGGCTGTTCGGGCCAGCCGCGCAACAGATAGGTATAGCTGGCGCCGTCGTCGCGAAAGGTGAGCGCCAAACGAACATAGTGATAACCTGCGGCCAAAGCGATGAGCATGTCGATCACGAAGGACAGCGGCGCGGCGTGCCCGGAAAGGCTGACCGCGATACCCAGCACCGAGAAGATGCCGCCGCCGATCATGCCGCCGACGCCCATGGCGATCAATTCGCGAAGACCCAGTTTTTCGGTTACGTTTCGGTGCACGGCGCAGCCCCCTTTAGCGCTTCGAGCAGAGCGCGGTCACTCTTGTAGTTTAGTTTCCTAACGGCCTCGGCCAGCGGAAACCAGGCGGTGGCGCTGACCTCGCGGTCGTGTTCGCCCGCCTTGCGCAGGGGGCGCATGAGGAACCAGTCGACGCGCTTCTTGACCTTCTGCCCCTCGCGTACGAACCAGTAGGTGCTGGGCTCGAGCGGCCGCACGATCTCGGCGGCGTAGCCCGTCTCCTCGCGCACCTCGCGCAGCGCCGCGTCCTCGGGTCGCTCGCCGGGCTCGATCAGCCCCTTGGGCAGCGTCCAGACGGGCTCGCCCTTCAGGTTGGTGGTGCGGATGAGCAGCACCCGGCAGGCCTCGTCGAGCAAGACGCCGCCGGCGGAGTGTTCGAAGCGTACCCGGCTCACGCGTCCTCCAGCATCCCCCGGAAGGTCAGGGCGTTGTCCGGCGCAGCGGCCTCGGGATCGTTGTTGAAGTAGGCGTAGACGACCTCCGCCGAACCCGCCTGCACCCGCCGCGCCCAAACGGCCAGCTCCTCTTCGCGGTAACGGTAGCGGTACCAGGCGGTGCGGCCGTGGAAGCGTAGGTAGGCCCGGCCCGCGGTTTCGACGTAGTCGTCGGGCAGATCGGGGGCGCTCACGCTGGCGAAGATGGCGCCCGCGTCGTCCAGGGCGCGGTAGACCTCTTCCCGCCACCAGCTGGGGTGGCGGAACTCGAGCGCGTTGGCGAACGCCGGGTCGAGCGGCGCCAGCACCCGCTCCAGGTTCTCCGGGCTGTAGTGAAGGCTGGGCGGGAGCTGGAAGAGCACCGCCCCCAGATGGCCCTCCAGCGTACGCAGCACCGCGTACAGCTTGGCCACGCTGGCGGGCTCTTTCATGCGCTCGATGTGGGTGATGCGCCGCGGGGCCTTGACCGTGAAGCGGAAGTTCTCGGGCGCCTTCTTCAGCCAGCGCTTCACCGTGGCCTCGGTGGGGAAGCGGTAGAAGGTGCTGTTCATCTCCACGGTGTCGAAGCGCCGGGCGTAGAACTCGAACCAGCGGCTGGGCGGGGCGTCCTCGGGGTAGAAGCGGCCGCGCCAGCCCCAGTAGAAATAACCGGAACAGCCCACCCAGACCCGTTTTCCCATACCTCTAGTCTAGGGCGTATGCTGGGGGACAAATGGTGAACCGCCTCATCGAAACCCTGACGGCGGACAAGGTCAGCGCCCGCCCCTCCGACCTCGAAGCCCACGGCCGCGACGAGGGCTACCCCGAAACCGCCCTGCCCGAGGCGGTCGTCTTCGCTGAAAGCCCCGAGGACGTGAGCCGGACCCTGCAGCTGGCGCGCGAACTCGGCTACGCGGTCATCCCCTTCGGCGCGGGCACGAGCATCGAGGGGGCGCTCGTTCCGGTAAAGCCGACGATCAGCCTCGACCTCGGCCGCATGAACCGGATCCTCGAGGTGCGCCCGGGCGACTTCCTGGCCGTGGTCGAGGCCGGGGTGACGCGCAAGCAGCTGAACGAGCGGCTGCGCCGCGAGGGGCTCTTCTTCCCGGTCGACCCGGGGGCCGACGCCAGCCTGGGCGGCATGGCCGCCACCAACGCCTCGGGCACCACCACGGTGCGCTACGGCGGCATGCGGCGGAACGTGCTGGCGCTGGAGGCGGTGATGGCCAGCGGCGAGGTGGTGCGCTTCGGCCGGCCGGTGCAGAAGAGCTCGAGCGGCTACGACCTCAAGGACCTGCTCATCGGCAGCGAGGGCACGCTGGGCGTCATCACCAAGCTGTGGCTCCGGCTTTCGCCCCTGCCCGCCGAGGTGCACACCGTGCGCGTCTACTTCGAGAACGTGGGCGCCGCGGCCGAGGGGGCCTTCGCGCTCATGGGCGCGGGGCTGCCGGTGGCGCGGCTGGAGCTGGTGGACGAACGCGCCGTCGCCGCGGTGAACCGCCACCTGGGCCGCAACTACCCCGAGCGGCCGCTGCTGCTGGTGGAGTTCCACTCCTCCACCCCCGAGGCCGTCCAGGCCGAGAGCGCCTTCGCCGAGGAACTCCTGCGCGAGGCCGGGGCCACCGGCTTCGACGCCGCCCGTACGCCCGAGGAGCGCACCGCCCAGTGGGAGGCGCGCCATCAGGCCTACTGGGCCCTGGTGCACACCTTCCCCGGACGGCACTACATGATCACCGACACCGCGGTGCCGCTTTCGGAGATGCCGGGGATGGTGCGCTACGCCCAGGAGCTGATGGACGAGCTGGGGCTCGAGGGCAACATCCTGGGCCACGTGGGCGACGGCAACTTCCACACCATCGTGGCCGCCCGTCCCGGCGACGAGTACGCCCGCGCCGAGGCCTTCAGCGCCCGGCTGGTGGAGCGGGCGCTCGAGCTGGGGGGCACGGCCACCGGCGAGCACGGCGTGGGGCTGCGCAAGCGAAAGTACATGGCCCGCGAGCACGGCCCGGCGCTCGGTTGGATGCGCCGCGTCAAGGCCGCCTTCGACCCCGAAAACGTACTCAACCCCGGCAAGGTGCTGCCGGAGTAGCGCCCCGCGGCGGTCGCCCCGCCTTGGGGCCGCGAAGGACCCGGTCGCCCCCGGGCGGCGTGCGTTGCTGGCAACAGGAACAGTTTTCGTTATTATCTACTGTATTCCGACCGGATTACTTGACTTTACGCAAGGTCTTCGCTAGACTCGCTCGTGGAAGTGCCGCCCCGGGGCTCCGAGAGGAGGAATGTTCATGCGAAGACTTTACGGACTCTTGTGGTTGCTCCTGGCGTTCAGCCTGCCCGCTATGGCCCAGCCGCTGGTGATCTATTCGGGGCGTTCGAAGGCCCTGGTCGAGCCGCTGGTCAAGCGGTTCGAAGCCAAGACCGGGGTCAGGGTCAAGGTACGTTACGGAAAAGACGCCCAGCTGCTGGCCGTCCTGCAAGAAGAGGGGGCACGCAGCCCCGCCGATCTTTTCTGGGCCAACACCTCCGGCGCCCTCAGCGAAGCCGCGCGCCGGGACCTGCTGGCGCGCCTGCCCGACGATCTGCTGCAGCTGCCCGCCCGCTTCGTACCCCAAGACGGCCGGTGGGTCCCCGTCACCGTTCGTTTCCGGGTGCTCGCGTACAACCCCGAGCGGGTGGATCCCGGAACGCTGCCGCGCTCGGTGCTCGACCTTCCGGGCGTGGAAAGCCTCAAGGGGCGTATCGGCTGGACGCCGGCGTACTCGAGCTTCCAGGACTTCGTCACCGCGCTGCGGAAGCTGGAAGGCGACCCGGCCGCCCGCGCCTGGTTGGAGGGCATGAAAGCCCTGCAGCCCAAGGCCTACGCCTCCAACACCCCCATGCTCCTGGCCCTGGCGTCCGGGGAAATCGACGTCGCCCTCACCAACCACTACTACGTCTACAGGCTCCAGCGCGGCGGGGCCGAAGGCGAATACGAAGGACCGGAGGAGGAAGAGGAAGAAGAGGAAAACGAGGCGTCGCCCGCAGTCCGCGACCTACCGCTCGACATGTACCACTTCGCTCCGGGCGACGTGGGCAACCTGGCCCTCGTCACCGGCGCAGGCGTCCTCCAGCGCAGCAAGAACCGCGACCTGGCCCTCGCCTTCCTCCGCTACCTGCTTTCGAGCGACGCGCAGGAATACACCGCGGAGTCGGTCTACGAGTATCCGGTCGTCTCCGGGGTGCGCACCCCGGACTTCATGCTGCCCGTCCGCGAGGCACTGGAGCTGAGCCCGGAGCCCGACTTCGGCCGGCTCGAGGACCTGAACGGCACCCTCAACCTGCTAAGAGAGCTCGACCTGCTCTAGCCACCCGCGGCCGCCCGAGGGCGTTCCCCGGGCGGCCGCCACCCTGCACCGAGCCCGCCATGAAGACACCCGACGCGAACGCCGCAGGCCCCCAACGATGAAGCGCGCGCCCTTCTACCTGCTGCTGCCGGGTTTCGTCACCCTGGCCGCCGTGGGCGTTCCCCTCGCCTACCTGGTGCTCCGGGCCC
The DNA here is from genome assembly GCF_014201675.1 of Oceanithermus desulfurans. Taxonomy (NCBI): domain Bacteria; kingdom Thermotogati; phylum Deinococcota; class Deinococci; order Thermales; family Thermaceae; genus Oceanithermus; species Oceanithermus desulfurans. The sequence goes on along the minus strand of NZ_JACHEZ010000004.1, from coordinate 153,824 downwards.
TGGAAGCCGACCCGCAGACGCTCGCCGGGGTCGTCTTCCGGCCCCGGAACTTTGCGCTGCTCGCCAGCACCCTGCAGCTCACCGTCGGCGTGCTGGTCGTCGCCTTGCTGCTGGCCCTCCCCCTCGCCTGGCTCACCACCCGCACCGACCTGCCGGCGGGGCGGCTGGCCTCCCTCATCGGCGTGCTGCCCCTGGCGGTGCCGGGCTACGTCACCGCCTACGCACTGCTTTCGCTCGGAGGGCCTTACGGCCTCGGCGCCCGGGTTCTGGGCGTGCCCCTGCCCCACCTCAACGGTTATCTGGGGGCGTTGATCGCGCTTTCGCTCTACACCTACCCGTACTTCTATATGAACCTACGCAGCGCCTTCCTGCGTCTCGACCCCGCGCTCGAAGAGGCCGCCCGCGCCCTCGGCCACCCGCCGCTCAGCGTCTTCCGGCGCGTGGTGCTGCCCCAGCTGGTGCCGGCCTTTACCGCGGGCGGTCTGCTCGTCGCCCTGCACGTCTTCGCGGACTTCGGCGTGGTGAGCCTGATGCGCTACCCTACGTTCAGCTACGCCATCTACCTGCAGTACAGCACCGCCTACGACCGCGTCGGCGCCGCATGGCTGGCGCTTTGGCTGCTTACCCTCACGGCTACGCTGCTCTTCTTCGAAGCCCGGGTCGCGCGCGACGCCGCGGCGCGGACGCAGAAACGACCGCCGCCTAAGCTTCGCCTTGGTCGGCTGCGCCCCCTCGCCCAGGCCTACCTGGTCGGGCTTTACACGCTCAGCGTGGGGCTCCCGCTCTCGGCGCTGCTCTACTGGGCGCGCGCGGGTTTTGCGCGCATCGAGCGGGCGGACCTTCTCGAGGCGCTGGCCCGGTCCGTGCTCGCCAGCGCGCCCGCGGCCGTCTTCGCCCTCGCCCTGGCCCTTCCCCTGGCCTACCTGGGGGTTCGCTACGCCCGCGGTGCGGCCCGCACGCTGGAACGCGCCGCCTACCTGGGCTACGCCGTACCGCCGCTGGTCCTGGCCCTGGCCCTCGTTTTCTTCACGCTCAAGGCCGTGCCCTGGCTCTACCAGACCCTCTTCGTCCTGGTCTATGCCTACACCTTCCACTTCCTGGCGGAGGCGTTGAGCCCGCTGCGCGCGGCGCTCAGCCAGGTCCCGGCCGCCGTGGAGGAGGCGGCCCGCGCCCTCGGCTCGCGGACCCCCGCCGTCTTCGTCCGAATCCTCCTGCCGTTGCTGCGTCCGGGGCTCGCTAGCGGCGGCATTCTGGTCTTTCTCTCGACCCTGAAGGAACTGCCCCTCACGCTGCTCCTGGCGCCGATCGGATACGACACCCTGGCGATCAACGTATGGAGCTACACCCAGGAAGCCATGTTTGCGGAAGCCGCGCCCTATGCGCTTACGCTTCTCGCCGGCGGGGCGGTCTTCGCGGGCCTGCTCCTGGGTAGCGAAGGAGGGCGACGATGAAACTTCTGCGCGTCGTCGACGTGAGCAAACGTTTCGACGGTCAGCCGGTGGTGCGCCACCTGCGGTTCGAGCTCGAGCCGGGCGAGATCCTGGCCGTCCTCGGACCTTCGGGTAGCGGCAAGACCACCATGCTCCGTCTCATCGCGGGCTTCGAGCGGGTGGACCGGGGGGAGGTCTGGCTGCAGGAAAAGCAGTTGAGCGGCTCCGGCCGGCACGTTCCGCCCGAGGCGCGCGGGATCGGATTCGTCTTTCAGGACTACGCACTCTTCCCCCACCTCGACGTACTCGGGAACGTCACCTTCGGTCTGACGCGGCTCGGCGCCGCCGAGCGCCGCCGGCGCGCCGAAGAGGTGCTCGATCTGGTCGGGTTGAAGCTGTTCCGCCGCCGTCGCCCGCACGAGCTATCCGGCGGCCAGCAGCAACGGGTGGCCCTGGCGCGGGCGCTGGCCCCCGAGCCCAGGCTCATCCTCCTCGACGAACCCTTCTCCAGCCTCGACGCCGGGCTGCGCGAGAGCACGCGCGACGACGTGCGCGCGATCCTCAAGCAAGCCGGCATCGGGGCCGTCCTGGTCACCCACGACCAGGAAGAGGCGCTCTCCTTTGCCGACCGCGTCGCCGTCGTCCGTGACGGCGCGATCGAACAGCTGGGGCCTCCCGAGGAGGTGTACCACTCCCCCACCACGCCTTTTGTGGCCAGCTTTCTGGGACACACCAACCTGATCCCGGGCCAGGCCCGGGGAAGGGTCGCCGACACGCCCCTGGGAACGCTACCCATCAGCAAAGAAGCGCAGGGCCGCGTGCTCCTCTCGCTCCGCCCCGAACACCTCGAGCTCCTGCCCCCCGGACACGCAGGACTCGAGGGAAGCATCGTCAAGCGCGGCTTCAAAGGCCACGACCTGACCTTCGAGGTGGCGACCCCGCAGGGCCGCTTCAGGGTGCAAACCGATTACCGGGCCCCCTGGGGGGTTGGCGACGAGGTGGTCGTCCGCCCCCGGGAGGCTGCGGTGGTGCTGGACTCGAGCCCGTCCGCTACCGCTTCCGTCTGAGCCGCCTGCGGGCTGGCAACGTCCCGGTGCCCCGGGGCGCCTCCGCCGCGGGCCGGCTCCTGCGCGCCGTGCCCTCTACCAGGGCCCCAGCTCCAGCCGCCACCACCAGCCGCCGTCCCAGCCGCCGCGCAGGCCCAGCGGCAGCGGCAAGGCGTAGAACAGCACCGCGTCCGCGTAGACACCAAGGTCGGCGCCGTAGCCCAGCGCGCCCGCGGCCGGGTCGTAGCGCCCGTGGGCGGCCGGGGCGAAGGTAAGGCGCTCGAGCGCCAGCCAGCCGTCCCCTGTGCGCCAGCGCGGCCGGGTCCAGTAGCGCAGCCGCGCCTCAAGCGCCACCGCGTCGCCCACCACGCCCGGGCCCAGCGGCAGCGGCGTGCCCGCGCCGCCCGCCAGCCGCGCCTCGAGCGCCAGGTTCCCCCCGCCCCACTTCCAGGCCGCGCCCGCGAGGCCCCAGGCGGAACCCGGCCCCCCGTAGACACCGCCGTAGCCGCCGCCGGTGAGGTAGCCCCAGGGGTCGCGGCCTTCGCGGCCCGCCCGCAGGGACCCACCGTAGCTCAGCCGCCATCCCGAAGCCGCACTCCAGACGGGCCCCGCCTCGAGGCGCGCCCACCAGTTCCAGCGGTCCCAGTAACCGCGGCTCGCCAGCCCCGGCATCACCCCGAAGACCACCTCACCGCGGGAAGGCCAGGCCCCGCCGCGGATCGTGAACCCCAGGGGCGCGGTACGCCCGGCCAGATCCACGCCCGCCCCTGCGCCGGCCTCCAGGTAGGCGTAGGCGCCGTAGGGGCTTCCCGCGAGCGCCGGGTCGTAGCCGAGCGCCGCCCGGTAGCCGTAGACCCCCGTGTCGTCGAGACCGTAGAGGCTCAGCTCCAGGCCCAGGTAGGGCGGGTTCGGGGCGGGGGCGAGGCCGGTGGGCAGCCAGCCGTAGGGCTTCAGGCTGGACCAGGGCCGGTAAGGGGCGCGCTCCAGGGGGCGTTCGGGCGGCCGCCAGTCCGCGGGCATCGTGGCGGAACACGGCCCGCCGCCCCCCGGACCCGCGTCCGGAGCCGCGGGGCCCACGGGCTCGTCCAGCGGCGCCAGCGGGTAGATGCCGTAGCCCCGGCCGTCCAGCTCGGCCGCCAGGTAGGCGCCCTGCTGCGCCGCGGCCCCTACGACTCCGCCCAGGGCGGCGCTGAGCCGGGTCACCCGCCCATCGCCCAGCTCGAGCCGATAGAGGTCGAAAACCCCGCCCTCGTCGCCGAGGAAGAGCAACGCCCCCTCGCCGTCCCAGGTGGGTTGGAGGTGCTGGTAGCGGTCCCGCCGGTAGCCCGTCCCCAGCTCCGCGCCCGCTCCCGCGCAGGGGTCGGGCGGGCGCGCGGGCGGTTCGATGTCGAGCCGACCCGCCGCCAGGTAACGCAGCCGGCCGCTCTCGAGCAGGGCCAGGTCCACCCGCCCGCCGTGGGCCACGGCCAGGGCCACCCTTCCGCCGGGGCTCAGCGCCAGGCCGACCGGGTGCTCGCCCTCCGGCGCCCGCCACACCTCCTCCGGCCGCCCGCCGCACCAGCGCTGCAACACCGCGGCTTCGCCGGCGCGGTCGCGCACAAAATAGACGCAGCCGTCGGGGGCGGGGGCGGCCAGCCGGGCGTGCCGCCCCCGGGTGAGGCGGGTCTCCCGCCCGGTCGTCGCGTCGAGAGCGAAGACGTCGCTGGCCACCCCGTCGCCCTCACGGAAGTAGCGGCTGTAGATCAGGGTGTCCGCGTCGGTCCACCAGAGCCGTTGCGGCTGGACCCGGGCCAGCCGCCGCGCCCCGGAGCCGTCGCGTGCGGCCACCCACACGCCGCTTCGCCGCACGAAAGCGAGCCGGCGGCCGTCCGGGCTCAGGACCGGGTCGCGGCCGCGCGCGACGCGGTCGCCGCGCGGCTGCGCCGCCTCGGCGTAGGCCGCGGCGCGGCGGCGTTCACGCTCCACCCAGTCGCGCCACTCGGCCTCGAGCGGGCGGCCGTTCGCCCGCTCCCAGGCCTCGGCGAACGAAGGCGGCGCCACCAGGCCGGTGTTGTACACCCGCAGAGCGTTCAGCACCGCGTCCCAGCCGCGCCGCTCGATCAGGTCGTGCACGAAACGCACCCCGAGCAGGTAGCGGGTCAGCCCCCGGGGCCAGTCGTCATAGGTGTAAAGGCTCATCTCGGCCAGATCGGGAAAACGGCCCTCCTCGAGCAGCGCGTTGATCAGCCCCTGGGTGAAGGCCCAGTCGAGCCGCCCGCCCGGGGTGAAGCGCGACTCCATGAAGGTGGCCAGCCCCTCCACGAACCACGCCGGCGGCATCGGCGCCGAGCGCTCGGTCACCAGCCCCAGCCGCAGCGGCGGCTGGCCGTCCGGCCGTTCGTGGAAGCTGAGCTGGCGGGTGTGGGTCAGCTCGTGCACCAGCAGCAGGTAGGTCACGCTGGGGCTGCGCAGGTCGACGATCGCGCCGGCGGGTACCGGGGCGAGGAGCTCTACCGTACGCCGCGGCAGGGTGGTGGCGTAGGCGTTGAAGAAGTCGGCGGCCTCGTTGATGCGCAGCACCACCGGCCCCTCGCGCGCCCCGAAGAGCGGCTCCAGCACGTCGAGCGCGGCCTCCGCTTCGCGCGCCAGCTGCTCGGCGTAGGCGGCCAGCCCGGGCCCGGGGTAGAGCACCCGCACCCGTTCGCTCGTCACCTGCCCCCACCCGGCTCCCAGCGCGACGGCCAGCATCCAGCCCAGCAACACCAGCCTTTTCATGCATTCAGTTTACCTTTCACGACCTCCACACCGCGGCGGGGATAATGGGAACGTGAACGGACGTTTCGCCCGACGCTTCAACCTGCGCGGACCCCTGGCCTGGGCGGTCTTCCTGGTGGCCGCGCTTCTCGGCCTCGTGCTCACCGTTTGGGTGCTGGTCACCGCCTTCGTCTACATCGCCATCCTGGCGCTGGCGGGCTGGGTCTACTACGCCTGGTTGCGCTTCAGGTACCGCAACCGCCGCCTGCCCCCCGGCTTCTAGGCCGGACGCGCAGCGCGCCAGCCCCACACGAGCCAGGTCACGAGCCCCGCGGCCAGCGGCAGGCCCCACGTCAGCTGCCGCAACCCGAGTAGGAAATCGAGCTGGAAACCCAGCAGGTAGGACCCGGCGAGGAGCAGCAGCGCACCCCCCAGCCGGGTAAAACCGCGCCCCGCCATGCGGAGCCAGCGCAGGGCCCCCACCTTGCCCATCCCCACGACCCAGCCCACCGCCGCCAGAACGCCGGCCATGCCCAAGCCGTAGGCCAGGAGCACGGCGAGCCCCCCAGGACCGCGCGACAGGGCCAGCCCCGCCACCGCCAGAAAGACCGGCAGGGTGCACCCCAGGCTGGCGAGGCCGTAGGCCACACCGAAGAGCAGGAACTCCGCCAGGCTCCCTTCGCGGCCCTCAGGACCCAGGACCGCCAGCGAGGGCGGGCGCCCCAGCAGGCTGCGAAGCCCCAGGGCGATCAGGACGAGCGCCAGCAACAGGTTGACGTAGGGCAGGTAGGCGCCCACCGCAGTGCCAATCAGGGCGATCAGGGCGCCCACCGCAGCGAAGGTGGCGAAGACCCCCAGGCCCATGAGCAGCCCCACGGCCAGCCCCGCACCTCCTCCCCGGCGCCGGTTCGCCAGGAACCGTCCCAGCGCCGCCGGCAGCAACGCGAAGCCGCAGGGGTTCAGCGTCGCCAGCGCTCCCGCAGTAAAAGCGTAGCTCACAAGCTCCATACCGTCCCCCCTCCTAGGCGCAGCACGAGAGCCGGTGCACGTCCTGGTCCAGCGCCTGGGCCACGAGGCGCACCCCCTCGGCCAGGGTCAGGTAGGGGTGGAAGGTCTCGATCAGCTCGCGGTAGCCGAGGCCCAGGCGCACGACCAGTGCCCCCTCGGCGATCACGTCGCCCGCCTCCGGTGCCACGACGTGCAACCCCAGCACCCGACCCCCCGCGTCGACGACGATCTTGAAGCGCCCGCGGGTGTCGAAGGCGGCCAGTGCCCGCGGCAGGTCGGCCAGGTCGAGGGTCGCGGCGCGCACGTCCTCGCCGTGGCGCGCCCGCGCCTCGGCCTCGCCGAGGCCCACGGCGGCAAGCGCCGGATCGGTGAAGGTGACGCGGGGAACGGCGGTGAGGTCGAGGGTGGCGCTCGCTCCAAGGGCGTTTTGCGCCGCCACCCGCCCCGACTGGGCCGCGATGTAGACGAACTGGGGCAGCCCCGCCACGTCGCCCGCGGCCAGGACGCGCGGGTTGGAGGTGCGAAGGGCATCGTTCACGCGAACGAAGCCGGCGGTGTCCAGCTCGACGCCGGCGTCTTCGAGGCCCAGCCCCCGGGTGCGCGCGCGACGACCGGTGGCCACGAGCACCCGCTCGCCCTCGTACACCCCTCCGATCGTGCGAACCTCGCGCCCTTCGATTCGCTCCACCCGGGCACCGGTGACGATTTGCAGGCCTTCCTCTTCCAGGTAGCCCCGCAGCAGGGCGGCGAGTTCCTCGTCCTCGGCCGGCAGGATGCGGTCCTGGGCTTCGAGGACGACGACCCGGCTCCCCAGCCGCCGGAAGGCCTGGGCCAGCTCGAGCCCGACCGGACCGGCCCCGATGACGACGAGGCTCTCGGGCCGTTCGCGGGTGGTGGTGGCGTCCAGATAGGTCCAGACCCGGCCCCTCTCCAGCCCGGGAATGGGGGGAAGAACCGGCTCCGCCCCGGTGGCCACCAGGTAGGCGCGGGCGGCGAGCGGCTCCCCGTCCACCTCCAGGCGGTCGGGCGCGGTGAAGCGGGCGCGCCCCTGTTTGATGGCCACCCCCGCGGCCTCGAGCACCTCGCGGTACTTACGCTCGCGCAGCTCGCCCACCAGCCCGTCGCGGGCGCGGGCCACCTCCGCGAAGTCCACCTTCGCCCCCCGGGCTTCGACGCCGGGAAAACCCGCATGGCGGGCCCGCTGCGCGGCCTCGCCCGCCCTGAGCAACGTCTTCGAGGGAACGCAGCCGACGTTGACGCAGGTTCCCCCGAGGGTTCCGCCCTCCACCACCAGCACCCGCGCCCCGCGGCCGGCGGCTTCGAGCGCCGCGGCCACGCCGGCGGAGCCGCTGCCGATCACCACCAGATCGTAGCTCCCTTTCTCGCCCACCATCGGCTTGGGGACGGCCCCGGGCCGCTCCGGGTCGAGGGGCTCGGCCCCGTAGCCGGCCTCTCGCACCGCCCGCACGAGCGCTTCGAGGGAAGCTTCGCCTTCCACCTCGGCCACGCCTTCGGGGTAGTAGACCGCAACCCGCTCCACGCCCGGCACCCCAGAGAGCGCCCGGTCCACCGTCTGGGCGCAGCCCTCGCAGGTCAAACCGCTCAGTTTCAGCTGGACCATCCTCGCCTCCTGCCCGCAGCCTAGACCCTGGAGCACACTCCAGGGTCAAGCCCTAGGGCAGGGGCTCGAGGTAGACGCAGCTGTCGCGGCCGTCGCAGGCGGGGTCGGGGTGGGCGCGGGCCCAGGCCAGGCGCTCGGAGAGGTCGCGCCGCATCTCGGCGAGAAGCTCCATCTGCCGCTCCAGGTCGGCCAGCTTCCCCTCGAGCAGAGCACGCACGTGGGCGCAGGGGGGCTGCCCCCCTTCCATCACCCCCAGCACGCCGGCGATCTCGGCCAGGGTGAACCCCAGCGCCTTGGCCCGCTGGATGAAGGCCAGGCGCGTGAGCGCGGCCTCGTCGTAAAGACGGTAGCCCCCTTCCGAGCGCGCCGCGGGCGCGAGCAGCCCGCGGCGTTCGTAGAAGCGCAGCGTGTCCGCCGACACCCCCGCAACGCGCGCCAGTTCGCCGATGCGAAGCATGCCTCAGTCTAGGGCGCGGGGGGTGAGGTGGGGTGAATTCCGCCCGGGCGGCCCGGCGCGTACTCCTACGGGCCGTCGTCGGCCTGGGTGCCAACCGGGAGGCATCGCCCGCGGGAAAGGCCGCGGACAGGGCGCTGCATCCGTGCATCGGCGCAGCCCGCTCCTCCTTCCTGAACAGCAACCGGGCTCTTGGGGATTTCGTGCCGGTGGCCACGTATGCGGGCGGCGTAGCGGCGCAAGAGGCGATGGCTGCATCTCCTCTCTGGATTTGCGGTGAATATGCGCTTATTTAGACTTTCTCGCGGTCTCGCTTGACTTGGTATCTTTTTTTTTGCTACGCTGCCACTAAGGAAACCAAGGAGGTGGGACATGCCAAAGGTCTGGGTCATCCTGCTGGTCTGCCTGCTCGGCTCGGCGGTGCTGGCCGATGGCAAAGTACCGCTGGGCGGTGTACCAGGCATAGAGCGCTTTATCGCTCAAGTCCTGGCGTTAGAGGAACGGATTCCCGGCTACAGCGGAACGTACTACGACAAAGAACGCGGCGAGATCGTCGTGCGCATCGTCCCCCGCCTCAACCCCAAACTGGCGCGGATGCTCGGCGACCGGGCAGACGCCCTGCCCCTGGACCGCGAGCTGCGGCTGCCGCGTATGCTGGCGCGCGAATATGAACAGATCGTCCGCGAACTGCGCCTTGGCCCCAGCCGCAAGAACACCCCGATACGCTTCGCGGTGGGCAAGTACACCTGGCCGCAACACTTCAAGTGGCAGGCGATGATCTACAAGTTCTGGAGCGACCCCCACAGCATGGCCGCCTACGGCTACCCGGAGTGGCCCAGGCGCTGCGTTCAGTCCACTTTCGTACGCGATGTAAAGGAAGACAAGAGCTACGTCTTCGTTTTGAAGTCGAACTGCGACGAGAAGTTCTTCCAAAGCTTTTTACGGGCGATCCATGAACAGCTGGGGATTCCCACCGACGCCATCGGGTTCCACTTCCTGACCAGCCCGCTCCGGCTGTTGTAACCCGCACTGTCCGCGGAAGGAGGTTCGAAGATGCCCAAGCCCCATCGTACTCCGGAGCACACCGGGAACGCCGGGGAAAAAGGCGGCGGCGCCACCCGCTGGCCCCTGTTGATGCTGCTGGTGGCGTTCGCGCTCCTTGCAGGCTGCAACCCCACCCCCCAGAAAACGCTCGCCAACAAGCTCCGCCCATTCCAGGCGGGGAGCTGGATCGACGTCGAGCAGCCTTCATTATCGAAAATCGCGCACTGTTCTTACGGGTTCCACGCCCAGCGTTACGGCCAGATCGGCCTCGTCACCGCGGTTCACTGCACGGACACGGTCTTCGGCCAGGACGGTCGCTTCACCGTATCCGACGAACGCGTCTGGCAGTCCTACGACGACGATACGAACGCGGTGGCGCGGGTGGCCCTGAAGCCCACCTTGGTGAACTATTCCAATGACGACACCTGCCGGGCCGCCATCGACGCGCTGGGTTCGCAGGGGTACGGGATCTACTGGTGCCTTGGCGCGGACGCCGCATTTGCGCCCTTCATTAACCAGGGGATCCGCGATGATGAGGATATGTATAAACTCGGTGCGGTCGCTAACCTGCCCCTGAGCGATACCAAAACCCGACTCGGCCCGGTAAAGGAAAAAGATCCGGCCCGTTACACTGGTTATTTATACGCCCCGCTGGCCGACGATCCCATTTACAAGATAGGCTCCACTACGGGCAAGACCGAAAGCACTTTGTATGCCAATGCCATGAAAGGCAACTTCATTGCGCCGTTCCCCGACGGCCACGATATCCTCTACCTCGGCGTATACTTTGCCACCGGTACCCACGCCGCGCCCCTGGTCGACAAAGGCGACAGCGGCGGCGGGGGTGTTTCAGTCCTACTGGGGTCCGGACGGCGACTTTAACCTCGTCGGCCTGACGGCTGCAATGGCGGAGTACCAGGGGCAGACCCTTTTGATTATCGAGCCCCTGGGCGACATTCTGGACGCCCTCGACGTGGCGGTCGAGTACGCCGGTGAGCCCGGAGGTCTTGGCGTTCCTACAGAAAAAAGATGAGGTCCGGTGCAGCAGCAAGAAAGGAGGCAGCCATGCCCGGCAGCAAGAAGGTCAGGTGGTTCCTGGTCGTAACCGCGGCCCTGCTGGCCCTGGTGGCGTGCAACACCCAGCAGCACAGGCACGCGGCCGCGCCGGCCAGCTATCCCTACGAAAAGCTGACCAGCGTGGGGCAACAATTGAACATGGTCCGCCATGTCGTGGGCGACGTCATCGATCAGCTTCAGCACCGCTACTGGGGGTGGGAGCGTTTCCCGCCGTCGCCAACCTCGCCGTACAAGGACTTTTACCGCGATGTGCCCGGGTGGTTCTACCCCGAGCTGGAGCGTGTTTTTGCCCAGGCCGCTCGGATCCAGCCTTTGCTCAGGGACGGGAGCCGGGTGAGCTACACCTGGCATCAGATCGTCAGGCTTTCCGAGGCCACCGAGGTGGCGCCGCACACGGTGGTTGACTTCCGCATTTCGACGGAGCGGCGGGAGGCGGGCCGTGACCATTACGACGTGATCATGCGGGCGGTGGTGGATCTCGACCGCTGGAAGATCCTCTATTGGAAGGCCTGGGCCCGGCCCCTGCGCAAGACGGTGTACGGGGGAGCGGTGGAGAAAGCGATCGGTTGCGCCCGGCTCGACCAGCCCTTCCGCTTCGTCCTCCCGCCCGGCGTGGACTTCGACGACCTGTCGCAAAGCCCCGAGGCCGACCGGATAGTCCAGGTGGCCACCTGCCGCAGTCCGCGCCGCGTGGTCTACTACGATAACCGGGGTGGCATCTACGAGCGGCGCGTCGCCCAGTCGGCGGAAGGTTTCGAGCTGGTCAGGGTGGCCGAGTTCGACCCGGCCGACGCGCGGTAGGGCCTTTGCGCCGTGGCCGCGGCAACACCACCGCCCGCGGGCGGTGGCTTCTTTTGGCGCAGCGCGCAGCACCGCCGCACCGCACCCGGAGCCGCGCGAAGGTCATGGGCTGCGGCGCCTCGCAAGGAGCTCACCTCGATTGGGCAAAAGCAGGGCTGAGCCCCGCACCGTTCCGTGCCGGGCCGCGTTTGCGCTCGATGCGCGCCAGGGTCTGCTCGACCCACGCGAGCGCCTGCGAACCGGGCACCAGGATAGCCGAGTGGTTTTCGCCGGTAACGAAGGTTTCGATGCCCAGGGTTGAGCCGTCGGGGCGGCGGTTGGGTACCGCGTCGTGCAGCGACGGTGTGCGCGTGCGCACCTCCAGATTGTAGGCCGCGCCGGGGTAGGCCACGTCCTTGACGTCAAAAAGGCGCTTTCCGCCCGCTACGGGAACGGCTTCGACGCGGCAGCTGCGCGCAGGATCGGCTTGCCACCGCTTTTTTCTAGCGGCACGTTCGTACGCGGCGAAGTACGCGGCGTTGTCTTCTTCCCACCGGTCGCAGACGCCGTCGAGATCAATCAGATAGTCCACGGTCCATTCCGGGTGGAGGCGCAGCAGGTTGTGGGTCCAGTTGACCCCGTGCGAGTGGCCCACAAGCACCCTTCTCGTATGTGGCCAGTTGCGCTGCACCAGGTCGAAGTCGGCCTCGAGCTGCAAGAAACCGTACTGCGGCTTCCCTCCCGGGCCGCGGGCCGGTGCGGTTTTGAGGTGAGCCCGGTAAGCCAGCGTGTAGACCGAAAACCTGTGGCGCCGAAACGCGTTCGCCAGCGCTTCGACGGTTCCTGCCCCGGTCAGGTACTCGTGGTTGTCGTCGGGTGCGTTGCAGTGTATCCCGCAGCGGCCAGAAACCGCAAAGATCACCACCGCAGGCGGTGCTTCGTCTGCCCACGCGATCCGCGGCTTGTAGCTGTACTCGATTCCCGCCTGCCGGAACGGAACGCCGTAAAAGATTACGAACGCAACCACGAAGACGCCGACAAAGAGCAGCAGGCGTTTCATGTTTTTCCCGCATGCGCCATGGCTTCATTCTAGAACGTCGCGGGCGGGCCTCGGCACGGAGTTAGGGCATGCCCAACGCGGCGATCGGACTTGTGATCCAGTCCAGGGCGCTCGAGCCCGGGTAGGTGATGCCGTTGTGGTCCTCGTCCGCGACGTAGGTCCAGACGTTCCGGTACCCTGCGTCCAGCCGGAGGTTGTCGGTGTAGTCGAAGACCAGGCTGGTGTTCCCCTCCGGCTGCACGTCCGAGGCCAGGAAGCGGGCCGACTGCACCTCGAGGTTGTACCTGGCGCCGGGGTAGGCCACGTCCTTGGCGCTGTAGTAGGAGGTCCACCACCAGTACTTCTCGATGGGCTCGACGTCGCAGCTCTGCGAGAGGTCGACCGGCCAGGGGTTGCCGTAGGCGGCGTAGAAGGCGTCGAAGTCGGCCTGGTTGTCGCCCTCCCAGAGGGCACAGATGCCGTCGAGGTCGATCAGGTAGTCCACGGTCCAGCCGGGGTGGGCCCTGAGCAGGTTGTGGGTCCAGTTGGTCCCGTGGGAGTGGCCCAGCAGCACCCGGCGGCTTGCCGGCCAGTTGCGCCGCACCCAGTCGAAGTCGGCCTCGAGCTGCAGGAAGCCGTACTCGTAGGCGCCGCTGATCGAGGAGTAGTGGTTGTAGAGGTGCGAGCTGTAGGTGAGCACGAGGACGCTGCGCCCCAGGTCGCGGAACGCCTGGGCCACGGCCTCGGCGGTGCCGCGCTCGCTGAGGTAGTCGTAGTTGTCGTCGGGGGCGCCGTCGCAGGGCACTCCGCAGCGACCGGAGACGGCGAAGAGCACCACGTCGGGCACGGCCAGGGCCAGCCCCGCCTGCTGGGCCGCGCGCGGTTCGGGGGCGTAGGCCGGCCTGCCGGCCGCCGGCCCGCTGCAGGCGGAAAGCACGAGAACGACGAGCAACGCAACGAATCCGATAAGCTTTTTCATAGCACCTCCCAAACGGTTTACGTCGTTATATCATCTTTGTTTTTTCCATGCACGCGAGCGTATACTCTTAGCGATGACGCGCACCGGCCTACCCCCCGCCTGAGGGAGCCCTACGGGTCCGCTCCCTCCCCTGCTGCGGGAGGGTTTTTTAGGCTTCACCGGAGGAACGATGAGCAAATACAACCCCCACGCGATCGAACCCAAATGGCAGCGTTTCTGGGAAGAGCGCGGCCTGATGAAGGCCCGCGAGGAAGGGGCGAAGTACTACGTCCTGGAGATGTTCCCCTACCCCTCGGGCGACCTGCACATGGGCCACCTCAAGAACTACACCATGGGCGACGCCCTGGCCCGCTTCAAGAAGCAGCAGGGGTACAGCGTCCTCCACCCCATGGGCTGGGACGCCTTCGGCCTGCCCGCCGAGAACGCCGCCCTCAAGTTCGGCAAGCACCCGGCCGACTGGACCTTCGACAACATCGAGCGGGCCAAGGAATCGCTGAACCTGATGGGGATCCTCTACGACTGGGACCGCGAGGTGACCACCTGCACCCCCGACTACTACCGCTGGAACCAGTGGATCTTCATCAAGATGTACGAGGCGGGGCTGGTCTACCGCGCCGGCGGGCTGGTGAACTGGTGCCCCAAGTGCCAGACGGTGCTGGCCAACGAGCAGGTCGTCGAGGGGCGCTGCTGGCGCCACGAGGACACCCTGGTCGAGAAGAAGAACCTGGAGCAGTGGTACCTGAAGATCACCGCCTACGCCGACCGCCTGCTCGACGACCTGGACAAGCTGGAGCACTGGCCCGAGAAGGTCAAGGCGATGCAGCGGGCCTGGATCGGGCGCAGCGAGGGGGCGACGGTCCGCTTCGCGCTCGAGGGCCGGGACGAGGCGCTCGAGGTCTTCACCACCCGGCCCGACACCCTCTTCGGGGCCACCTTCATGGTCATCGCCCCGGAACACCCGCTGACGCTCGAGCTGGCCACCCCCGAGCGGCGCGCCGAGGTGGAGGCCTACGTGCGCGCGGCGCAGCTGAAGAGCGAGATCGAGCGCCAGACCGAGGACCGCGAGAAGACCGGAGTCTTCACCGGCGCTTACGCGGTCAACCCGGTCAACGGCCGCAAGGTGCCCATCTGGACCGCCGACTACGTGCTCTACGGCTACGGCACCGGCGCTATCATGGCCGTACCCGCCCACGACCAGCGCGACTTCGAGTTCGCGAAAAAGTTCGGGCTGGAGATCGTCCCGGTCATCAAGCCCGCCGGAGAAGACCTGCCCCAGCCGCTGGAGTCCGCCTACGAAGGCCCCGGGGTGATGATCCACTCCGGCGACTTCAGCGGGCTCGCCAGCGAAGAGGGCAAGAAGAAGATCACCGAGTGGCTCGCCTCCAAGGGGCTGGGCGAGGCCACGGTGACCTACCGCCTGCGCGACTGGCTGATCAGCCGCCAGCGTTACTGGGGCACGCCCATCCCCATGATCCACTGCGAGAACTGCGGCGTGGTCCCGGTGCCCGAGGACCAGCTTCCCGTCGAGCTGCCCGAGATCAAGGACGTCGAGCAGATCCGCCCCCAGGGCAAGAGCCCGCTCGAAGCCCACCCCGAGTTCCTGAACACCACCTGCCCGAGGTGCGGCGGACCCGCAAAGCGCGACGCCGACACCATGGACACCTTCTTCGACTCGTCGTGGTACTACCTGCGCTACACCGACGCCCACAACGACAGGCTCCCCTTCGCCCGCGACAAGGCCGACTACTGGATGCCCGTCGACCAGTACATCGGCGGTATCGAGCACGCGGTGCTGCACCTGCTCTACTCGCGCTTCTTCACCAAGTTCTTCCACGACCAGGAGATGGTGGGGGTGGACGAGCCCTTCGAACGCCTCTTCACCCAGGGCATGGTCATGGGCTGGACCGACTACGGCCCCGTCGAGGTCGCGGGCGAGCGGGTGCGGCTCGGCGAGGAGGCGCGCATCCGCCTCGAGCTGGAGACCTCCGAGCTGAGCCTGGACGAGGTCAAGAAGATGGGCGCCGAGCTGCGCGAAGGCGACGACGGCCGCCTCCACTTCTGGAAGCCCGCGGTGATGAGCAAATCGCTGGGCAACGGGGTGATGGTCGGCCCCTTCGTGCGCGAACAGGGGGCCGACATCGCCCGCGTGACCATCCTCTTCGCCGCCCCGCCGGAGAAGGAGATGGTCTGGACCGAGGAGGGCGTGCAGGGCGCCTGGCGGTTTTTGAACCGCGTCTGGCGGCGGGTGGTCGAGGACGAGGAGGCCCTGCGCCAGGCCCCCGAGGCCTTCGACCCCGCCCGGCTGGAGGGCGCCGACAAAACCCTCTACCGCAAGCTCAACCAGACGATCAAGAAGGTGACCGAAGACGTCGAGGGCCTGCGCTTCAACACCGCCATCGCCGCGCTCATGGAGATGCTCAACGCGCTCTACGACTTCCGCAAGGAGCGCGAGGTGAACGCGGTCTACAAGAACGCGGTGCTGGGCTACCTGCAGCTCCTCGCCCCCTTCGCCCCCCACCTCGCCGAGGAGCTGTGGCACCGCTTCAGCGAGAACTCGGTCTTCGACGCCCGCTGGCCGACCTACGACGAGGCCGCCCTGGCCGCCGACACGATCACCCTGGTGGTGCAGGTGAACGGCAAGGTGCGCGCCCGCCTGGAGGTGCCCGCCGACATCGACAAGGACGAGGCGCTCGCCCGGGCCAAGGCGCACGAAAACGTCCGCCGCCACCTCGAGGGCAAGCAGCTCGTCAAGGAGATCTACGTTCCCGGAAAGCTCGTCAACCTCGTGGCCAAGGGCTGAACGGCCCGTCCCCCGCCCCCCGCGGCCGGCCGCGGGGGGCTTTTCACATCCCCCGCAAATGCGGCGGCGAACATCTGTGCTACAATAAAGCGCGCTGCGGGAAAGCTGTGGTGGCCAAATTGGTAAGTCTCATCGCCCAGCCCCCGTGCGTTGCCCGAAAGGGCAGGAGTAAAGGAGCAGTAATGGAAAAAGGTAAAGTGAAGTGGTTCAACGCGGAAAAAGGCTACGGTTTCATTGAGCGCGAAGGTGGCAGCGATGTGTTCGTGCACTTCAGCGCCATCAACTCCTCGGGTTTCCGCACCCTCAACGAAGGCGACGTCGTGGAGTTCGAAGTGGAAGACGGCCCCAAGGGCCCCTCGGCCGCGAACGTGACCGTGGTGGAGTCCGCGGGCTACTAGCCTGAACCCGCAACCGACCAAAGGCGCCTGCGGGCGCCTTTGTTTTTTGGCTTCCGCCGCTTCTGGGGGTAGGGCGGTAGGATGGGAACGAGCCGACCGCGCCCGGCGTTAAGGAAAATCCGGCCGGCGGCCTCGGGGAGGGAGGGCCGCGACGTGCAGGCAGCCGGGCTACCGCAGGGGAAGGCCCCCGCCCGCGGGCGGGGGTTGCGCCGCATCGCGCTGCTGCTGGCGGCGCTGCTGGTCCACCCGATCCTGGCGCAGACCGCAAGCGGCCCCTGGATGGGCTTCTTCCCCTCCCCCGCCCGCATCGAGTGGCCCAGCCTGCTCGCCACCCTGCGCGGCATCGGCCGCCACGCCGACGCCGTGCTGCTGCAGCGCAACGTCCCCTGGGAGGCGTTCGAGCGCGGCCCCGAGGCCGCGTCGCGCCGCTTCGCCGACCTGGACAACCTGGTGCGGTTGAGCCGCGCGCAGGGGCTCGAGCCCATCTTCGTGGTCGACGCCCTCAACGGCCTCGACCGCCGCGCCTTCCAGGGCGTGCCCGCGGCCTGGGGGAAGCCCAGCTTCGCGGATCCGCGCATCCGCCGGGCGTTCCGCAACTTCGCCGTGCGGATCGCGCGCAGCTACCGCCCCCGCTACCTGGGCCTGGGCTCCGAGGTCAACACCTACATGACCGCCCACCCGGAGGACGCGCCCCACCTGGTCTCGCTCTACCTGGAAACCTACGCCGCGGTCAAGCGCGCCTCGCCCGCCACCCGCGTCTTCGCCACCTTCCAGTGGGACGAGCTGCGCGCCGCCCCCAAAGGCCCCGACTGGAGCCTGATCGAGGCCTTCGAGCCCCAACTCGACCTCTGGGTGATCTCCTCCTACCCCTGCCTCTGGCTCGGCGGCCGGCCCCCGGGCGCGGGGTACTACGCGCCGCTCGCCCGGCGTACCACCCGCCCGCTCGCGGTGGCCGAAGGCGGCTGCGCCTCCCGCGGAACGCCGCGCCACCCCGGTTCGGACCAAAATCAGGTCGCCTACCTGAACGCCGTCGCCAACCAGCTGGGCCCGAGGCTCGAGTTCTGGATCTACCTGCTCTACAACGACCTGGACCTGGACGCCTACCGGGAAGCGGTCGGCGGCGGCCGCGACCTGCAGACCCTGGAGCTTTTCACCCGCATGGGCCTCGCCGACGAAAAGGGACGGCCCAAGCCCGCGCTGGAGACCTGGGACCGGATCCGCCGGCGGCTCCGGTCCCCGCCCTAAGGAGGAGGCATGGAACCCTACGCACAGGAATTCCGGAGGTACCGAGGCATGCTCGAGGAAGCGGTGGCCCAGCTCGACGACGAGGCGCTGTTCGCCCGCCTGGGCCCCGGGGAGAACGCGGTGGCCGACCTTTGGAAGCACCTCGCGGGCAACCTGCGCTCCCGCTTCACGAACTTCCTCAGCGAGGACGGCGAGAAGTCCTGGCGCGAGCGCGAGGCCGAGTTCGACGCCTCCGGATCGAGCCGGGACGAGCTGGAGCGCGGCTGGCGCGAGGCGTGGGCGATCCTGGAACGGGAGGCGCTGGCGCTCGGCGAGGGGGACCGCGCCCGGCGGGTCACGATCCGCGGGGTGGCCTTCAGCGTGGAGGAGGCGCTGGCGCGGTCGCTGGCGCACCTGGCCTACCACGTGGGCCAGATCGTGCTGCTGGGGCGGCACCTGAAGGGGCCCGAGTGGCGCTTTCTGACGATCCCGCCGGGGGAGAGCGACCGTTACAACCAGAACCCCGACAAGGAGCGGGGTTGAGCCTTCCGGAAAAGGTGCAGATTCCCCGCCGCGCACCGCCGCCGGGGGGTAGGCTGAGGGGGACGATGAACCGGGGCACCCTCTACGTACGCAACCGCTACAGCCGCCAGATCGAGTACACCGGCCCGCTGACGGCCGCCCTCGACGGCGAAACCCGCCTCCCCGAAGCCGTGCGCCGCTGGGTGCGCGAGGCCCGCCAGCGGTACGAGCACCTCGACGAAGAACGCTTTCTGCGCTACCTGGCCGTCGCTCTGCCCACCTCGATGGAGCTGCTCATGCAGGGTTACCTCGTCAGCGTCGACCCCGACGGTACGGCGCCGCAGCCGGAGGCCTTGAGCCGGGCGGGAGCCGACTAGTGGAACAAGGCGAACGCGCCCGGCTGGAAGCGGAGCTGGCGGCGCACCCCGCCGCGCTCGCCGCCTGGCGGGCGCTGGCCCCCTCGCACCAGGCGGAGTGGCTGCGCTACCTAACCGAGGCCCGGCGCGCCGAGACCCGGACGCGCCGGCGCCGCAAGGTGCGGGAGGCGATGGAAACCCGCGCCGCCGCGGGCCGCGGTCGGGCAGAATGAGGGCATGGACCTGCACCACGTAGGCATCGCCACCCCGGAACCGGAGGCCATGCTCGAGCGCTACCGGGCGCTCGGCTACACGCTCGAAGCCGAGGACGAGCTGCCGCAGCAGGGCGTCCGCGCCTACATGCTGGAAAGCGGCGGCCACCGCCTCGAACTGCTCGTCCCGCTGGACCCCGAAACCCCCGTGGGCCGCTTCCTGGAGCGCCGCGGACCCGGCCTGCACCACCTGGCCTTCGCCACCCCCGACCTGGAGCGCACGCTGGCCGAGCTCGCGGCCGCGGGCGCCCCGCTCATCGACGAAAAACCGCGCCGCGGCTTCGGCGGGCACCGGGTGGCCTTCGTGCACCCGCGCTGGTACGGCGGCGTCCTCGTCGAGTTCGTCGAGGCGGGGGCTTGAACCGGGTCTTTCTGCTGCTCGCCCTCGCCTGGGCGGCGCTGATCTTCGCCGCCTCCAGCCAGCCCGGCAGCAGCGTCGGCCTGCCGCCGCCCTGGGACAAGCTGGCCCACCTGGTCACCTACGCGGTGCTCGCGGGGCTGCTGCGCGCCGGCGGACTGGCCCCCGTCGCGGCGCTCGCCGCGGCCGCGCTCTACGGCCTCAGCGACGAGTGGCACCAGTCGTTCGTGCCGGGCCGCGACGCCAGCCTGGGCGACTGGACCGCCGACGTGGCGGGGGCGGTGCTGGCCTTGTGGCTTTTCCATCGGAAAAAGTAGCCTTCGTTACACCGGGTATATTCCTTGCATTTTTTTACAACTTTTTCCGCGGCGGTTGCTACCATGGGTCATGGACAAAAACCGCACCCTAAACCCTCCCCTTCCGGAATCTTCGCTTGAAGCTTCCGGATCGGCTCCGACCACGGGTGCCTTCCCCGCGACGGCGCCCTACCGCCCCAGCGGCTCCGCCTGGAAGTCAGCGCTCGCCCTGCTCCTCGTGGGCGGCACGCTGACCGCCTGTGGCCGCCTGGGGGCCCGCGCCAAGTACCGTGGCCCCTTCGGGCGCTACGAGGCCACGCACCTGCTGCGCCGCGCTGCCGCCCGCGGCAACGCCGACGAGGCCGACAATCTGGCCGCGATGGGGCTCGAGCGCGCGGTGGACGCCGTGCTCGACACCCCCGACCTGCCCACCGAACAGGAGCCCGCCTACTTCGACGACGCCAACTACGTGCACGAGTGGGTGAACCACTGGCTCACCACCCAGACGCCCCTGGCCGAACGCCTGACCCTCTTCTGGCACGGCCACTTCGCCACCGAAGCCTCCAAGACCGGCGCCTGGAACACCTACCACAAGATCAACAAGCTGCGCGAGCTCAGCCTCTCCTCCTTCCGCGACCTCCTCTACATGATCGCCGAGGACCCGGCGATGCTCATCTACCTCGACAACGACGACAGCACCAAGGAGCACCCCAACGAGAACTGGGCCCGGGAGCTGATGGAGCTGTTCACCCTGGGCGAGGGGCACTACACCGAGAAGGACATCCAGGAGATCGCCCGCGCCTTCACCGGCTGGCGCGTCAGCTACGAGGACGGCCACCACTACTTCCTCTTCTACGGCGAGGTGCACGACTTCGAACCCAAGACCATCCTCGGCCAGCGGGTGCACAACACCTTCAACCCGCTCTTCGAGGGCTACGAGGTCCTCGACATCCTCCTCGCCAAGGACCAGACCTACCGCTTCATCGCCGGCAAGCTCCTCAGGTACTTCTTCCACCCCGAACCCACCCAGGAGATGGTCAACGTCGGCGCCGACGTGCTCAAGGGCGGCACCGTGCGCGACTTCCTCAAGTGGCTCTTCATGCACCCCGACTTCTACGCCGAGGAGACCCGCAACGCGCTGGTCAAGAGCCCGCTCGAGTACGCCGTCGGCCTCCTCTACGCCGCCGGCAAGCGTGAAGTGCCCATGGACAGCGACCTCTCCTACTGGTTGCGGGCGCGCCTCGACCAGGACCCCTACAACCCGCCCGACGTCTCGGGCTGGCCGCTCGCCAACACCGACTGGCTCCCCGACGCCTCGCTGCTGCAGCGCCTCAAGTTCATCGACTTCGCCACCCAGCCCCCCGACAGCGGACCCCCGCCGGGACCCATCGACTACTCGGTCTTCATGGACGGAGCCGTCAACCCGCTCAGCCTGGTTGCGCCCGAGGCGCAGCTGCTCTAGGAGGGAACATGAACCGCCGCAGCTTCATCAAACGCAGCCTGTTTACGCTCGCCGCCACCGGGATGGTGCCCTCGCTGTTCAGCCGCACCGCCCTGGCCGCGGGGGGCAACGGAAAGATCCTGGTGCTCTACCACCTCTTCGGGGGCAACGACGCGGTCAACACCCTGATCCCCTACAACCAGCCCGAGTACGCGGCCTACCGCCCCGACATCGCCATCCCGGCCGCGAACGTCCTCGACCTGGGCGCCCCGGGCATGACCCTGGGGTTGCACCCCGCCATGCAGCCCATGGTGGACGACCTCTGGAACAACGGCCAGCTGGCCCTGATCAGCCAGGTGGGCTACCCCAACCACAACCGCAGCCACTTCGTCTCCACCGCCATCTGGAACACCGGGGACCCCGAACGCCCCAACAAGACCGGCTGGCTCGGGGGCTTCATCGACGAGCAGAACGACCCCTTCTGCGCGACCAACTTCGGCTCCACCCTGCCCCGGGCGCTGCGCGGCGTACACACCTCGGGGCTGAGCATCGAAAGCATCGGCGGCTTCGGCCTGGGCAGCAGCGACTGGGAGCAGCAGCTGCAAAGCGAGCTGCAGCGCCAGATCCAGCAGGTCCGCAGCGGCACCGCCGAGGAGGTCCGCCGCGCCATGGACCACATGCTGCGCAGCGTGGACAAGGTGCGCGGCGCCCAGGCCGGCGAGTTCGCCCCGGCCACCACCTTCCCCAACAGCAGCTACGGCCGCCGCTTCCGCGACATCGCCCGCCTGATCAAGTACGACTTCCCCTCCCAGGTCTACTACGCCTCCTCGGGCGGCTTCGACACCCACTCGGGCCAGGGCGGGGTGCAGGGCGCTCAGGCCAACCTGCTCGCGGGCCTCTCCGAGGCGCTCTCGGCCTTCCGCCAGGAGATGATCCTTCAGGGCAAGTGGAACGACGTGATGGTGATGGTCTTCAGCGAGTTCGGCCGCCGCGCCAAGCAGAACGCCTCGGCCGGCACCGACCACGGCAAGGGCGGGGTGATGTTCGTCACCGGCGGCGCCGTCCAGGGCGGCGTCTACGGCGGCGAGCCCAACCTCGCCGAGGAAGCCCTCGACAAGGGCGACCTGCCGGTGAAGGTCGACTTCCGCAGCGTCTACGCCGCGGGGGCGCAGTTCATCGGGGCCAACCCTGCGGAGCTGGTCGGCGCGGAGTTCACCCCCATCAACCTGGTCTGACCGCGCGATTACCAAACGGGCCGCCCCGCGCGCACGCGGGGCGGTCTTCCTGCATTGGCGACTACTTCAAGCCGGCCAGTTTGTAGTTCAGGTCGATGTAGCTCTTCCACTGCTCGGGCACGTCCTCCTCGGGGAAGATGGCCGAGACCGGGCAGGCGGGAACACAGGCGCCGCAGTCGATGCATTCCTCGGGGTGGATGTACAGCATGTCGTACTCGGCAGGCGCCTCGTAAATGCACTCGACGGGGCAGACCTCGACGCAGGCCTTGTCTTTGACGCCAACACAGGGTTCACAGATGATATGGGCCATACCGCACCTCCTTTCGGCGGCCCACCGCGGGCGCGCCTGGGTCTATTGTAAACGATGGCCCGTGACGGATAGCCCTAAACCGTGAGGCGGCCGAAGCCCATCAGCTGAAAGAAGCGCTCGCGGGTGATCACGCCCAGGACCTCGCCGTTCTGGACCACGAAGACGACGGGGCTCTTCCAGAAGAGGGCCGAGAGCTCGCTCACGGCGACGTCGGCGGGCACCACCGGCGCCTGCTCCCAGGGGACCATGTGGTCTTCGAGCCCGAGGACGCCCTGGGGCTCGCCGGCCTCGGTGAGCACGGCCAGGCGCCCCTCGAACGACTCCACCTGTTCGATCGTGGGCAGCGGCCGCGCCACCTTGCCTGCCGAAGGCGGGGCCACCAGGCCCGCGGTGAGCAGGGTGGTGCAGGGGACGCGGACGGCGCGCTTGGCCGCCCAGAGGCCGAAGGTGAAGGCGAAGACGAAGGCAATCCCCTCGAGTACGCCCCAAACGTTGAAGCCCTCCCAGCCGAAACGCCCCTGCCCCTTGAACAGGGCGTGCAGCACGAAGGCCGCCAGCAGCCCCGCGGCCAGCGCCGCGAGGTAGGCGATGGCTCCCGCCCAGCGCAGTTCACGAACCGTTCGCACGCGCATCCTCCCCCTCGAACCAGCGGATGTCCTCTTCGCTGTCGGCGTCCACGCCCACCTCGGCGTGGTTCGTGACGAGCGCCCGCATCGGCATCCCGAACAACTGCTCGGCCCGCCGCTCCACGTCGGCGATGGTGAGCCGGCCCAGGAGCAGCTTGAGCAGCACCCCCCAGCCCACGGTTCCGGCGAGCGCCAGCGGCTTCTTGCGCAGGGCGACAATCTTGCGCGCCATCGGCAGCGCCCGCTCGAAGAGGGCCTTGTCGAGCAGGATCAGGTTCCCCCCGGTGAAGACGCCGTCGCGCAGCCGGGCGTAGGTGCGGCGCATGCCCGGCCAGCGGGCCTCGACCGCCGCCTTGGGAACGATCGGGTAGACGAGCGCGGCCTCCGGGGCGCGCTCGAGCAGGTCCCGCACGGCCTCCAGCGTGATGAAGGGGTTGTCGCCGCTGGCGACGATCACCCGCGCGCTTCGGGCCTCGGCCAGCCCCGACTCCAGGTTGGCCAGCAGGCTGCCCTGATCGGGCAGCACCGCGTCGGGAGCGGGTACGAGCCCCTGCGCCGGCACGGGCCCCACGTAGACGATGCGGTCCACCTCCGGGGTGGCCTTCAGGGCCTCGAGCGTGAACTCCACCATCGGCCGCCCGCGCACGGGCGCCAGGGTCTTGCTCGGCACCCCGTACCGGGCCGCCAGGGGGTCTTCGGGCGAACCGCCCGCGAGCACGATTGCGTCCACAAAGCCTACGATAACACCCCGCCGCGCAGGCCGCGCGGCGGGGCGAAGGCGCGGAGGATCAGCGGATGCGCTGCAGCCGCACCACGAACTTGTGGTAGCCTCCCGCCTCGAGGCGGACCGTCTCCACGTAGACGTGGTACCCCGGAGCGAGGACGACGAGCTCGCGGCTGCCCGGCGAGACCTTGGCGACCAGCCGGCCGTTCTTGGTCTTGCCCAGGAAGTAGCCGTCGAGGAAGACCTGGGCGTCGACGTTGACGCTGAGGTCGAGCGTCGCCTTCGCCGCGGTCAGGCGGGCGTAGACCCGCGTGGTCGCGCCGGGGTCGACGCGGACCCGGGCCCGGTAGCTCGTGTAGCCGTCCAGGCGCACCTCGACGTCGTGCATCCCGGCGTCGAGCTCCATCAGGAGCCGCGTGCGCCCGCGGTAGGCGCCGTCCACGTAGACCTCGGCGCCGTCGGGGGTGGAGGTGACCTCGAGGGTCCCGGTGCGCACCACCGCGACGAGGCGCGGGCTCAGGCGGGTGGTCTGGCCGGCGCGCACCTGGACGCGGGCGCGGTAGGGCTCGTAGCCCTCGAGGCGCAGCTCCACGTCGTGCATCCCCTCGTCCAGCGCCAGCTGGACCGGGGTGCGGCCGACCGGGTCGCCGTCGACGTACACCTGGGCCCCCTGCGGCGAGGAGTCGACGGACAGCGTTCCGGTCCGTACCGTCCGCACCAGCCGCGGGCTGAGGCGGGTGGTCTGGCCGGCGCGCACCTGGACGCGGGCGCGGTAGGGCTCGTAGCCCTCGAGGCGCAGTTCCACGTCGTGCATGCCCGGCCGCAGCTCGAGCGCCAGCGGCGTGCGCCCGCGGTAGGCGCCGTCGATGAACACCTTGGCGCCGCCGGGGCTGGACTCGACCGTCAGCGTGCCCGTCGCCGGCGGCGGCGGCGCGCGGCGGCCCACGAAGTAGCGGATCGCGTCGGTCGCCCACTCGCGGTTGGGCACGGGACGCACGATGATCGAGAGGGTCTGCGACAGGTTGCGCAGCCCCCTCAGGTTCACGCGCCCGCTCTTCACGTCGGCGAGCTCGCCCAGCGAGAGCGGCCGCAGCGAGGCCAGCGCCAGCACGTAGTTCTCGCCTTCGGGTCCGGTGATGGTGAACTCGTAGCGCGCCCCCTTGGGCGGGTAGGTGCGGGTCTCGCCGGCGCGCAGGCGGTTGTTGCGGTCGTAGGCGTTCGGCAGGATCAGGTCGACGCTGCCGTCGGCGTTGACGTTGAACAGGTAGACGTAGGCGTCGCGGTTCACCTCGACGCCGATACGGATAGGCTCACCAATCTTGTATACGGCGTTGCCGCTGCGTCCCGGGTCCTTGTCCACCCAGACGGTGACGGTGAGGTCGCCCGGGGTGGGGTTGACGATGATGCCCTGGGGCGAGATCGTCGCCTGGGCCATCGCCGCCCCGGCCAGCGACCAAAGCAGCAGGAATAGCCATCTGCGCATATGCTTCACCTCCGTCTTCAGCCTACCCTGCGCCCTCACGAGAAGATGTAAACGAGGTGTAATAAACTTTAATTTTTCTCTCTTGCGGCGTTTAGGCTTCCCGGACCGCGCCCATCTGGCGGAAGCGGCGGTAGCGGTCCTCGAGCAGCTCTTCGGGCGTGAGCCGCTCGAGCTCCGCGAGCTCCTCGGCCAGCGCCTCCGCCAGGGCCTGCATGGCGCGCTCGGGGTGGCGGTGCGCTCCGCCGCCCGGCTCCGGGATCACCCGGTCGACCACCCCCAGCTCCCGCAGGTCGTGCGCGGTCAGCTTGAGGGCGTCGGCCGCCTGCTCCGCCTGGGCGGCGTCGCGCCAGAGGATGGCGGCGCAGGACTCGGGGCTGATGACCGAGTACCAGGCGTTCTCCATGATGAGCACGCGGTTGCCCACGGCGATGGCGAGGGCCCCGCCCGAGCCCCCCTCGCCCAGGATGACCGCGACGGCCGGCACCCTGAGCCGGCCCATGCGCTGGATCGACTGGGCGATGACCCAGGCCTGGCCGCGCTCCTCGGCGGAGACCCCCGGGTAGGCGCCGGGGGTGTCGACCAGGCTGACGAAGGGGAAACCGAAGCGGTCGGCAAGGTCCATCATCCGCATGGCCTTGCGGTAGCCCTCGGGGTGGGGCATGCCGAAGTTGCGGTGGATGTTCTCCTTGGTCGTCTTGCCCTTCTGATGCCCTACGACGACGACGCTGCGCCCGCGGAAGCGCGCCAGCCCGCCGACGATGGCGGGGTCGTCGGCGAAGGCGCGGTCGCCGTGCAGCTCGATAAAGTCTTCGAAGACGTTTTCGACGATGTCCAGGGTGGTGGGCCGGCCCGGCGCGCGGGCCAGCTGCACCCGCTGCCAGCGGCTCAGGTTGGCGAAGGTCTCCTTCTGCAGCCGCTCGAGCTTCTGCTCCAGCAGCGCGATCTCGTCGGAGAGATCGACGCCCTTCTCCTGGGCGTACTCGCGCAGCTCGCGGATGCGCGATTCGAGCTCGAGGATCGGCTGTTCAAACTCAAGCGCCATCGGCCTGGGCTCCTTCGGGGTGCAGCAGGCGGAGGATCCGCGCCAGCGTGGCCTTCAGCTCGGACCGCGGCACCACCCGGTCGAGGAGGCCGTGCTGCAGCAGGAACTCGGAGCGCTGGAAGCCCTCGGGGAGGTCCTGGCGGATCGTCTGCTTGATGACGCGCGGCCCGGCGAAGCCGATCAGCGCGCCCGGCTCGGCCAGGATGACGTCGGCCAGCGTGGCGAAGCTGGCCGTCACCCCGCCGGTCGTGGGGTCGGTAAGGATGGAGACGTACGGCAACCGGCGCTCCCAGAGGCGGTCGAGCGCCATCGTGGTCTTGGCCATCTGCATCAGCGAGAGCGCGGCCTCCTGCATGCGCGCCCCGCCGGAAGCGGCGACGATCACCAGGGCGCGGCCCTCGGCCGCGGCCCGCTCGGCACCCCGCGCGATCTCCTCACCGACGACCGAACCCATCGAGCCCCCGGCGAAGGCGTAGTCCATGGCCAGGAGCACCGCCGGCACCCCCTCCACGGTGCAGGTGCCGCCGTAGATGGCGTCGGGGCGGCCCGTCTTCTGCTGGTAACGGGCCAGGCGTTCGGTGTAGGGCTCGGTGTCGCGGAAGCGCAGCGGGTCCTCCGGCAGGACGTGCCCGGTCGTCGGCTCGAAGCTGCCCTCGTCGGCCAGCAGGCGGACCCGCTCCTCCACGCCCATGCGGAAGTGGTAGCCGCACTCGGGGCAGACCATCAGGTTGGCCTCGAGGTCCTTCTTGTAGATCTGCGCCTCGCAGGCGGGGCACTTGAGCCAGAGCTCGGGTACGTCGCGTCCGCCTCCCCGCGTCCGGCGGCGGCGGAACAGCCGGTCCAGGGCCATTAATCCTCCTTAGCGGGTGGCTGCTTGCCCTTGGGCGGGGTCTCCGAGGTGACCGTCGGGGGGAGCTGCTTGCCGTCGCCGGTCACGCTGCGGCCCACGAAGGTCGCGCCCGCCTCGATGTCGAGCGCCTTGGCCACGACGTCGCCCTCCACGCGGGCGCGTTTGGTCAGGGTCAGCTTGCCGTCGGCGATGATCTTGGCCCGCACCTCGCCGTTGACCAGGATGTTGCGCGCCCGCACCTCGTCGCCCTCGATGCGGCCGCCCGGGGCGATCTCCAGGTCGCCGTCGATGAGCAGGGAGCCGAGGATCACGCCGTCCACGCGGACCGGACCCTTGGCCTTGAGGTCGCCGTGGATCTGGGTGCCCGCGGCGACGAAGGTGGGGGCCTGGGAGGAACCGCCCGGCTTGGGTTGGGGGGAGGGTTTGCGACCGAACATAGTGTGTAGTTTACCGGTTTGCGTAGCTGGGAGCCTTGAGGTAGGGGACCGGGTTGACGGCCTTGCCCCAGACGAAGACGGAGTAGTGGACGTGGGGGCCGCTGGAGCGCCCGGTGCTGCCCACCTTGCCGATCACCTGGCCGCGCTCGACGGTCTGACCGCGCTTGACCAGGATCTTGGACATGTGCCCGTAGAGGGTGCGGTAGCCGTAGCCGTGGTCGATCTTGACGTAGCGGCCGAAGATGTTCGACCAGCCGGCCTCGATCACCTTGCCCGGAGCGGTGGCGTAGATCGGGGTGCCGTACCAGGCGGGCAGGTCGAGGCCGTCGTGGAACTCGTAACCGCGGCCGAAGGGGTTGCGGCGGGTGCCGAAGCCGGAGGCGATGTAGGTGTCGACCTTGAGCGGGTAACCGACGGGCCGCGCGGCTTCCTTGGCCAGGGTTTCCTGGAGGGCGGGCTCGACCTCGCCGTTGAGGTCGCTCAGCAGCGTCTTGAGCCGGTCGGCGGTGAGGTTGTAGAGGTCCTCGGCGGAGAGCGGCCGGCCGCCGCCGCCCTGGCCCTCGGAGGCGGGGGTGCGCCCGTTCACCGGCGTCAGCTCGAGCTTGGGCAGACCGGCGCGTTCGCGCAGGCGGTTGATCTCGGACTCGAGGGTGTCCAGCTCCTCGAGCATCTTCGCCGCCTGACCCGCCAGGTTCTCGTTGCGGTTGCGCTCGGCCGCCAGCTCCAGGCCCAGCTGCCGCGCCTGCTCGGAAAGCAGCTCGAGGCGCTGCTGGGTGTCGTGCAGCGCGTTCAGCTTGTAATAGGCGTAGCCGCTGGCCGCGGTCCAGACGAGCACGATCAAGGCGGCCAGCAGGAGCGCCAGGGGCCGAAAGGAGACCACCAGGGGCTCGCGGCCCGTTCGGGTGATCAGGATGGTGTAACGCTCGTTTACCCGCCTCTTCATACCGCCCGTTTCTCCTTTGGTGGCGCGGGCAGGCGCACGTAAAAGCGAGGAATCATGCGACGACTTCCAGGATCAACGGGGGAACGCTGGCGCGTTGCCCAATCCGGTAGGCCTCCTTCAATCGTTGCGACGATTCCTCAAGTCCGCGCCCCGCGCGATGAAATACCGTAGCCAGTATATCACCCTCGGCCACGCGGTCGCCAACCTTCTTGGCGAGCCGCACCCCCACGCCGTGGTCGATCGCGTCGCCCTTGCGCTCGCGGCCGCCGCCCAGCCGCAGCACCGCCAGCCCCACCCGGTAGGCGTCGAGCTCGGTGACGACGCCGGACGCCTCGGCGCGCAGCTCGTAGACGTCGGGGGCCAGCTCGAGCCGCTCGGGTTCGTCCACCACGCGCGCGTCCCCGCCCTGGGCGGCCACAAAGGCGCGCAGCTTTTCGAGCGCCGCGCCGCTCTTCCAGACCGCCTCGGCCCGGGCCGGGTCCTCGCCGGCGGCCTCGAGCGCCTCGCGCGCCAGCGCCAGCGAGAGCTCGGTCAGGTCGCCCGGCCCCTCGCCCCGCAGGGTGGCGATCGCCTCGCGCACCTCGATGGCGTTGCCCACCGCGCGGCCCAGGGGCTCGTCCATCTGGCTCAGCACCGCCCGCACCTCGCGCCCGGCGTGCCGGCCGATGGAGACCATCAGCCGCGCCAGCTCGCGGGCGTGGGCCAGGTCCTTCATGAAGGCCCCCTTCCCCACCTTGACGTCCAGGGTGATGATGCGGGCGCCGGCGGCCAGCTTCTTCGACATAATCGAGCTGGCGATCAGCGGAATCGAGGGCACCGTGCCCGTGACGTCGCGCAGGGCGTACATCTTGCCGTCGGCGGGGGCCAGGTTCTTGGACTGCCCCGCGATCACCAGCCCCACCTCGCGCGCCTGGCGCAGAAATTCCTCGTCCGAGAGCTCGGCCCGCCAGCCGGGGATGCTCTCCAGCTTGTCGATCGTGCCGCCGGTGTGGGCCAGGCCGCGGCCGCTCATCTTGGCCACCACCAGCCCCGCGGCCGCGAGGATGGGCGCGACGACGAGCGTCGTCTTGTCGCCCACGCCGCCGGAAGAGTGCTTGTCCACCGTCTTGCCCAGGCCGGCGAGGTCGAGCACCTCGCCCGAGTGGGCCATGGCCAGCGTCAGCTCGGCGGTTTCGGCCGCGGTCATGCCCCGAAAGTAGACGGCCATCAGCCAAGCGGCCATCTGGTAGTCGGGGACCGCCCCCTCCACGTAGGCCGCGATCCACTCCTGCAGTTCCGCCGGGGAATGCTCCCCGCCGTCCCGCTTCTTCTCGATGAACTCCACGGCGTGCATACCGGTCAGCATAATCCGCGATCGTGAGGAACGACACCCCGAAACGGGGGCGCACGCCCCTTGCCAAAGGCCGGCGCGCGGAGGAGAATGAAAACGAGGGAACAATCAACCGGCTGACGCGATCCGTCCGCCTTGCGTTATCGTGCCCCGTTCTCCACGGGAGGTGCATTATGAGAAGGACGTTCGCGGTACCCGTTCTGGCCCTGCTGGCGGCGCTGTGGCTCGGCGGCTGCAACCAGCAGCAGGGCACGGAGGTGTCGGTCAAGCTGATCAACCAGTGGGGGACCCCGGCCACGGCCACGGTGATCTACCAGGTCGGCGACGGGGCGTGGAAGCTGGCCGCCCAGAAAGACTACGGCGAGTACAGCTTCATGGTGCCCCCCGGCGAGACCCGCTACGGCGTCTCGGTCAACTGCCTGCCCGGCATACCTCTCTTGAGCACCTTTGGCTTCTTCACCACCTACCAGCTCACGACGAACGACACCACGGCGCCCGTCTTCTCCTGCCTCAACATCAGCGACCAGCAGTTCACCGAGGTCACGGTCAACTGGGACGTCAGTGCCGTGGGCGGTGACCGGCTGCGCACGGTGGCGCCCGCAGACGACTCCGAGGATGCCAGCTCGCCCGATACCGTCCAGGCGCTCGTTGGTTCGCAGCAACCCTTCCTCTACCTGGCCTACAACGGCAGTTTCGACTTCGCCAACCTCGTTGGTATGCGCTATGAACGCAGCGACTTGAGCGGCTACGACAACCTTACGGCTACCTTCACCGCCGCCGATACCCTGACCACGGGTACCGTCAGCGGCCCCTCCGCCCCGTCGGGTTTCAGCGGCTGTGACTTCGGGGCGGCCTTCGCTACCCCCGAGGGGCTGTTCGCGGAAGATCTGGGTCAGGGCAGCGGTAGCCCCTGCAGCGGCAGCTTCGCCAAGGTGCCGGGAGCAGGGAGCGACGACGTCTACGTGATGCAGGCGAGCTACCAAGACATCGTCAACGACCGCTCGCTGATCAGCATGGCCTTTCCTGCGGCCGCCGGTATCGGCAACGTGAACCTTCCGGCGCTGCCCACCGCCTGGCCCACGAGCTACAGCGTGACCGCGGCCGCTCTGCCCACCTTCGACCTCGACCACCCCGACGCCGACGTGACCGGTTACATGATCCTCTACGCCGCCACCACCGCCACCAGCGGACCGACCAGCTACTGGCAGATCTACGTAAGCCCCGACTGGCTGGACAACGCCACCGGCTACACCCTGCCCGACCTCTCGAGCGCGCCCGACTTCAGCGGCCTCAAGCCCCTTTCGGGCGACGAGGCCATGTGGCAGGTGGCGGCCTTCTTCTCGGACCGGCCGATCGGCGACTGGCTCAGCAGCACGCGCTGGATCCCCACCGGCGGCCCCATCGTGGCTCCGGTGCTGCCGGGCACCTCGATGGGCGCGGCCTCCATCAGCGGTACCTACACGGTTCCCTAGCCTCAGGGCGCTTGGAAAGAAGACCGGGCCCGTGGCCCGGTCTTCTTAAGCAACGCGCCCGCCGGCTAAAATTAATCGGCCTTGCCGCTCGAGCCGAACAGGTCCATGCGCGCCTCGACGACCTTTCGCATCTCCTCGCGCGCCGGGCCCAGGATCTTGCGCGGGTCGAAGACCTTGGGGTTCTCGTTCAGCACCTCGCGCACCCGGGCGGTGAAGGCCAGGCGCAGGTCGGTGTCGGTGTTGATCTTGGCGATACCCTCGGAGACGGCCTTCTGGATGTCCTCGGGAGCGATGCCGTGGGCGTCGCCGATCTCGCCGCCGGCGGCGCGGAAACGCCGCACCAGCTCCTGGGGCACCCCGCTCGCACCGTGGAGCACCAGCGGGTAGTCCTTACCCAGCAACTCGGCGATCTTGACCAGGCGCTCGTGGTCGATGAAGGGCTTGCCCTTGCCCTTGTAGGGGCCGTGCGAGGTGCCGATGGCCACCGCCAGGAAGTCGATCCCGGTCTGCTCCACGAAGAGCTGGGCCTCGCGCGGGTTGGTGAGCAGGGCGTCCTTCTCGTCCACGGCCACGTGCTCCTCGATGCCCGCCAGCCGCCCCAGCTCGGCCTCGACGCTCACCCCCACGGCGTGGGCCGCCTCGACGACGCGCCGGGTCTCGCGCACGTTGGTCTCGAAGTCTTCCCCCGACTTGTCGATCATCACCGAGGTGAACCCGTAGCGCAGCGCCCTGAGCACCGTCTCGTAGGACGCGCCGTGGTCCAGGTGCACGGCCACCGGCACCCTGGCGTCGCGGGCCGCCTCGCGCACCATCGTGGTGAGCTCGCGACCTCCGTACTTGAGCGCGCCTTCGGAAAGCGCGAGAATCACGGGGCTGCGCTTGGCCTCGGCCGCCTCCAGGATCGCCTGGGTGATCTCCATGTTGTTGGTGTTGAAGGCACCGACGCCGTACCCCTGCTTGCGGGCCCTAGAAAGGATCTCCAGACCGGTTACGAGCATGCCTACCTCCCGCCCTGATTGTACGGCAAGGGTCAGTCGGTGAAGCTCTGACCGGTCATCTGGGTGAGCAGCAGCTTGAACTCGTGGGGGCTGGTGGCGAAGTCCTGCGCGTCCTCCAGGGAGATGACGCCCTCCTTGTAGAGCTCGACCAGGTGCTGATCGAAGGTGTGCATGCCGCGCACGTTGTCCTCCATCAGCGCCTCCTTGATCTGCGGCGTCTTGGCCTCGTCCTTGATGTACTCACGGATCAGCGGCGTGGCCACGAGCACCTCGTGGGCCAGCGCCCGACCGCGGCCGTCGGCGCGCGGCAGGAGGCGCTGGGAGACGATGCCCAACAGCGACTCGGCCAGCAGGATGCGGATCTGCTGGTGCTCGTGCAGCGGGAAGAAGTCGATGATGCGGTTGATCGTGCGGATCGAGTCGAGGGTGTGCAGCGTCGAGAAGACCAGGTGGCCCGTCTGGGCCGCGGTGATGGCCGCCTCCACCGTCTCGCGGTCGCGCATCTCGCCGATCAGGATCACGTCGGGGTCCTGACGCATCGAGTACTTGAGGCCGGTCTGGAAGGAGTCGGTGTCGACGCCCACCTCGCGCTGCACCACCAGGCTCTTCTTGTTGCGGTGTAGGTACTCGATCGGGTCCTCGATGGTGATGATGTTCTTGGGGTAGTGGGCGTTGATGTGGTCGATCAGGGCCGCCAGGGTGGTGGACTTACCGGAGCCGGTGGGGCCGGTGACGAGGACCAGGCCGCGCTCCTGGCCGCCGAAGTGTTCCATGATGGGGCGCGGCAGCCCCAGCGCCTCGAAGCTGGGGATGGCGTCGGAGATGACGCGCATCACCAGGCCCATGGAGCCGCGCTGGCGCAGGAGGTTGCAGCGGAACCGGGCGACGCCGGGGATCGTGTAGGCGAAGTCCATCTCTTTTTGGTATTCGAACATCTCCCACTGCTCGGGGGTGAGCAGCACCTTGATGATCTGTTCCACCTCGGCGGGGCTGAGCTCCTTGGGGCTGAAGGGCTTGAGCTTGCCGTCGATGCGCACCGTCGGCGGCGCCCCCGCCTGCAGGTGGATGTCGGAGGCGCGCTGCGCCACCATCGCCTTCAGCATGTCCACGATCGTCACGGGTTCCAGACCTCCATGTTGTCAATCAAGCGTACCGTAGGAAAGCGGCCGGCCACAACGGCCCGGGCTCCCGGTACCCATTCTTGCAAAGGCTCGAGCGTCTCGGGGTGCACCACGGCCAGGTAGTCGGGGGTGAACTCGGGCACCTCGGCCAGGACGCGCGCCCCCGCCCGCTCCGCCTCCCTGGGCGAGGCCCCGGCGGCCGCGGCCTCGCGTACGGCCAGAAGCGCCCGGTAGAGCACGGTGGCCTTGGGGCGTTCGGCGGGCGTCAGGTAGACGTTGCGGCTCGAGCGCGCCAGCCCGTCGGGCTCGCGCACGATGGGCACGGGCACGATCTCGACGCCCAGGTTGAGGTCGGCGGTGAAGCGGCGCACCACCTGGAGCTGCTGGTAGTCCTTCTCGCCGAAGTAGGCGCGGTCGGGACGCACCAGGTTGAAGAGCTTGGTCACCACCGTGGCCACGCCGTCGAAGTGACCGGGGCGGCGTTCGCCCTCCCAGCGCTCGGTCAGCGGGCCGCCCACGTGCACCGTGGTGGCGAAGCCCGGCGGGTACATGGCCGCGGGGTCGGGGTGGAAGATCCAGTCGGCCCCGGCCGCTTCGGCCAGGCGGGCGTCGCGTTCGAGGTCGCGCGGATAGCTTTCGTAGTCTTCGCCCGCGCCGAACTGGAGGGGGTTGACGAAGATCGAAACCACGGTCTCGGCGTTCTCCGCCGCCGAGCGGCGAATCAGCTCCAGGTGCCCCTCGTGCAGGTAGCCCATCGTGGGTACCAGGCCGCGGGGTCTAGGCCCGGTCCGTGGCAGGTCTTCCGGTTTCCGGAGGATCCTCACGGGACTCAGTATATTTCATGCGGTACATCGCCGCGTCCGCCCGGGCCAGCAGGGTCTCCAGGCTCGAGCCCTCGTGGGGCCGCCAGGTGACGACGCCGTGGTCCCCGGCGAGGCGGACCCGGCCCATCGACGTGGCGATCGGCTCCTCGAAGACGCGGCGGATCCGCCCCGCCAGCGAGCCGGCCGGTCCCGCCACCAGGAACTCGTCGCCGCCGTAGCGGATCACCAGGTCCTGCGGCCGCACGCCCGCGAGCAGCCGCCGGGCCAGCGCCTGCAGCACCTCGTCGCCCCCGGCGTGGCCGTAGGCGTCGTTGATGCGCTTGAACCCCTTGAGGTCGATGAAGGCCAGGTCGAAGGGCTCGCGACGGCGCACCCACTCGGCCAGGCGCTCGAGCCCCGCCCCCCGGTGCAGCACCTGGGTGAGGGGGTCGAGCAGGCTCTGGCGGCGTTCACCCATGAGCGTCAGCGAGGTCACCACGAAGAGAAGCACGCCCATCGTGTGCACCCCGAGGTAGGCCCCGTATCCCGGACCCCCGAGCCCGCCCAGGGCGAGGACGCCCCAGCCCAGCGCCGCCAGCAGCGCCAGCAGCCGCAGTTCGCCGTAGCGGGCGTTCATCGTCACCATGGCGAAGAGCCAGAGGTAGACCAGGATCGCCAGGGGGCTTTCGGAACGTCCGCCCAGCTGCAGGATCGCGAGCACCATCGAGAGGTCGAAGACCAGGTTGAACCAGTCGAGCCAGACCCCCGCGCGCACGCTCGTCTTCCAGATGAAGAAGAAGTGGGCGACGGCCACCGCGGTGAGCCCCAGGTAGACGCGCGGGTCCATGGGGACGACGCGCGTCAGCACCAGCAGCCCCACGGACACGCTGACGATGGCGCGCGACACGATGCCCGCACGCCACCTCCGGGTTCCCGACCGTTGCAGCATCGTCCTCACCCTACCTGTACGCCGCTGCCGTAACTACCCCTCTTTGAGGGGGAGCAGGCGGCCCAGCAGCCGCGAGGCGTAGGCGAAGGTCTCCTCGACTTGGAACCAGCGCACCCCCGCGGGGGCGTCGCTGGGCCAGTGCCAGTTGGGCGGCACCCCGCCGGCGAGCCGGATCAGCGTGAGCACGGCGCGCCCCCGGCGGGCGAAAGGCAGGGTGTCGAAGTAGGCGAGCCGGTACGCCACGGGCGCCGCCCCCTCCAGCTCCCGCGCCGCGGCCAGCAGCGGGCCGCGGTGGGGGTAGTAGGCGAGCATCCCCTCGCCGGTGGCGTAGTGGAGCGTACCCGCACCCACGTTGTCCACGTTGAGCACCCAGGCGTCCGGCGGCACCCGGCCCGAGGCAAGCAGCCGTTCAGCCCCCGCCGCTCCGGTTTCCTCGGCGCCGGTGAGCGCCAGCAGCACCCGCCAGCCCGCCGGCGGCCGCCGCGCCAGGTCCATAAAGAGCCGGGCGACCACGGCCACGCCGCTGGCGTTGTCGTTGGCGCCGTTCACGTAGGGGGCTTTGAGCTCGCGCCAGCCGAGCAGGCCCGCCTGCGCCAGAAAATAAGCGCCCACCAGCGCCCCCGCGACGCCGCCCCACCACGCCAGCGGCACAGCCAGCCCGGCCAGCGCCGCGTTGGACAAGAACTGCGCCCGGAAGCCGCGCACCCGGGCGGGGTGGTAGGCGAAGTAGGTCTTGGCGGTGTCGTAGTGGGCCATCAGCACCAGCGTACGCGGCCCCTCCCCCGCCTCGGCGAGCACGTTCTGCGAGGTCGCCCGGGCGAACAGCCGCTGCCAGGGCCGGGGCCAGCCGGAAAAGTAGGCCCAGAAGCCGTAGAAGCCCAGCGCTGCCAGCCAGGCCCAGCCGAAAAGCCCCCCGAGCCCCAGC
This sequence comes from Oceanithermus desulfurans, assembly GCF_014201675.1. Lineage (NCBI taxonomy): Bacteria > Thermotogati > Deinococcota > Deinococci > Thermales > Thermaceae > Oceanithermus > Oceanithermus desulfurans. Next base: position 117,698 of record NZ_JACHEZ010000004.1, on the reverse strand, counting down.
GCCAGCGAGATCGCCAGCACCTCGGGCCCCCAGCTGGCCGGAGCACGGAAGCGCTCCACCTCGGGGGCGAAGCCGTGCGCTTCCAGGTAGGCGGCCAGCCACTCCGCGGCCTCGCGCTCGAGCCGCGTGCCCGTACCCCGGTGCTCGAAGGCCACCAGCCCCCGCCAGACCTCGCGCATGCCCCCAGCCTACCGCGTAGAGTATGCTGAGCCGCGTGGGAAAGAAGAAGAAGCTGAAGAAGCTCTACCAGCGTCAGCTCGAAGAAGCCAGGAAGCCCACCCTGGGCAAGATGCTGCGCCTTTTCCTCAAGACCTTCCTGCTCTTTTCGGCCCTGCTGATCCTGATGAGCGTGGGGATCGCCTCGGGGCTGGCGGTATTGAAGAGCTGGTGGGCCCAGCTCATCGTCTACGCCGGGGCCTACATCCTCTTCCAGCCCTGGCTGATGCGCGAGTTCCGCCCCCCGCCGCCCAAAGAGCTGAAGTAGGGGCTCGCCGGGTCCGCCGTCCCTCTATAATCGGGGGAAGATGCTCGACTTCACCCAAAAGATCACGGGAACCGGCCTCACCTTCGACGACGTGCTGCTGCTGCCCGGCTACTCGGAGGTGCTGCCCGCCGAGGTGGACACCCGCACGCGCCTCACCCGCACCCTGGCCCTCAACCTGCCCCTGCTCTCCGCCGCCATGGACACGGTCACCGAGGCCAAGATGGCCATCGCCATGGCCCGCGAGGGCGGGATCGGGGTGATCCACAAGAACCTCGACCCCCGCACCCAGGCCGACCACGTCCGTCGCGTCAAGCGCAGCGAGGCGGGGATGATCACCGACCCCATCACCCTGCCCCCCAACGCCACCCTCGAGGACGCCGACCGGCTGATGGGCGAGTACAAGATCGGCGGTCTGCCGGTCGTCGACTTCCACGGCCAGCTGCTGGGCCTGGTCACCAACCGCGACATCCGCTTCGAGACCGACCTCTCCAAGCCGGTCTCCGAGGTGATGACCCCGCGCGAGCGCCTCGTCACCGGGCCGCCGGGGATGACCCTCGACGAGGCCGAGGCGGTGCTGCGCAGGCACAAGATCGAGAAGCTGCCGCTGGTGGACGAGTCCGGAAAGCTGCGCGGCCTGCTCACCCTCAAGGACCTGGTCAAGCGGCGCCAGTTCCCGCGCGCCGCCAAGGACGCCCAGGGCCGGCTGCTCGTCGCCGCCGCGGTGGGCACCGGCGCCGACCTGGAGGAACGCGCCGGCCTGCTCGTCGAGGCCGAGGTGGACGTGCTCGTGCTCGACAGCGCCCACGGCCACTCGAAGGGGATCCTGAACGCGCTCGCCTACCTGAAGCGAACCTACGGCGAGCGGGTGCAGCTCATCGCCGGCAACGTCGCCACCGGCGAGGGGGCGCGGGCGCTGGCCGAGGCCGGCGCCGACGCGGTCAAGGTGGGCATCGGCCCCGGCTCGATCTGCACCACCCGGGTGGTGACCGGGGTGGGGGTGCCGCAGATCACCGCGGTGATGGAGTCCGTGGCCGCGCTGGCGGGGTCGGACGTGCCGGTGATCGCCGACGGCGGCGTCAAACAGACCGGCGACGTGGCCAAGGCGCTGGCCGCCGGCGCCCACACGGTGATGCTGGGCAGCATGCTCGCCGGCACCTACGAGGCCCCGGGCGAGGAGATCATCAAGGACGGGCGGCGCTACAAGATCTACCGCGGCATGGGCTCGCTGGGGGCGATGAAGCGCGGTTCCTCCGACCGCTACTTCCAGACCGAGGCCAAGAAGCTCGTGCCCGAGGGCATCGAGGGCATGGTGCCCTACAAGGGGCCGGTGGGCGACGTGCTCTACCAGATCGTCGGGGGGCTGCGCGCGGCCATGGGCTACACCGGCAGCCCCGACATCGAGACGCTGCGCAGCAAAGCCCGCTTCGTGCAGATCACCATGGCGGGGCTGATCGAAAGCCACCCCCACGACGTGACCGTGACCAAGGAAGCGCCGAATTATTCGAGATAGCTTGTAGCCCGTGGCCTGTGGCCTGTAGCCTGTGGAAATAAGTTTCGATCCACAAGCTACAGGCCACAAGCTACAGGCTGATCTTCTCCTCCACCGCCCGCACCTTGGCCTCGAGCCGCCCCGGAGGGCCTGCGCGCACGTCGAACTTGGCGGTGGCGTAGACGCGGTTGCAGTCTTCCGCTAACGCCGCGTAAGCCCGGTTCAGAAGCTCGGTCGCCTCGGCCATCGTCTCGGTCTCGACGATCGTGCCCATCGCGGTGAGCTGGTGAGGGTGGCCGCTTTCTCTGATCACGCGCAGCACCCGCGCCACGTAGGCGCTCACGCTCTCACCCTTATCGGTGGGAAAAATGGCGAACTCCATGAGGACCGACATCATCCCTCCTTCCCCGCCTCTTCGGCCCAGGTCTGCAGGGGCTCGGGCTTCTTCAGGCCCCGGGGGTGGAAGCCCAGCTCGAGCACCTGCTGCCCCTTCGAACCGTAACGAAAGACGGTGACCCCCTTGAGGCCGAGCCGCCAGGCCTCCAGGTAGATCCGCTCGATCTCCTCGGGCGTGGCCTCGGGACGCAGGTTGATCGTCTTGGAAACCGCGTTGTCCACGTGGGCCTGCCAGGCCGCCTGCATCTTCAGGTGGTCTTCGGGGCTCACCTCGAGCGCCGAACGGAAGACCCGCCGCACCTCCTCGGGCACCCCGGGCACGTCCTCGAGCGTCCCCGTCGCGGCCACCTCGCGCACCACCCGCCGCCAGTCGGCGCCGTGCTCTTCCATCATCCGCACGAAGAGCGGGTTCACCTCGGGCAGGGCCTCGCCGCCGAGGACGCCCTCGCGGGTGTAGGCGACCGCGAAGAGGGGCTCGATCGAGGGGGTGGTGCCGGCGATGATGCTGATCGTTCCGGTGGGGGCGATCGAGAGCAGGGTGGCGTGGCGCCGCGGTCGCTCGGGGTCGCGGGCGTAGGGCAGGTTGGGGAAGGCGCCGCGCTCGCGCGCCAGTGCCGCGCTCGCCGCTTCGGCTTCGGCGCGGACGAAGGCGGCGACCTCGCCGGCGAGGCGGCGGGCGGCCTCGGTGTCGTAGGGCAGACCCAGCCGGATGAGCATCTCCGCCCAGCCCATCACCCCCAGCCCGATCTTGCGGTTGCGTTCGGCCATGAGTGCGAAGGGGGTAGCGGGGTAGCGGTTCACGCGGATCACGTCGTCGAGGAAGCGCACGGCCAGGTGGACGAGTCCGCGCAGCCCCTCCCAGTCGACCTCGCCCCCGCGCACCCGCCGCGCCAGGTTCAGCGAGCCCAGGTTGCAGCTCTCGTAGGGCAGAAGCGGCACCTCGCCGCAGGGGTTGGTGGCGCGGATCGGACCCAGGCCGGGCAGCGGGTTTTGCCGGTTGATCGTAGAGAGGAAGACCATCCCCGGGTCGCCTCCGGCCCAGGCGGCCTCGGCAATGCGCCGGAAGAGCGCCCGCGCCGGTAACCGCCGCACCTCGCGCCGGTCCCGCGGGTTCACCAGCGCCCAGTCCGCGTCGGCCTCGACCGCCTCGAGAAAGGCGTCCGTCGCCCCCACCGAAAGGTTGAAGTTGCGCAAGACTCCCGGGCGCCGCTTGGCGTCGGCGAAGGCCTCGACGTCGGGGTGGTCGGCGTCGAGGATGCCCATGTTGGCCCCGCGCCGCTTGCCCCCCTGGCGCATCTCCTCGGTGGCGCGGTCGAAGACCCGCAGGAACGAAAGCGGGCCCGAGGCGCGCCCGCCGGTGCGGACGACGCGGTCGCCCTCGGGGCGGACGGCCGAAAAGTTGAACCCGGTGCCCCCGCCGCTCTGGTGGACGAGGGCGGTCTGGTGCAGGGTCTGGAAGATCGCGTCGATGGCGTCGTCGATCGGCAGCACGAAGCAGGCCGAGAGCTGGCCCAGGGGGGTGCCGGCGTTCATCAGCGTAGGCGAGTTGGGCAGGAAGTCCAGCCCCGCCATGGCCGCTTCGAAGCGCTCGGCCCAGGCCTCGGCGTCCTTGCGGCTCCCGTAGTCGAGCTCGGCCGCGGCGACCCCGCGGGCGACCCGGCGGAAGAGGGCCGCGGCGTCCTCGACGGGCCGGCCCTCGGCGTCGCGCAGAAAGTAGCGCGCGCGCAGCACCCGCAGGGCGTGGGGGGTGAGGTCGGCCACGGCTACTCCTCGAAGAGGGCGTCGAAGGCGCGCCTGGAGCCCTTGGGGGTGGCGCGGCGGTAGAGCTCGCCCTTCTGCTCGAGCTTGCCCTCGGCCAGCAGGGCCGCGAGCGCCTTTTGCAATTCCAGCCGTGAGAGCTCCTCCCCCGCTTCGTCGAGCCAGCGGACGATCTCGCGCTCGCCCGCCCAGCCCAGCTTCTCGACCGCGGTCAACACCCAGCCCTTGGCGTCCATGCCTTCATTCTAGGCGTAGCGCTCGCTCTGCAGCCGCCACAGTTCGGCGTACTCGCCGCCCCGGGCTAAAAGCCCGCCGTGGTCGCCCGCCTCGACCAGGCGACCGGCTTTGAAGACGAAGATGTGCCCGGCCGTGCGTACCGAGGCCAGCCGGTGGCTCACCAAGAGCGCGGTACGGCCCCGGGCCAGCTCGGCGAAACGGGCGAAGAGCCGCGCTTCGCTGCGCGGGTCGAGGGCGGCGGTGGGCTCGTCGAAGACGAGCAGCTTGGCCTTACGGTAAAACGCCCGCGCCAGCGCCACCTTCTGCCACTCCCCGCCCGAGAGTTCAGCGCCGCCGAAAGCCTTGCCGAGAAGGGTGACCGCCCCCGCGGGCAGCCGCGAGACCAGCTCCGCCGCGCCCGCCTGCGCGAGCGCCGGCCCGGCGGGCTCCCGCGCCTCCAGGTCGGCGAGGCGCACGTTCTCCTCGAGGCTGAGCGCGTAGCGGCCGAAGTTCTGGAAGACGGCCGAGACCCGCCGCCGCCAGGCGGCCAGGTCGAGCTCGCGCAGGTCCACCCCGTCCACCAGCACGCGGCCCTCGCTGGGGTCGTAGTAGCGCAGCAGCAGCTTGACGAACGTCGTCTTGCCCGCGCCGTTCTCGCCCACCAGCGCCGCGGTGCGGCCGGGCTCGAGCCGCAGCGAGACGTCCGCGAGCGCAACCCGCCCGTCGGGGTATCGAAAAGAAACGTTTTCGAAGACCACTTCGGGCGGCCCGGGGTTCAGGCGAAGCCGGCCGCCGGTGATGCGTGGCTCGGCTTCCAAGAAGGCCCGCAGCTCATCCATGTAGTAAAGCGAGCGCTCCAGCATCCCCAGCGCCTCCACCAGCAGCGCCAGCTCGGCCTGCAACCGGTGCAGCGCCGCGGTCACCTCGACCACGCCGCCCACCCCCACGCCGCCCTTTAGCACGCTCCCGAACGTCCACCCCAGCCCCAGGGCGCTGGGGAGAACGTAGACGCCCGAGACCAGGACCTCGCGCCGCCGCACCGCCCGGCCGCGGGCGTGCAGCGCGCGAAAGTTGCGCTCGTAGAAACGCGCCCAGAAGCCGCCGCTGGCGAACAGGCGCGTCTCCGCCGCCAAATCGGGGCTGAGCACCACCCCGGTGGCGTAGTCCATGCGCCGCGCCTCGGGGCTGGTGCCGACGACCGTCTCCCAGACCAGCCGCTGCAACCGCACCCCGGCAAGGGCGTAGGGCAGCGTCGAAAGCAAGAGCGCCGGCGGGTAGACCCAACCCCAGCGGGCCACCAGCAAGAGTAGCGGCAGCGCCGTCAGGGCCGCGAGCAGCACCTGGCCCAGGAAGATCGAGAGGTTCATGGGGGCGTAGCTGGCCTCGCGCCGCAGCCGCTCGACCCGCTCGTAGAAGGCCGCGTCCTCGAAGGGCTCGAGCCCCGCGAACCGGTTCATCTTCTCCATCAGCGCCCGGTTGACCCGGGCGGTGAGGCGTTCGTTGAGGTTGCCCTCCACCATGCCCGACAAGGGGTCCAAGAGCCGCTCGGCGAGCAGCGCCCCCAGCCAGACCCCGCCCCAGCGGGCGAGCGCGTCGCCGTCCCCGGCCGCGGCGGCCGCGGCCAGCCGCCCCACGGACAGCACCACCCCCGCGGGCACCAGCGCCCGCAGAACCAGCAGACCCCAAAACCCCGCCGCCAGCGCCGGAGCGGCGCGAACGACGAAACCAAGCGCAAAAGCCATGCTTTGGTGACGGGAAAACACGACGCCTCCTTTTCGTGTCGGTAAATCAACAGGCCAAGACCTGCGCCCCTTGCGGGGCGCGCCGACGAAAGAGGAGGCGGCTAAAGGATCATCTTGTTCGTATTCTAGGAAGCCCGGGGCGCCGCGTCAACAACGAAAAGGCCGAAGCCGCCCATGAGCCCGACGTCCACGCCGCCTTCGGCCGCGTTGCGCAGCCCGTGACCGCTGCCGAGCGGCAGGCGGGCATCCTCCAGCTGCCAGCGGCCGCCGCGGATCGTCAGGCCCTCCAGGTCGGCCAGCGGCACCACGCTGAAAGACGTGCCCGGCTCCAGGTCCAGCTCGAGCCCCGGGGGCACCAGCGCAAAGGCCCAGGTGGGCCCGCTGGAGACAGCGGTCTGCACGCCTTCTTGCGCCAGAGCGACGGCCAGCGTCAGGTTGCCCAGCTCGTGGTCGAGCTCGCCTCCCAGCCCGCCAGCGAAGAGCAGGCGTTCCGGCCCGGCTTTGAGCGCTACCTGCGCCGCCAGCTCGGCGTCGGTGGCGTCCTTGTCGCGGGGGTATTCCATGCGCGGCAGGTGCCGCCAGCGGGTCAGGTCTTCGAGGTTCACCGAGTCGAAGTCGCCCACCCACAGGGCCGGCTCCACCCCCAGCGCCTCGGCGTGGCGCACCCCGCCGTCGGCGGCGATGACCAGCCGCGCCGCCCGCGCCGCCGCGCGCAGCGCGCCGGTGGCCTCGAGCGGCCCGCCCAGGAGCACCAGCACGTCAGGGGTCCAGTTCAAGGCCGCACCTCCACCGCCCGCGCCGGGTCGATGGTGAGGCGCACGCGGGCGCCCTCGGGCGGCGCCCCGGCCTCCGGGCCCTCCCAGTAGAGCCGCACCCCGCGCGCCTCCAGCCAGACGCCCACCCGCGGCCCGTAGAAGAGGCGCTCGCGCACCCGCGCCTCCAGGGGGCCCGCCCCCAGCCCCAGCGCGCCCGGAAGCAGCACCGTCCAGCGCTCCGCCAGACCCAGCCGCGCCGCCTGCCGGGGCTCGAGCACGTTCTTGTGCCCCAAGAACCGCGCCGTCCAGGCGTCGGCCGGACGCTCGAAGACCTGCTCGGGCGCGCCCTGCTGCACCAGGCGGCCGTCCTTGACGATGGCCACGCGCCCCGCGGTCACGAAGGCCTCGGTCTGGTCGTGGGTTACGAAGACGGCGGTCACCTTTTCGTCGCTCAAGACCCGCCTCAGCTCCAGCAGAAGGCGTTCGCGCAGCCGCAGGTCGAGCGCCCCCAGCGGCTCGTCGAGCAGCAGCACCGCCGGCTCCGGCGCCAGCGCCCGCGCCAGCGCCACCCGCTGCCGCTCGCCGCCGGAGAGCTGCTCGGGCTTCTTCCGGGCGTGGGCCTCGAGGCCCATCTTCGCGAGCAGTTCGCCCACCCGCCGGCGGATGCGGTCGCGCTCCCAGCCGCGCTCCTCCAGGCCGAAGGTCACGTTCCGCTCGACGGTCAGGTGCGGAAAGAGCGCGTAGTCCTGAAAGACGAAGCCCACCCCCCGCCGCTCGGGGGGCAGGTCGGTGACGTCGCGCTCACCGAAGAAGACCCGGCCCGCGGCCGGGCGTTCCAGCCCCGCGGCCACCCGCAGCGCGCTCGACTTCCCCGAGCCGCTGGGGCCGAGGAGGGCCAGCGTCTCGCCCCGGGCCACCTCCAGGTCGAGCCGCAGCTCGAAGCCCGGATAGCGCACCACCACGTCCCGCCACGCCAGCACTTACCCCACCTCCCCGCCGCGGCCCAGGCCCCAGAAGACCCCGCCGGCCAGCAGCCCCAGCACCACCGAGAGCGCCATGGCCTCCTGATAATTCACGATACCCGGCTTGCCCAGCCGTTCGTAGATGGCCACCGTCAGCGTGGCCCACTCGGGCCGCGCCAGCACCAGCGTCGCCCCGAACTCGCCGATCGTCACCGCCGCCGCCAGCGCCGCCGCCGCGCCCAGCGCCGGCCGCAAGAGCGGCAGCTCCACCCGCCACAGCACCCGCCAGGGCCCGGCCCCCAGGGTGCGGGCCGCCTCCGCCAGGTTCGCCGGCAGCCGCCGCATCGCCGCCAGCACGGTGCGGGCGAAGAGGGGGTAGGCGATCAGGGCGTAGGCCGTCACCAAAAGGACCAGCGAGGCGCGCAGCCCCGGGTAGGCGAGCAGGTAGCCCACGGCGAGGCTGACCGGGCTGACCAGCAGCGGCAGGAAACCCAACAGGTCGAGGCCGCGCGCCCCCTTCCAGACGCCGTAGGCGTAGGCGAGGCCCAGCGGCGCGGTGACCAGGAGCGCCAGCAGCGTAAAGCGCAGGGTGTTGTAGACGGCCCGGCCGGCGCTGGGCGCGAAGTAGCTGGCCTGCGCCTGCCCGAGCGCGGCCCAGCCGGCGAGGCTGAACCCCTCGGGGCCCCAGAAGCTCTTCAGCACCAGCGCCCACAAGGGCGCGTAGAGCAGCGCGAAGAACCCGGCCACCAGCGCGAACGCCAGCCAGCCCCGCGCCCCCCCGAGCCGCGGCGGCGGGGCCGGGGCGGCGGCGCGCACCGCCAGCCGCCGCTGGGCATAAAGGTAGCCGAGGCTCACCAGCGCCAGCACCCCGGTCTGCAGCAGGATCAGCGCCGCCGCCTCGCCGAAGGCGAGCCGCTGCAAGAGGGCGCGGTAGACCTCCACCTCGAGCGTCGCGTAGCGCGGCCCGCCCAGGATGAGCGGCAGGCCGAAGCTCGAAAAACTGTAGACGAAGGTCAGCCCCGCCCCGGCGGCCAGCGCCCCCGCCGCAAGCGGCAACTCCACCCGCCGGAAGCTGCGCCAGGAGCCGGCCCCCAGCGTCCGCGCCGCCTCGACGAGCCGCCCGTGGCCGCCCAGCACCCCCAGCACCAGCCGCAGCGTCATCCCCAGGTTGTAGAGCAGGCTGCCCCAGTAGAGGATCCAGGGCGTTCCGCTCAGGTCGACGCCCAACAGCCCCCGCGGCCCCGCCCAGGCGAGGAGGCCGGTGGCCACCACCAGCGTCGGCAGCACGAAGGGGACCATGGAAAGCGCCACCAGCGCGTCGCGGCCGGGAAAGCGCCAGCGCAGCAGGTAGACGAGGGGAACGGCGAGGAGGACGACGAGCAGGCTCGAGCCCGCCCCGAAGGCCAGGCTCCAGCCGAGCCGCCCGCGCAGGTAGGGGTCGGCCAGCACCGCCCCCAGGCCGTACCCGAGCCCCCGCCCGATCACCAGCCCCAGCGGCCAGAAGAGCGCGAAGGCCAGGAAGACCAGGACGAGGAGGGTGGCGAGGCGGGAGGGGCGCATAGGCAGTGCGTGGTACGTAGTGCGTAGTACGTGGTGCGTGGGGGAAGCGGCCCGTAGCTTGTGGCTTGTAGCTCGTGGGAAAACCACAAGCCACGGGCCACGGGCTATTTCCTCTTGAAAATCACTTCTTCCGCGCTCCGGCCGCGGACGACGACGGCCTCCCACTCGCTTATCCAGCGCTCACGGTTCTTGGCGATGGCCTCGGGGGAAAGCTCGGCGGGCTCGAGCGGCCGCTCGGCGAACTCGAACACCTCGGGAAGCTTGGCGTCGCGCCGCACCGGCCAGACCCACATGTTGAGCGGAATGTCCTCCTGGACGGGCTTCGAGAGCAGCCAGTCCACGAACTTCTCGGCGGCGGCGCGGTGTTTGGTTCCCTTGAGGATACCCACGAACTCGACCTGCAGGAAGCTCGCCCCCGGCCACAGCAGGTTGCCGGTGGGCGGCTCGCTGTACTTACCTTCCGAAAAATAGACCTCGGCCGCGGGGCTGGTGGTGTAGCTGACCACCAGCGGCCGGTCGCCGCCGTAGCGGGTGAAGTGGGCGAAGTAGGCCTCGCTCCAGCCCGGGGCCACCTTGACGCCGCCCTCGCGCAGCCTTTCCCAGAACCTCAGGTAGCCGTCCTCGCCCAGCGAGGCCACCGTGGCCAGCAGGAAGGCCAGCCCCGGCGAGCTGGTGGCCGGGTTTTCGACCACCAAGAGCCGGGCGTACTCGGGCCGGGCCAGCTCGTCCCAGCTCCGTGGCAGCGCCTGGTCCTTGAAGTAGTCCTTGTCGTAGTTGAGCGCCACATAGCCGTAGTCGACCGGCAACGCCGTCAGCGTGGGGTCGAGCAGGAAGCGGCTCTGGACCGCCCCGATCGCGGGCGTCGAGTAGCGTTCGAGGATGCCGGCCGCCAGCGCCCGCGAGAGGAAGGTGTTGTCGATGCCGTAGATCACGTCGGCGATCGGCGCGCCCTTGCTGAGGATCGCCTTGTTGAGCGTCTCACCGGCGTCGCCGCCCTCGACGAAGCGCAGCTTGATGCCCGTCTCCTGCTCGAAGCTCGCGATCACCTCTTTGGAGAGCGCGAAGCTCGAGTGCGTGAGCACGACGAGCGTTTCCGCCAGCGCCAGACCGAAGACCAGAGGAACGAGGAACAGCAGCTTCTTCAACATAAAACCCCTCCTTGTCACGCGGGAGGGGGAAGGGTGGGGCGCTTGCCCGTCACCTTCCCTACGCCGGCATTACCCGGTTCAGGTTCCAAGGGTGTCTCTCAGCCCGTAGGGCACCCCCGGTGACGCCTCCAGTATAGCGCCGTTTGCGGCCACCCGGTCCGCCGGCTAGCCGTCGACCGGCGTGGGCCGGCCTTCCTCGTCGATGGCCACGTAGACAAGCTCGCCGCGGGTCGCCAGCACCCGGGTCGCCTCGCCGCCCCCGAAGCGCTCCTTGAAGACCTCCACCTGGACGGTCAGCGAGGTGCGGCCCACCCGGCCCACCCGGGCCACCACCTCGAGCAGATCGCCCGCGCGGATGGGCACCTCGAACTCCACGCGCCCCACGGCCACGGTGACGACCGGCTTCTTCGCGCGGCGCGCGGCCGCGTAGGAACCCACCTTGTCCATCAGCCCCAGGACGAAGCCGCCGAAGGCGTTGCCCAGCGGGTTGGTGTGTTCGGGAAAGACCATCTCGAGGGTGCGGGCTTCGCTTTCCATGCCCCCAAGCTACCAAAGCCCCGCGAGGGGCACCCGGACCCAGGTCGGCACCACCCGCGCCGGCTCGCAGCGCACCGGGGTCAGCAGCCGGCCGTCCTGGGTGCGCGCCCCGTACCCCAGGAACCAACCCTCCCGGTCCAGCAACGCGAAAAGGTAGCCGGGCCGGGCGGGCGGGAGCTCCAGCTCGCGCGGCTGGGCCCCCTGCAGGTGCCGCAGCAAACGCAGTTTGCGCAAGCGGCGGCGCTCGGCGGCCGTCTTGGCGCGCACCCCCGGCGGCGCGGGGAGGGTCCGCACCTCCAGGTCGCGGCGCCAGGCGAAGATCTCGCGCAGGTCCGCGTCGCCGAGAACGCCCACCTGCGCCGCCCCCAGAACCTCGACCTGCTGGTACCGGAAACGGCGGGCCGCCGCCCCCTCGACCCAGCCGTCGGTATCGGCGACCCAGACCGCCCCGCCCGCGCGCGCCAACCGCGCGGAAGCCGCCAGCAGCCAGGCCTCGGCGCCGAGCGGCTGCACCTTACCCACGAGCAACCGCCGCCACACGCGGACGCCGGCGCGGTCCCAGCGGAAGAGCGTCACCGTGCCCGGCAGGCTGCCCTGTCCCACGTCCAGGTCGAGCAGGTGAGCGCGGCCGAACCGCCGGGCGGCGCGTTCGGCCAGCGCCCGCGCCAGGGTGGACTTGCCGCGGTCGGTGGGTCCTACGAGCACCAGGTTCACGCCCGCCTCCCCACCCCACGCTAGCAGGGCTCAGGGCAGCGGGTCCATGCGTCGGGCGGTGCCGTCGTCGTAGGCCTGCCAGAGCCAGACCGCGTCGGCCAGGGCGCCGACCGGGGCGACCGCGGTCACCGGGGTCTGCTGCTCGAGCACCGTCCCCGCGGCGTCGAGCGCCACCAGGCCGCCCGCCGCCTCGGTGGCGAAGACGGGCCCGTCGGTCACCGGGGCGGCCGCCAGCGGTCCGGCGAAGGTGTGGAAGAGGCTCGGGCCGGCGTCGTCCAGACGGGTCAGGCAGCCGCCCGCGTCGTGGATCCAGACCACGCTGGTGCGGCTGCGCCCGGCGTAGGCGCCGCAAAGGTCGTAGGTCACCGTCGGGGCGGGGTCAAGCGCGGTGTTGCCCACGTCGAGGCGCACGCCCCAGAGGTAGAGGTCCACGTCGGCGGCGAGGGGCGGATCGGAGCCGCTGGCCTCGCGTTTCAAGGGGTAGAGGACGACCTGGCCGACGCCCGCGGGCACGGTAAAGGTCACCGCCACGCGCGACCAGCTGCCCGCCGTAAGCGCGGCGGCGTAGTCGGTCTCGGGCACGATGGGGTTGCCGGACCCGTCGCTGACGGCGTAGTAGGCCTCGCTCCCGGCCCCCGGGTAGGCCCAGAAGCTGAAGGTGTAGGTCTCCCCTTCCTTGACGTCCACCGTCTGCCCCAGGGCGTACCCCTCCACGCCGGCCGTGACCTGCTCGGCGGTGGTGCTGCCGTCGGGCGCGGCGAGGGCGTCGGGGGCGACCGTCACCCCGGCGGCCGACCAGCTGGCGGCGTCGAGCGCGCTCGGATCCTGAACCGGGTTGAGGGCGAAGTCGCGGCCGACCAGCCGCGCGCCCTCCACCAGCCAGAGCCGGCCCCAGCCGTCGAAGCCGTCCGTGGGGGCGGCCGGAAGCCGCTCGTAGGTCACCGGCGCCGCGGCCGCGCTGTGGGCGTAGGCCAGGATGCGGGCGGGCGTGACGACGTAGACGTAGTTGCTGTCCGTGCCCAGACCCACGATCGCTTCACCCACGTCCAGCGACCAGGGGCCCGTGCCGGCGGCGCGCAGGACGCTGCCGGAGGCGAAGTAGGCGGACCCCGCGCGGACGCCAACGGGGGTGCCCGGTTCCCAGACGGGAACCAGCCCCGTGAGGTCGGCGCCGATGTAGTACACCCCCTGGGTGGTGCGGAAGTAGAGGATGCCCTGATCGTTCCACAGCTCCAGCACCTGCCCCGAGACGGCCCGCTGGGCGAGGGCCAGCGTGTCGCTGTCCACACGGGCCACCCAGCCGTCGCCGCCCCAGTAGACCCCGCTGCCCAGCACCACCGGCCCCGCCGTGGGCACGCCGGGAAGCGCGACCTCGTCGCGCACCCCGAAGGGCAGGCTCAGGTCGAAGCTGGCCTGCGCCTCACCCGAGAACGCCAGGGTATCGACGGCCAGCGCCCGCACCGTGTGGACGCCGTTGGCCTGGAGACCGGGATCCCAGCTCCAGCTGTAGGGAACCTCGGTGTCGGTGGCCACCAGGTTGCCGTCGAGGTAGAACTCCACCCGGTCGAGGGTGCCGTCGTCGCTGACGTTCGCGGTTACGGTCACCGGAGCGGCGGTGGGCTTGGCCGGCACGTCCAGGCTGACCTGGGGCGGCCGCGAGGTCTGCAGGGTGAAGCTCGCCGAGCCCCGGCGCAGGCCGTACTCGTCCTGCCAGTAGAGGCGCGGGGCGTACTCCCCGGAAACCGCGTCCGCGGGTACCTGCACCGTGACGGTGACGTTCTGACTGCCCCCGTTCGTGAGCACCACCGAAGACGGGCTCACCGAGACGACGACGTTGCCGTTCTGGTCTCCGCTCAAGAGCGCGGTGCCCTCGAAGCCGTTGCGCGAACGCACGGTGGCGGTGAAGCTCGTGCTCTCGCCCGGAACCAGCCGCAGCAGCGGGGGCAGGTTCTGGTACTCCACCCAGGCCGAGGCGTTCCAGGGCACGTTGAGGGTCACCGCGTGGGTGGGGCCGTTCACCCAGGTGCCGTCGAGCTTCTGCGCCCGCACCAGCAGGTCGTGGGGGCCGTTGTAAAGCGTGGGGTCGAGGATCAGCTCGCGCACGAAGTGGCTGTTTCCGTCCACGTACCAGGAGTCGAGGATGCCCATGTCGGTGAACTGCACGTCCATACGCACGTACTGCCCGGGATCGGCCAGATCCACGACCACGTTGAAGCGGGGTTCGGTGATCACCGTGCCGTCGGCGGGTTCCACCAGGGTGATCCCGCCGTCGGGCGGGGGCGGGGTGCCCTGGGTGTAGGTCAGGATCACCTGCGTCGTCTGACCCTCGAGCACCTCCACGTCGGTCGCCGGCGGGTCGACGTAGCCGTCCAGAGGCAGGCCGTCGACGGTGTAGGTGCCCACCGGCAGTTCGAGCACCGTGCTGCCGTTTACGGTGCCGTTGAAGACCGTCTGCGTTCCCTGGTTCACCAGCACGTCGGCCGCGGCCACGCCCTCGAGGACGAGTTCGAGCTGCCCCTTGACGACGGGGAGGCCGACCTCGACCTGGAAGGGGCGGCGCACCCGCCAGTCGCCCAGTGTGGCGGTCAGAGTGTAGTTGTAGTTTCCCTCGGCGTCGCGGGCGGGCAGGACCACGCTCGTCTGGCCGGGCACCATCAGCGGCTCCCGGGCCAGGAGCGCCCCCGACGCGTCGCGAAACTCGAGGGCCGCCGGGCAGCCGAAGCGCACGTCGCTGTCGATGCGGACGGGGACCGAGATGAACTGATCCGGCTCGGCGCCCACGGGGCTCGCAAGCACCAGCTGCGGGGGGTCCGGCGTGTAGTCGAAGGTGGCGCTGCGCTCGAGGGTGAGCTGAACCCCGCCGTTGCTGACGACCTGAGCCGAGACCTGGAGCAGGTTCGAGCCGTAGCACATGAGCCCTTCCAGGGGCAGGGTATAGGTTCCGGGCGCGAGCGGGCCGTTCAGGGTTCCGGCCCCGCGGCCGTTGATCTGATACTGGATCGACAATATTTTTTCCACGCCCTCGATCTTGACGGTGGCGTTGGGCACGGTCACGACCAGCGAGGTGATGGCGGCACGGCGCGCCGTGCCGCAGGCCGCCAGCAACAGCACGACCGCTGCGAGGAGGGCAAGACGGAGGGTTCGTTTCATAGTTCAGAAAAGAGAGCGGCCCCCGGACCGCACGGCGGTCCGGGGGCCCGAGAGGGCTAGAAGGGAGGCTGGATCGAGACGGTCTCGATCATGCTGTAGGGAACCAGCGGAGCCTGCGTGTCGGGGTTGGCGTAGTCCACGGTCGCCGTCGCCGAGTTGTTGCCCACGGCGTTGGCGTGCGCGAAGACCGCGAAGAAGGCGGTGTCACCCGGGGCCAGGTCGAACGGCGTGAAGCTCAGGCTCGAGCCGTTGAATGCGGCCACGGCGGTGTGGCTGCTGGCACCGCCCAGGATCGTAGCGTTGGCGTTGTCCAGCGTCACGACCAGCGAGACACCCTCGGCGACGCCGTCACCCGAGTTGCGGATCTCGTAGAGGTAGTAGAAGTCGCTGCCGCGGGTCACGTTCGGCTGGAAGGTGTAGACGTCCCAGTTGCCGATGCCGTTCAGCTCGACCCAGGGGTCGGTGGGCTCGATCACGAAGGACCAGGCGCAGTCGAAGACCAGGTTGGGCCGCTGCGGAAGGTCCGGCATGCCGATGGCGCTGGCGTCCACCCCTTCGAACGGCGGGCGGCAGTTGTTGGTGAACTGGTTCATGTTGGCCGCGGTCGCGCCGGCGAGGTTGATGTGGATGCCCGGCAGGTTGTTGTCGAGCACCAGCGTGGTGCTGGCCACGTCGCCGCCGCCCATCAGCGGGATCGTCGCCCAGAACATGCTCTTGTCGGCGAAGCCGAGGAAGTCGCCCGGCGCCGCGTTGGCGGCGAAGGTCTGATCGGGGTTCACGCCGTCGTCGTCGACCAGGGTGATCGGGTTGGTGGTGTTGAAGTCGAGGCCGATCAGGAAGCCGTCGCCCACCTGCACGTCACGCCCGTAGGGGTTGTCGCGCTCCGAACCGTCGAACTCGGCCGGGTACTGGGCCATCAGGCCGGCGTACTCGGGGCGGTCGAGGTTGTAGAGGGTGATGTCGAAGAAGGCGTCCATACCGACCTGGAACGGCAGATCCTGCGCGTTGGTCAGGACCTTGTCGATGTCGAAGATCGGGCGGACGGCCCAGACGATGGCCTGGTCTTCGTAGTACCAGCCGTTGAAGTCCACCACGGCCTGGAAGCCGCCTTCGGCTTCGGGGGCACCGGTGAACCAGCTGGCCGTCACGTCGCGCTGCTGCGCGCCGTTCACCACGAAGTACGGGTCTTCGTAGCAGTACTCGCCGTCGCGGTCGTAGCCGAACATGAAGGGCACGGCGTAGAACTTGGCGGCGGCCAGGTCCTCAGGATCCACACAGAAGCCGGGCTTCTGGCGCACGTAGATCTGGAAGGTGACCGTGATCGACTCGCCGGGGTCGAGCTGCTTGAACTTCGGCTCGTAGGCGCCGGCGGTCTGGTAGTTCCAGGTCACTGCGTGGTTGGTGGCGTCGTAGGTGCCGCCCGCGGGGTTGAGCGTGGATTCGATCACGCCCAGCTCGGCCGGCAGCTGGTCGGCGATGCTCACGTCGTAGACCGGGGCGTTGCCCTCGTTGGTCGCGGTCAGGGTCACCGTGGCGGTGAAGACCGAGTTCGCGGGCACCGCGTTGGCCGGGTCGAGCGTGTGCTCGGGGCCGTACCAGGTCAGGACGTGGTGGTCGATCTGCTTGTCGATCTTGAGGTAGCTGCCGATCCAGGTCTTGGTGACCGTGTAGTCCTTGAGATCGAACTCGTACAGGGTCTTGCCGTAGGGCTGCGCGATCACCAGCGTGGCCTTCACGGTCGCGCTGATGGGCAGATCCTCGAGGCCGATGTCGTCGTTCGGCTGCAAGCCGATGTTGGTGTCGTAGTCGTTGCAGACCGTGGCCGACACCGGGTCGTCACAGGCCACGAAGTGGACGTTGTCGGCCCCGTCGACGATCTCGTAGCGGATGTAGAAGTAACCGCCGTAGAAGTCCTCCCAGAAACCGCGGTCAAGGCGGAACTGCGGCTGCTTGGAGTAGACGGCGGTGTCGATCCAGAAGGTGTTGGGGAATTCTTCCCGCTCGGGCGGGTAGGGGTCGAAGATGTTGACCCGCTCGAAGCTGGCGCCTACGCGCTGGTCGGTGGGCACCGGCTTGTCGCCGTCGAACCCGGCCCAGAGGTGGGCGATGTTGTAGAAGTAGAACTTGAACTCCTCGAGCACGTTGGTGTCGTCGGAGTTCTCGGCGGCCGCGGTGATCTTGGCGATGCCGTACACCCAATCGTAGGCTTCGGAACCGAAGGTGGCGTAGAGGGTGAACTTGACCATGCCCTCGGCGTCGGTCATCAGGCCGTCGCGGAAGCCCATGGCCGCGTAGTCGCCCTCGGTCGCGCAGCCGCGGATGATGGCGATCCGGTCGTCCATCCAGGTGCCGTCGGCGATGTTGACCACCACGGGCACGAAGGCGGCCGGGTCACCGTTCTCGTCCAGCGCCTGCAGGGTCACGCACACCGGCTCCTCGGTCTGCGAAGCGTAGATCATTACGTCCTTGTTGATGTTCGCTTCCGGCAGGCCGGGCAGGTCCACGCCCATCACGTCGGTGACCGAGATCACCTGCAGCGAGCGCGCGATGCCGGGTTCGCCCTCGACCGCTACCGGCTTGTACTCGAGCTTGGCGGTTACCTGCGAGCCGCCGTCGAGCACGACGAGCATCGGCGAAGGATCGATCATGCCGCTGACGGGCATGCCGTCCAGGGTGTAGGTCCCGGGGCCGAGCTCGAGCGTCTTTTCGCCCGCCACGGTACCCTGGAAGAGCACTTCCTGCCCCTTGGCCAAAACAACGTCCGCCGCGGAAACGCCGTCAATGGCGATCTTCAGCACGGCGGTCTGAGGCGGCGGGGGCACGTTCGGATTCGTGCCGTTGTTGCCCTGCGGCTGCGAGCAGGCCGCGAGCACGAACACCAATCCCAATACCCACAACCACAACCTTGCTTGCTTTTGCATGTGTACCTCCAATAGGCCGAAAATGATGGGTCCTGCTTGTGGAAATAGCTTTGAAGTCGTAAACGGATCGTGGACGGATTGCCTGAAGCCTGTACCGCGTTTACCTCACTTCACCACCTCCCCCCTCTCGTTATTCATTGCATCCTCATCCTATGCAAGAGCTTCTCAGAATACAAGAACATTTACCGTTAACATCGGCGTTAAAGAAACGTTAAATTTCTCATCGTGCGTGAACCCAAGCACATTTCCGGGGAAAGGACACCGGCGGTCGCGCCGTCGATTTGACGCCGCGGCCCTCAGGTAAGGTGCTGCACCAAAGCGAAGGAGCCGGGCGTCAAACCGGTGCCGCGTTACCGGGGCGCGGGTCGCATTCGGGCACGTTGGGTGGGCGCGAAAGGTCCGGCGGCGCGCGCCTGCGGCGCTGCCGGGCGGGGCCGGCACCGCGGCCAGGCCGGCCTCCGAGCCGGCCGGCCCGTCCCCCCTGGCCGCTCCGCGGGCTGAACCCGCCGCGCAATGGAGCTTCTGTTACAATTTGACCAACCCGCGTCGAGAATCAGCTTCCACCGATTGTCGGCGGAAAGGAGCGGCATGACCACGGTTCTCAGGTATTTCTACGTTTGGATTTTGGCGTTTTTTCCCGTCCTTCTGGCGGCCTGCGGCTCACCCCCACCCCCTGCCGACACCACCCCGCCCCGGCTGGTGAGCCACACCCCGGCCGACGGGGCCACCGGGGTGGACCTGCACAACCCCGTCCGGCTGAACTTCAGCGAGGCCATCGCTCCGGACAGCGTGACCCCCGCCAACGTCAAGCTCAGCAGCGGCAGCGCGAGTCTGAGCTACACGCACACCCTCAGCTCCGACAAGAAGACGCTTACACTCACGCTTACTTCCTTCCCCGCCGCCAGCCCGGCGCCGGTGACGGTGGAGCTGCAGAACGTCAGCGACCTCGCCGGCAACCTGCTGGCGGCCACCTCGTTTGGTTTCGAGAGCGCCGACGTGACCGCACCCGAACTGCAAAGCCACGTGCCCTCCGACGGCGCGACCGGGGTCCTGCTGGCCGATGAGATCGTGCTGGTCTTCAGCGAGGCCGTGGACCCGGCCTCCGTCACGCCGGCGACGGTGGCGGTCCGCGACGGCGCGACCAGCCTTGACTACACCGCCTCGTTCAACGCCGAGCACACCGAGGTCCGGCTCACGTTGCAAAGCGCTCCGGCCAGCCTCCCCACCCGCCTGGACGTGGTCGTGAGCGGCGTCAAGGACGCGGCGGGCAACCCCAGCGCCGCGGCCGGCTTTGGCTTCGACACCGCCGCCGAGTGGGCCGCCATGGGCGGCTCGCTCGACATACTATCGAACAAGTTCTCTCAGTTCCCGCAAGTCGCCGCGGGCACCGACGGCTCCGTTGTGGTAACGTTCACCGAGCCCAACAACTACGGCGGCATCAACGTCTTCACCAAACGCTGGAACGCGACAGCGGAAAGCTGGGAGCTCCTGGGAACCGGCCCGGTGGACGGCGCCCCCACCAGCAACAACTTCAACTACGCCGCCATGACGCTGGACGGCGCCGACCGGCCGCTGGTGGCTTACACCAACAGCAACGACGGCATGACCGTCAAGCGCTGGGTCTGGGACGATGCGCAGCACAGCAGCGGCAGCTGGCAGCAGCTCGGCGGCGCGATCGCCGAGGCCGCCGGCGCACAGGACATCGGCGTGGCGGCCGGAGCCGACGGCACCGTAGCCGTGATCTGGTGGAACCAGGTAAGCGGCCAGTACCACATCCAGCTGGCCGTCTGGAACGAGGCCGGCGCCAGCTGGGACCCGCTTGGCGCCGCCTACTCGCAGGGGGCTTCCTCACAAGCCTCCCCGGCCTTAGTGGATTCCAGCGGTGCGGTTTACTACGCCAAGCCCGTGGCCGGTGGGGTGGCGGTCAACCGTTGGGACGGGGCCAGCTGGCAGCAGCTCGGCGCGGCCGTCAACCACCAAGACACCGCCCCCGACTCATGGCGGTACAAACTCGCCCTCGGCCCCGGCGACGAGCTCTACCTTGCCAGCAACTGGGACAGCGGCACCCACGTGGACCGCTGGAACGTCGTCGCCAGGCAGTGGGACGCGCTCGGCGGCGCCATCGCCACCGAAGCCGGCGCTACCACCAGGCCGCTGGCCCTGGCAACGGATGCGCAGGGCATGCCGCTGCTGGTCCTCTATCAGGATCTGGCCAGCGGCCAAGGCGGCTGGGTGATGCGCTGGAACGACGCGGGTACCAGCTGGGACACGGTCGGCGGGAAAGCCTTTACGCTGAGCAACGCCGACACCTGGCGGCGGGCTTCCCTGGCCGTGTTTAGCCACGACCTGCCGCTGATCAGCTGGCACCAGGAAGCCGGCAGCGGCGCCCACGTGCTGGTGGAGCGCTACAACGGACTGGCCCGGTGAACGGCTTGCGGCCGGGCCGCTGGACCCCCGCCGGGCGCGCTCGTTTCGTTTCGTAGCCCAGGGGCCGTCGGCTCAAAGGGCCCGGGCGACCTACGCCGAGCCGGACCGGTCGCAGCTTCGTACCCTGGGCGGTCCGCCAGGTAACCCCCTCGCACGAGGGGGTTTTCCTGGTCCCCGTACCATGGCCGAAAGGCATGCCCAAAATACTTGATATTACCTTTATCAAGTGTTATGCTTATGTACGGTCATAGGAGGACGTCATGAACCTGGAGAAATGGACCGCACAATCCCGCGAAGCTCTGGCGCAAGCCCAGGTGCTGGCGCGTGAACTGGGGCACCAGCAGATCGACCTGCCCCACATGGTCGTGGTCTTGTTCCGCGACCCCACCGGCCTGCCCGCACGCCTGCTCGAGCGCGCCGGGCGCGACCCCAAGGAAGCCGTGGACGCCGCCAACAAGGAACTGTCGGGCCTGCCCAAGGTGCAGGGCGCCGAGGGCGGCCGGTACCTTTCGCAGCGGCTCGACCGCGTCCTGGGGCGCGCCGAGCAGCTGGCCGAAGCTCAGGGCGACAAGTTCGTCGCCCTCGACATCCTGCTGCTGGCCATCGCCGAGGAGAACTTCCCCGGCCTGCCGGCGGCGGACGAGCTCAAGAAGATCATCGACGAGGTTAGAGGAGGAAGAACCGTGGAAAGCGAACATGGCGAGGGCACCTTCGAGGCCCTGGCGCAGTACGGCATCGACCTGACCGAGCTGGCCGAACAGGGCAAGCTCGACCCGGTCATCGGCCGAGACGAGGAGATCCGCCGCACCATCCAGATCCTGCTGCGGCGCACCAAGAACAACCCGGTGCTCATCGGCGAGCCGGGCGTGGGCAAGACGGCGATCGTCGAGGGCCTGGCCCAGCGGATCGTGAGCGGTGACGTACCCGAGGGGCTCAAGGAGAAACGCATCATCGCCCTGCAGATGGGCTCGCTGCTCGCCGGCGCCAAGTACCGCGGCGAGTTCGAGGAGCGCCTCAAGGCGGTCATCGCCGAGGCGACGGCCAGCGAGGGCCGCATCATCCTCTTCATCGACGAGCTGCACACCATCGTCGGCGCCGGTAAGGCCGAGGGCGCGGTGGACGCCGGCAACATGCTCAAGCCGGCGCTGGCCCGCGGCGAGCTGCGCCTGATCGGGGCGACGACGCTCGACGAGTACCGTGAGATCGAGAAGGACGCCGCCCTCGAGCGCCGCTTCCAGCCGGTGTTGGTGGACGAGCCCAGTGTGGAGGACACCATCAGCATCCTCCGCGGCATCAAGGAGAAGTACGAGGTCCACCACGGCGTGCGCATCTCCGACCCGGCCATCGTGGCGGCGGCGACGCTCAGCCACCGCTACATCTCCGACCGCCGGCTGCCCGACAAGGCGATTGACCTGATCGACGAGGCGGCGGCGCGGTTGCGCATGCAGCTGGAGAGCCAGCCCGAGGAGATCGACCAGCTCGAGCGCAAGAAGCTGCAGCTGGAAATTGAGCGTGAAGCGCTCAAGAAGGAGACCGACCCCGACTCCAAAGCACGGCTCGAGGAGATCGAGAAGGAGATCGCCGAGCTGACCGAAAGGATCGAGGCCATGAAGGCCGAGTGGCAGGCCGAGGTCGAGATCCTGAACCAGCTGCGCGAGAAGCAGAAGGAGCTGGACGAGCTGCGCACCCAGATCGAGCTGGCCCAGCGCAGCTACGACCTCAACAAGGCCGCCGAGCTGCAGTACGGGGTGCTGCCGAAGCTGGAGGAGGAGGTCAACCGGCTCTCCGAGCAGCTGAAGGACGCGCAGTACGTCCGCCTCGAGGTGACCGAGGAGGACATCGCCGAGGTGGTCAGCCGCTGGACCGGCATCCCGGTGGCCAAGCTGCTCGAGGGCGAGCGCGAGAAGCTGTTGCGCCTCGAAGACGAGCTGCACAAGCGGGTGGTGGGTCAGGACGAGGCCATTCGCTCGGTGGCCGACGCCATCCGCCGCGCCCGCGCCGGCCTGAAGGACCCGAACCGCCCCATCGGCTCGTTCATGTTCCTCGGCCCCACCGGCGTGGGCAAGACCGAGCTGGCCAAGACGCTGGCCGAGACGCTGTTCGACACCGAAGAGGCGATGATCCGCATCGACATGACCGAGTACATGGAAAAGCACTCGGTCGCGCGGCTCATCGGCGCGCCTCCGGGCTACGTCGGCTACGAGGAGGGCGGCCAGCTCACCGAGGCGGTGCGGCGCAAGCCCTACAGCGTGATCCTCTTCGACGAGATCGAGAAGGCCCACCCCGACGTCTTCAACATCCTGCTGCAGATCCTCGACGACGGCCGCCTCACCGACAGCCACGGCCGGGTGGTGGACTTCCGCAACACGGTCATCATCATGACCTCGAACATGGGCAGCCACCTGATCCTCGACGGCATCAAGGAGGGCCAGCCCTACGAGCGCATCCAGGAGCGGGTCTTCGCGGTGCTGCAGGAACACTTCCGCCCCGAGTTCCTCAACCGCCTGGACGACATCATCGTCTTCAAGCCGCTCACCCGTGAGCAGATCATCGAGATCGTCGAGATCCAGGTGGCCGGCCTCAAGAAGCGGCTGGCGGAGCGGCGGATCACCCTCGAGCTCACCGACGAGGCCAAGCGCTGGCTGGGCGAGCGCGGCTACGACCCGGTCTTCGGCGCCCGCCCGCTCAAGCGGGTCATCCAGAAGGAGCTGGAGACCCCGCTGGCCAAGGAGATCCTGGCCGGAAACGTGCGCGAGGGCGACACCGTCCTCGTCAAGGTGGGCGACCGCGGCCTGATCTTCGAGACCACCCACCCCGTCGAGGCCTGAGGAGCCGGTCGCCACAACGAACCCCCGCCGCGGCGGGGGTTCGTTCGTCGAAGCCGCCGAAGCGGGGTCAGCTGCAGCCCGAAGGCCCCTCGTAGTACTCGGGGGGCTCGAGGATCAGCTCGAGCAGGAACCGGGCGGACCCCTCCGTGACCCGCAGGTGCAGGATGCCCGTCCTGGTGGGCCAGTACTCCAGCTCGAGCCGCCCGGCGGCCGGCACCACGAGCGGGCCCTCGGCCAGGAAGCGGGCGGCAAAGGCCTGCTCCGGAGGGCTCAGCTCCGTCTTCTGATCGAAGAACAGCCGGACCGGCTCGTTCGTTTGGTTGATCAGGATGAGGCTATAGGGCTGGTCGGTGGGCACATGCAGCCGGGACGGATCGGGTCCCCCGGCGGTAAACCGTATCTCGACGGGGGCCCCCGCGAGGGCGAGGCCCGCGAACAACAGCGTCCAAACCAACAGGCGTTTCATGAAACGGGGGCGGGGACGTGCGTCCCCGCCCCTTCACCTCCTTCCTAGGAATTCCGGAACACCGCGCGGGCCGCCTCTTCCATCGCAGCCGCGCGTGCGTTCTGCTTTGCGCCCTCCGCGACGGCGCCCGCCACCTTGACGAGCTTGACGTAGGTCCCGCCGTAGGCCGAGTCGCCGGCGATGGGATCGGTGAGGCAGACGTCTTTGAGGTAGGGGTCTACGGCCATCGCCGGGTTGGGCACCAGGCCCCGGCCCCGGGTGGGGTCGCCCGCCACGGTCGTGCCGTCGATCTCGACGTCGCTGGACCCGTAGGCCCAGTGGCCGTAGTGCCAGGAGATGGCTACGGAGCCGGGGCGGATCCCCTGGCTGACCCGCACCTTGCCCTCGACGCGCTCGCTGCGGCCGGGCGCCACCTCGAAGGTGCCCTCGAAGTCGGGGGAGCGCACCTGCACCACGTCGCCGTCCCGGAGGCCCAAACGCTCGGCGTCCTTGGCGCTTATGTGCACGAAGTTTTCGGGCTGGATGGCCTGCTGGGCGGCGTAGTTGCTCGAGGTGCGCGACTGGCCACCGTAGATCTCCTTGTAGGTGAAGAGCTTCAGGTCGTACTCGGAGGGGAATTCGATCACGGTACCGTCGAAGCCGGTCATCCGCTCGAAGCGGGGCACGCCGGAAAGGCGTTTCGCCGTCACCGAGTGCACCCCCGTGCCAATGGGCTCGGCGTAGAGGTTCATCAGCTTGGACCAGGTGTGGGCCACGAACTCACCGTCCGGCGCGTAGGCCTTGTCCCAGGCCTCGAACCGTCCGCCGCGGTTCAGCACCGTCACCACCTGGCGCCACACCCCGCCACCAACGGCCTTGCGCCACTTGCCCTCGTCGAAGACGGCCTTGGGGAGGTGGCGCCGCGCCTTGCGCAGCAGCTCGACCTCGGCGTCCGGCGCCGCGGGGACGGGCGGATCCTGCATCGCCACGTTGGCCACCATCTTGAGGTAGTAGTCCTCGGGGCGGTTGAAGTCCCAGCTGGTGGCGAAGCCGTCTTTGCCGTAGCCCGGCGCGCGCAGCTTCTTGGCGATGGCCAGCATCATCGACTCCATGCTGATGGGCATCGCTTCCCCATCGACCTCGACGATCTCGGGGACCGGAGCCGCCGCCGGCTGGCGCAGCTTCCAGTTCTTCACCTTGATCGCCGGGCTGAACCCCTCGAAGGCCCACCGCTCCAGGTAGGTCAGATCCGGGAAGACGTAGTCGGCGTACATGCTCGTCTCGCCAATTACGATGTCGTCGGCGATGTAGAGCGGGACCTTGTCCGGGTCCTTCAGCATGTCGATCTGCAGGTGACCCGCAGGGGTGGCCAGCACCGGCGTGCCTTTGTGTAGCCAGAGGATCTTGATGGGGTACGGGTAACCCGACGCCGCGGAGGGAATGATTTCCTGGTAGACGTCGTCAGTGAAGGGGAACCAGGGCCGCTTGGCGGGGTAGCCGTCGCGTTTGAAGAGGGTGCTGGTCTCGTAGGGTCCGCTCGCCTCGCGGTTGCTCTTGACGCCGAACGGAGTGAGGGCGCCGGTATGCATCTTCTTGAGGTCGAAGACGCCGCCCATGGCGTTGTACTTGCCGCCGCCGGTCACCAGGCCGCCCTTGTGGTCGATGTTGCCGATGAGCAGGTTCAGGTGGATGATCGCCTGCGCGGCGTAGTACCCGTAGGTAAACTTGATGGGCCCACGGTAGAAGTCGATGGCCGCCCGCTTGCCGTGGCTGGTGAACTCGCGGGCCAGGTCGACGATGGTCTTCTTCTCCAAGCCGGCCTCGCGGGCGTAGAAGTCGAGGTCGTGCTTGAAGACCTCTTCCTTCAGCACCTGGAAGGCGGACTTGGCGGGGAGGCCGCCAACTTCGGTGTCGACCTCGAGGTCCCCCGTCACCGGCTGTTCGCTGTCGTAGGGGTCCACCGCCACCGGCCGGCCGGAAGCGAGCACCACGAACTCGCCTTCGCCGCCCAGACCGAGCTCACTGGCGCGAATGAAACGGCCGGTTTCGGGGTTGACGAGCCAGGTGGCGTTGCTCCAGCTCTTTTCGCCCCCGGCGTTCGCCGCCGCCTTGTTGGCGTTTCTCAGGAAGGCGGCGTCGTAGCGCCGGTTTTCGATGATCCAGCGAATCATCCCCAACGCCAGGGCCAGGTCACCGCCCGGCTTGACCGGGATCCACCAGCCGTGCGCCGCCGACTTGGAAAGCCGGGGGTCAATCACGGCGTACTTGAGCTTGCCGTCGGTGGCTGCCTGGGTGACCTGCGGCGTCATCGGCGGGGGCCCGAAGTTGGCTTCGGCGAAACCGGTCCCCCAGAAGATCACAAACTCGGCGCCCTCGAAGTCGGGCTTCATGTGGTCCTTGCCCTTCTTCCAGCTGTATTTGCCGAGTTTTTCAACCCACTGGGCGGTGGCGTACTTGTAGGCAATGTGGTGGGCCTGCTCGCAGATGGTGGTGTGGGCGTACCAGTTGATCGAGCCCAGGCCGCCGAAGGTAAACCGCTTGGCGTACTCCTTGCGGCCGTGCTCGATGCGGCCGGCCATGAAGACGAACTGGTTGTTCTTGGGACCGAGGTCGGGGTGGTCGGGGTCGATGAGCAGGTCCAGGTGGGCGCTGTGCTTTTGCTTGAACTCCTGGACCGTCATCCGGCCCGCGCGAATCGCGGCGACGTCGGCAGCCATCTCTTTGGCGAGCCGCGCGTCCTTGAGCTTGAAGACGTCCTTGAAGCCGGGGTAGACCCGGTCGTCGCCGATGTCGGCGAAGAGCTTGCCGCCGTTCACGATCTCGTCGATGGCTTGGTCGAACGAGATCGCCTTCCATTTACCGCTACCCCGGGGGCCGGCGCGTTTGAGCACCTTGCGGATTCGGTAGGGGTCGTACTGCGTCTGCACCCCCGCCTGCCCCTTGGGGCAGATCGAGCCGTCCACCTTCGCCGCCTGCTGGGGCGAGGTGGCGTAGTCGAGTTGCGGCTGCATGTTGCCCGGGCTGAAGGGGTTGCCGTCGATCTTGGAAACCACGCCGTCCTGCAGCTTGATCTTCAGGGTGCACTCGGTGTGGCACTGCAGGCACAGGCCGTAGATGATGTTCTCCGGCTCCACCAGCGGGTAGGCGCCCTCACCCTGGGCCATGGCGCGGTTCATCAGCCGGAGCCCCTCGGCCCCCAGCAGCGCGCCGGCCCCGGAAACCGCGCCCGCTTTCAAGAGATCCCTGCGGTTGACCTTCATTTCATGCCACCTCCTTGTCGGTTACGAGCGGCAACCAGCGGTAGCCGATGTAGAAGAGCGCGATCCCCATGGCGATCACGCCGAAGAAGATCTGCCATTCGAAGACCGAGGGCAGGTAGTCGAAGCTCAGGCGGTTCACCGGCGGGATGGGGTCGGTGTAGCTGCGCTCGAGCCCCCTCAGCTCGGGGAAGACGAGTCCGGGGATGACCAGGTTCAGGCGCACCGCGAAGAAGGTCACGGTGATCAACAGGCTGGCCAGGGCGATTCCCAAAGGCTTCCGGTACCACACCAGCAGGACCAGCGGGATGAGCACGCCGAGCAGCACGTGCACGATCCAGAAGTTCCACCAGAACGGACCGAAGAGGACGTACATGAGCTTGTCGTACTCGGCGCCGATGCCGTACCACATCGGGATGGAGTACTCGGCCCACTCGAGCAGCGCATCGAGCAGCAGCAGACCCAGCACCACCTTGCCCAGGTAGCTCACCGTCTCCCGCCAGGCGGGGGAGCGGTTAGGCCAGAAGTACGCGACCACCACGGTCATCAACGCCCCGCCGGAGAGCAGCGCGCCGGTGAGGAAAAGAATGGGGTAGATCGGGGTATGCCAGAGGTCGCGGGCGATGACGGTGGCGAAGAGGGCGCCGACCCCGCCGTGGAACGCGACCGCCAGCGGAATGCCGATCCCGCCCAGCCAGGTGAGGTAACGCTGGTAGCGCGCCTTCAGCGCAGCGTCGCTGACGGCGTCCTTCCGGATCGCGTAGTAGAGCTCGACGACCAGCAGGATGAAGTAGGCCGTGTACAACCAGACCATCCAGGCCATCATGGAGTGGAAGTTGGGGCGGGTGAAGACGTAGAAGAAGCGTTCGAGGTGCCCCAGGTCGAACCAGATCGTGACCAGCGCCATCAGCAGGGTGACGATCGCCGTGAACAGCGAGAGCTTGGCGATGCGCTCGAGCTGCCGCACCCCGAAGACGTAGACCAGGCTGGAAAGCAGGAAGGCGCCGGCGGAAAGCCCGATGAAGTAGATGTAGGCCGCCACCCAGTGCCCCCAGGGCACGTACGAGCTGTAGTCCGCCAGCCGGTGGCCGTAGAGGAACCGATCGATCAGGCCCCACCCGCCGAACACGGCCAGGGCCAGCCAGGCTACCCAGCCCACCACCGACAACCATCCGTAAGGGTATTTCTTCTGTACCATGACCGCCTCCTCTAGACCAGGTAGTAGACCTTGGGCTCCGTACCCAGCTCTTCTTTGAGCCGCACGGCGTTGTTGCGCGCGATCAGCTCGGAAACCAGCGATTCGGGATCGTTGAAGTCGCCAAAGAAGGTGGCGCGGCCGATGCAGGTGGTCACGCACATGGGCAGCACGCCCTTCTCGACGCGGTGAATGCAGAAGGTGCACTTACGGGCGTTGCCCACCGGGCTTTGCGGGATGATGCCCTCGCCGCGCTCCCAGGTCTCTCCGTATTCGAAGTTGGGCAGCTCCTCGTAGATGCGGCCCGTCTCCAGCGCCAGCGGACCGTCCTTCCCGGCGGCGGCCGCGTCGGTCCAGTTCTCGCCGAAGTCGAAGGTGCGGGCGCTGTAGGGGCAAGCGGTGATGCAGTAACGGCAGCCGATGCAGGCGTCGTAGTCGATCTCGACGATGCCGTCCTTGCGCTTCCAGGTCGCCCCCACCGGACATACGGGCACGCACGGCGGCTTGTCGCACTGCATGCAGGGCCGCGGCAGGAACTTACGGTCCACGTTCGGATACTCGCCGACCTCCATGTCGATGACGGGGCGGTAAACCACGCCGGGCGGGAGCTTGTTCTCCATCACGCACCCTACGGTGCAGGCGTGGCAGCCCACGCACTTGCGGGTGTCGATGACCATGCCCCACCTGCGCTCCTCGATCGGTTTCGTTAACGCCCGCTGCAGGTCGCGCTGCATGCGCAGCAGCACGTCCTCCTGGGCCTCCGAACTGATCTTGAAGGGCGGCGGCGGCGTGGGTTCGACGCCGCCTGCGGGGGCCTGCGCCTCGACCTTCGCCCCGCCAAGCACCATGCCGGCGAAGACGGCAGAGGCCACCTTCTCCAAAAAGTCGCGTCGGTCCTCGTGGTTGGCCATAGCTTTCCCCCTTTCTTGCCCTCACCCTAGGGGGGGGTCGCGGCCTTGCGGGTCCGTCGGCCTCCCACGTTGCCGGGGAGGTTTGTCCCGGCCGATTTGTGGTTCAAACTCCCACAACGCGGCAGGACGTCCCTCCCGGCGACGATTCCACGGGTCGGCTAGGATAGGGGAAAGATGCGTCGAATCGCCGTTCTCTTCCTGCTGGTCCTGGCGGGGTGTTCGCCTCAACTCCCCAGCGTCCGGCTGGGGGAGCTCGACCCCACCGTTCCCGAGGTGCGCGTCCCGGACAGCGGCGAAGCGCTGGTCGTGGCGGTGGCCGGGATGCTCTCGCCCCGGGCTTCGGAACCCTACCGCCGCCTCGCTGCGGCGCTGGCCGAAAAGCTGGGGCGCGACGTGGTGGTGCTGCAGCGCCGCACCTACGCCGACGTGCTCGAGCTGTTGCGGGAAGGCACGGCGCAGGTGGGCTTCCTCTGCACCCTGGCGGCGGGGAAAGGCGTTTCCGAAGGCTACCTGCGCGCCGTCGCCGCCGGGGTTCCCTACGAGTACGCCCCCTACCGCTCGGTAATCCTCACCCGCGCCGACATGCAGGTGCGGGGGCTCGAGGACCTGGCGAACCGCCGCTTCGCCTTCGTGGACCCGCTTTCCAACACCGGCTTCGCTTGGCCGCAGCGCTACTTCCGGAACCGGGGGGTGGACGCCCGAACCTTCTTCTCGCAAACCGTCTTCACCTATTCGCACGACCGCTCCATACGCGCGCTGCTCGACGGGTTCGTCGACGCCGCGGCGGTCGACGGGATCGTGTACTTCGGCCTGCTTAAGGACGACCCCGGGCTGGAGCGCGAGCTGCGGGTGCTCTGGGAGAGCCCCGAGGATCCGCCCCCGCCCCTGGTCGTGCGCTCCGGGCTGCCCCAGGCGCAGGTAAACGACCTGCTCGCAGCCCTCACCTCGCTCGACAAAAGCCTGCTGAGCCCCCTGCACATTGCCCGGTTCACCCCTACGGACTCGGCGCCCTACCGGCGGGTCTGGACGCAGTTCCTGGAGGAGCCGCATGCCGCGCCGTAGCGTCAGCCTGCGCGCGAAACTGCTGGGGATCGTCGCGGTCACCTTTGCCATCGTGGGGGGCGGCCTGTGGCTTTCCGCCTACGTCATCCTCAACGATCAGGCGAACCACGCGCTCGACGCACGCATCGAGGGTCTGTCGAAGAGCCTGGCCGGCGAGCTCACCGACTACGTGCTGATGAACGACCTCTACACAGTGCGGCGCATCCTCAAGCGCGCCCAGCAGCAGCACCCCGACCTGGCCTACGCCTATCTGCTGAGCCCCGGCGGCGACCTGCTCACCCACACCTTCGACGGGGGTTTCCCGGACGCGCTCCTCGATCTGGGTCAGCGGGAACGGATCGCCAGCGAAGCCGGGCCGGTGCGCCAGCGGCAGGTGGAACTGCTCGGGGGGCAGGCGGGCAGCCTCTGGCTCGGTGTGTACGAAAACGTCGCACTGGACGGAGTGCGCCGCACCCTGGCCAACCTCGCCCTGGCCCTGCTCCTGGGCGGCCTTGCCGCCGCGCTGGTGGCGGGGTGGATGACCAAGGCTTTTCTCGCGCCGGTGCGCGGCATGGTCGCCGCGGTGGAGAACCTGGAAAAGGGCAGGCGCGCGCAGGTCCCGGTGCCGAACGACGAGCTGGGCGTGCTGGGTCGGGCCCTGGAGCGCTTTTCCGAGACCGCACGGCGAAGATCGCTCGAGCTGAGGACGCTCAACCTGCTGGGCCAGCGCCTCAACAAGACGCTGGACCCACAGGAAATGCTCCGGGCCACCTTGAACACGCTGGTGGAGACCCGCTGGTTCTCCTGCGCCGAGGCCCTGAGCCCCACCGCCGAGGGGGGCTCGCTCCTGCGCGTGGGCTGCAAGGTTGCGCCCTCGGAGTGCCCGGCGCTGCGGCAGCTGCAGCTGGGCCGGCCCGTCGAGGGCTTCCAGACGCTGGAGATCAACGAGGAGGTCGTGCTCGCGCTCTCGGGAGGCACGGCCAGCGAAGCGTTCCTGGCGGCGGTGGCCGACTACCTCAGGAACGGGCTCGAGCGGGCCCGGGTGCACGAGCACATCCGGGAAAAAGAGCTCGAACGCCGCCGCCTGCTCCAGGCCCTGCTCAGGGCGCAGGAGGAGGAGCGCGGGCGCATCGCCAAGGACCTGCACGACCAGGTCGGGCAGTCGCTCACCGCCCTCCGGCTGGGGCTCGAGGCGCTGGAGCCGGCTCCGCCCACGCTGCACGCCCTGAAGCGCCTCGTGGAGACGACGCTCTCCGACGTCCGCCGCATCGGCCGCGAGCTGCGCCCCGCCGCCCTCGACGAGCTGGGTCTTGAAGCCGCCCTCAGGCGGATGGTCCAGGAGATGGCCGGCTTCGCGGAGATCGAGAGCGACGTCTTCGTTCACTGCAGCCGCCCGCTTCCGCCCGAGCTCGAGACCGTGCTCTACCGCGTGGCGCAGGAGGCCCTGACCAACGTCGTGCGGCATGCCCGGGCGAAACACGTCTCGGTGCTGCTCAAAGAGCACAACCGCCACGTCCAGCTGGTGGTCGAAGACGACGGCACCGGCTTCGACCCCCGACGGGTGAGCGAGAGCAGCAGCGGCCTGATCGGCATGCGCGAGCGCGTCGAGCTGGTGGGGGGCGAACTCGTCGTCGAAAGCAACGCGGGCGAGGGAACCTCGATCTACGCCCGCGTCCCCCTCCCGGTGGAGGTCCGGGCATGATTCGGGTTTTTCTGGTCGACGACCATCCGGTGGTGCGCGCCGGGGTGCGGTTCATCCTCGAGCGCTCCGGCGAGGTCACCGTCGTGGGCGAGGCGATCTCGGGCGAGGAAGCGCTGGAGAAGCTGGCCAAAACAGCGACCGAGGTCGACCTCGCCATCCTCGACCTTTCCCTTCCCGGCATCGACGGCATCGCCTGCGCCCGCCGGCTGAAGGCACTTCGCCCCAACCTCAAACTTCTCGCCCTTTCCATGCACGAGGAGGCCGAATACGCCGAACGTTTCCTGGCCGCGGGAGGATCGGGCTACCTGGGCAAGAGCAGCATCGAGTACGAACTGATGGATGCGGTCAAAGCCCTGGCGCGCGGCGAGCACTACGTGCCCCAGGACCTGCTCTACGCCATGATCCAGCACCGGCAGGAGGAGCCGAGGCCCACGCCCGAGGTCCTCACGGCGCGCGAACGCTCGGTGGTCCGGGGCATCGCCATGGGGATGACCTACAAACAGATCGCCGCCGAACTGGAGCTGAGCGAAAAAACGGTGGCGACGTACCGGGAGCGGGCGGCGTCGAAGCTGGGCCTGAGCTCCCGGGCGGCGCTCACGCGCTGGGCCCTCGAGGTGGGACTACTGGACGAGACCTGAGTCGGCCGCCCGGCCGACACTCAACCGCGGTGAGGCAGCCAAAAACCAAGGAAGATCAGGGTCACGAGCAGCACAGGGGTGGTGAGCACCACCCCGGTCTTGAAGTAACGCCCCCATCCAACCTTGAACCCTTTTCGTTCCAGGACGTGCAGCCATAAGAGCGTGGCCAGGCTGCCGATGGGTGTAAACTTCGGCCCCAGGTCGGATCCGATCACATTGCCGTAGATCATCGCCTCGCGCACCGCCCCCGTAACGCTGGCGTGATCGATCGAAAGCGCCACGACCATTACCGTGGGCATGTTGTTCATGGTCGCCGACATTAGCGCGCTCAGAATCCCGGTGCCCAGGGCGGCCTCGAGCGGCCCTGAAGACCATCCCTCCAGCAGCCCGGCGAGGTATGCGGTCAACCCCTGGTTCCTGAGTCCGTAGACCACCAGGTACATGCCCAGACTAAAGAGCACGACCTGCCACGGCGCCCCACGCAACAACCTGCCCACCGACAGCCTGCGCAGGGAGGCCACCCCCAGAAGAATCGCGGCGCCGGCTCCGGCCACCAGCGATACCGGTACGCCAAGCGGACCCGAGTAAAAATAGCCTGCAAGCAAAACTACGAGCACCACGAAACCCAGGTTGAACACGACCGGATCACGAACCCCGCTCACGGGCGTGGGGAGCTTGCCCGTGTCGTACCGCTGCGGCACTTCTTTGCGGTAAAACCACCACAGTACCGCCAAGCTGGCCAACACCGCCACCGCGTTGACGGGAAGCATCGTCCGGGCGTACGCATCGAAAGAAATCTCGAAATAGTCGGCGCTCACGATGTTGACGAGGTTGGAGACCACAAAAGGAAGGCTTGCGGTGTCGGCAATGAACCCGGTGGCCATGACGAAGGCCAAACTGGCCGCAGGCGTAAACCCCAGGGCCAGCAGCATCTCCATGACGATGGGCGTGAGAATCAGGGCTGCGCCGTCGTTGGCGAACATTGCAGCGACCGCCGCACCCAGGAGCACCACCAACACGAACAGCCAGGCTCCCTTACCGCCGCCGATGCGCCCAACGTGCAAGGCCGCCCAGCGAAAGAACCCAGCCTCGTCCAGAACGAGGCTGATCAAGATGACGAAGACGAAAGCGAAGGTAGCGTCCCATACGAAGCCCCAGACCACAGGAACGTCTTCCAACCGCACCACGCCCAACACCAGGGCCAATCCGGCTCCCACCAATGCGCCCACGCCGATACCCAACCCCCGCGGCTGAACGACGACGAGAAGGAGCGTCAGGAGGAAAACAGCGAACGCCACCGCCATGCCGCCCATGCTACACCCGCGCTTTCGGGAGAACGTCCGTTCCTCCGCTACGTCAGGCGAAGGTCGCGCAGCACCACAGGTCCCCCACATGGCCGGGGTAGAGTCAGGCTATGCACGCCGGACGCTTCGTCATCACCGGCCTCCCCGGCACCGAGCTCTCCCCCGACCTGGCGGCCCTCTGGCGGCGCTACCGGGTGGGCGGGGTCATCCTCTTCCGCCACAACGTCGTCGGGCCCCGGCAGCTCAGGCGGCTGGTGGCCGACCTGCTCGAGGTGCTGGGGCCCAAAGCGCTCATCAGCGTGGACCAGGAGGGCGGGGCGGTGCTGCGGCTGCCCTTCCTGCCCAGCCCGCCGCCGGGGATGAGCCTGGGCGCGGCCGACGACCCGGAGCTGGCCCGCGCCGTGGGCGCGGCCACCGCCCGCGGCCTCGCCGCCTACGGCTTCAACCTCAACTTCGCGCCGGTCCTCGACCTGAACACCAACCCGGCGAACCCCGTCATCGCCGAGCGCTCCTTCGGGGTGGACCCGGAGCGCGCCGGCGAGCTGGCGCTGGCCTGGCACGAGGGGCACGTGCGCCAGGGGGTGGCCACGACGGGCAAGCACTTTCCGGGCCACGGGGACACGGCCGTGGACTCGCATCTGGGCCTGCCGGTGGTCCACAAGAGCTTGGACGCGCTGCGACGGCTCGAGCTGGTGCCCTTCGCGCGGGCCGCCGGCCGCGTCCCGGCGCTGATGACCGCCCACATCGTCTACCCCGAGCTCGACGGCGAGCTGCCGGCCACGCTCTCGCGCCGCATCCTCACCGGCCTATTGCGCCAGGAGCTGGGCTACGACGGCGTCGTCGTCAGCGACGCGCTCAACATGCGGGCGATAGCCGACCGCTGGGGCGCGCCCGAGGCGGCGGTGCGCTCGCTGGCGGCCGGGGCCGACCTGGTGATGCCGCTGGGCGACTTGGCGTTGCAGGCGGCCACGCTGGCGCGGGTGCAGGAAGCGCTTGACTGCGGCGAGCTGGACCGCCGGCAAATGGAGGCCGGCGCCGAACGCATCGAACGCCTGGCCGAGCGTTTTCCGGTACGCACCGGCCCCTACCCACAAGCTTTGCAGGCGGAAGACCGGGCGCTTTTCGTGCGCGCCTGGACGCGTGGCCTGACCACGGTGGGCGATGCCACCCCTCCGCCCCGGAAAGCGCGGCTGCGGGTGGTGGCCCAGGCCCGTCCCCCGGGCGACGGCGTTTCCGAAGCCGGGGCCAGCGGCGCCGCGCTGGCCCGCCTGCTCGCGGACTACTGGCCGGTGGATCCGGTCTTCGTGGAACGTCCCGAAGAGGTGCCCCGTCTGGGCCTCGCCAAGAGCGACGGCTTCGACCTGCTCGTCTCCAACAGCCGTCGCCTCTACCCGAACGAGACCTGGAACTGGCGACCCGACCTGCACGTGGCCCTGTGGAACCCCTTCGCCGCCGCGCGCGTGCCCGCGCCGGCCCTGCTCAGCTACGGATTTCGCCCGGAGGCGCTCGAGGCGGTGCTCGCCTGGCTGCGCGGCGAGGTCGAAGCCCGCGGCCGCCTCCCCGCGCCCCTGGGCCCGACCTGACGTTTTCCCTATCGTTCCCGACGCAGACCGGAGCCACGCGACGCATCCGGGGCGGGTCCTCTTCCCAACGTACCGGCCGTGGCGGCGCGCCACCTTCGGGCCCCCTCCGAACCAACCTCGAGATCATGGGTCAGGTCCGGGGCAGGCCTGGAATCTGAATGAGCACTGATGCAGCACCGGTCGCTCGAAAACGGGAGGGTGACGACGGTGCGTCGGTTCGCTCGTAGCTCGCAGCAACGGCAAGATCCCCGATCTCGGCGCTTCGCGCCTCGTCGGGGATGACGGAATGGGGGTGTGGGTGTAGGGCGTGGGGGGTAGGGGTGTGAGTACAAGCACAGGAGATGAAGAGGTGCGGAAGCATGGGTCTCCGCGACTCTGGGATAGCGAAGAAAAGGTTGGTGGACTTACGGCCGCTGCCGTTGGGCTTGCTCCTCGTTCAAACTCCTACCCACCACGCACCTCGTACCACGTACCACGCACCGCCGTTATCCGTCATTCCGGACGAGGGGGCCACGCGGCCCCCGAGAGCCGGAATCTTGCCGGGCGCGGCTGGGAAGCCAACGGTTAGAAGCACCGGCGCTGACGAAGGCGGCGCGTTGGCTCACTCGAAACTCGCAGGCACCTTAAGATCCCCGATCTCGGCGCTTCGCGCCTCGTCGGGGATGACGAAAAATAGGCGGGGTCGATTGGGGCATGCACCGCGAAGACGACCACCTGACGCGCTTACGCTTCGCGACGACCACGCGGGCCCCCCAGACCCGGCGCTTCGTACCTCGTCGGGGGTGACGCAAAAAGGTCGGGTGGTCGGCCGCGACGAGTCCCGGGTCGCGCGGCCTGCGGCCGCCGGCCCGGAGCGGCAAAGAAAGCGCCGACGGCCAAGCCCGCCTCGCCTGCCCGCGTCCTCTGCGGTATCGTGTTCCCGTGAACCGCACCCTCGTCATCGCGCACCGCGGCGCCCGCAGTCTGGCGCCCGAGAACACCCTGGCTGCCGCGCAGAAGGGCCTGGAGGTGGGGGCCGACCTGTGGGAGACCGACGTGGGGGTGACCGCCGACGGCGTGCTCATCCTCTTCCACGACGACAGCCTGAAGCGGACCACCAACGCCGCCGAGGTCTTCCCCGACCGCGCGCCCTGGACCTTCACCGAGTTCACCTTTGACGAAATCGAACGGCTCGACGCCGGCAGCTGGTTCGACCGCGACGACCCCTTCGGCCAGATCGCGGCCGGTCGGGTGAGCGCCGCCGAACAGGCCGCCTACGTGGGCCTCCGGGTGCCCACGGTGGAGGAGGCGCTCGTCTTTACCCGCGACCACGACTGGACGGTGAACATCGAGCTGAAGCGGCTGCCGCCGCCGCTCGAGGACTTCCCCATCGTTCCCCGCTTCTTCGAGGTGATGGACCGGGTGGGCATCGCGCCCGAGCAGGTGCGGCTCTCCTCGTTCGAGCACCGCTGGCTCGAGGAGGCGCGCGCGCTGCGGCCCGAGGTGGAGGTGCAGGCGCTGGTGGGGTTTTACCGCGACCGCCCCATCGACTGGGACGCGGTGGCGGAGTTTCAGACGGTCAACGCCCGCGCCACGCTGACGCCGCCCGAGAAGGTGCGCGAGCTGGTGGCGGCGGGCAGGCGGATCAACCTCTTCACCGTCAACGACGCAGAGGAGGCCCGCGCCTACATCGAGGCGGGGGTGACCGGCCTCTTCACCGACTTCCCGCAGGACCTGGTGCCGCTGGCCCACGCCGCGGCCGGAAAGGAAACGCCATGACCCTGAACTTCCTGATCGTCAACGGCTATCCGCGCGCTAGCCGGGAAAACTTCGACCGCTCCGACGTGGCCCACCCGCACGACCTCTACCGGCGCCTGCTCGACCGTTACGCGCCCGGTTCGACCTCGCAGGTCTTCTTCATCGCCGACCTGGAAAACCCGCTCCTCAGCCTGGACGAGGTGCGCGGCTTCCACGGGGTCATCTGGACCGGATCGGACCAGACCATCTACCACACCCACGAAGAAAAGGTCGCCCGGCAGATCGCCTTCGCACGCCGCGCCTTCCAGGCCGGCGTGCCCCAGTTCGGCAGCTGCTGGGGGGCACAGATGGCGGCGGTGGCCGCCGGGGGCAGGGTCGAGAAGAACCCGAAAGGCCGCGAGTGGGGCTTCGCGCCGCGCATCGAGCTGACCGCCGCCGGCCGCGAACACCCGCTCACCGCGGGCAAGCCCGCCGCCTTCCAGGGCATCGAGATGCACCTCGACCACGTGACCGAGCTACCCCCCACCGCCGAGCTGCTCGCCACCGGCGAGCACACCCGCGTGCAGGCGCTGGCCGTGGAGCACGAAAACGGCGCCTACTGGGCCACCCAGTACCACCCCGAGTTCGACCTCTGGGAGAACGCCCGCCTGATCGCGGCCCGCGCCGGGGCGCTGGTCAAGGAGGGCTTCTTCGAGAAAGAGGAGGACGTGCTGCGCTACGCCGAGGAGATGAAGGCGCTGTTCAAGAACCCGGGCGACGAGGCGCTGCGCCGCAAGCTGGGCGTGGACGAGACGTTGCTCGACGACCACGTGCGCCAGCTCGAGTTCGCCAACTGGCTCGAGCACCTGGTGCGGCCTTCGGCCTGATCAGACCTCGCCGCGCTCGGAGCAGGCTTGGCGCAACTGCCCTATCCAGTGGGCGCGCTCCTCGTCCAACAGCTGCTTCACTACGGTACGTACCACCACGTAGGTAAAGGCGGCGTTTACGAGCAAGATGGCCAGAAGGAACACCGGATCACCCCCCTTCGCCTTCGTCCGCCCGCCCTTTGGGCGCGGGCGGCGCCGCCGCCTCGCGGACGAGCTCCGCAAGTTCGTCGCGGTGGGCCGCCAGGAACTGCTCGAGCGCAGCCCGAACGGCCAACTTGACGAGCGCGTAGAAAGCCCAGATCAAGAGCGCCCACACCGCGAGAACGATCCACAGCTCACCGAGACCTATGTTCATGTTCCTTCCCCCCTCGAATTCCGCGCCGCCTCCGCGGCTGCGGCCCCCGGCTCGCTGGCCTTGCTATCCGGCCCGGTCCGCGCCGGGGTTTGCGCGAAGCGCGCAAGCTCCTGTTCCAGGACCTGGCGCAGGGCCGCGGCCACGACGAACCGCAACAGCGCGAAGAGTAGCCCCGCAAGCAGGGCCAGCCCGAGCACCCATCCGGAGACCACGACCGGAGCGGTGAACCAAACCGCCGCATCCAGTTCCATACGTGTTCCTCCTTGGAACAAGGATAAACCAAGAGCGCGCTTTCTGGCGAGCGCAGCGGCAAGGCTGGCTAACGCGCCTGTTTGAGGACCTCGGCGTCGTCGCCCATGAGCACGTCCACGCCCAGGCGGGCCAGCTCGCGCGCCGCCTGGGCGTCGTTCACGGTCCAGGTGGCCACACCCATGCCCTTCTTGTGCCAGCGGGCCACCCGGGCGGCGGTGACGAGCTGCCACTGGGGGTGCACGGCTTCGATCCCCAGCAGCTCGGCCATACGGCCGGTGTCGTAGACACGGAAGAGGTAGCCCAGGGGGATCTCCGGACGGTGTTCGCGCACCTTGAAAAGGGCTGCGGGGTCGTAGGAGGAAATCCAGACGCGCCCGTGCCCCGGCCACGCGGCCACCGCATCGGCGAGCTCGTGAGCACGCCCGTCTTCGAGCCCGGGAATGCTCTTGAGCTCCAGGTTGAGGAGGAAGTCGGGGTAGGGCTCGAGCAGTTCGAAGAGCTGCTCGAGGGTCATCATCTCCGGGCGCTGCTCCATCAGCTCGGCGTAGGTCATGTCCGAGATCAGCCGCAGGCCCACGACGAAGTCGTGGTGGATGACCAGCACCCCGTCCCTGGTGCGCTGCACGTCGGTCTCGATCCCGTCGAGCCCCGCCTCTACTGCCGCCAGGAAGGCGGCGCGGGTGTTGCCGTCGGCGAGCGTCGGCAGCCCGCGGTGCCCCAGCAGTACGGGGCGCTTGCGGTTCGCGAAGGGCAGCGTCGGCATGCTACTTTTCCTGGCTGAGCGCGAAGCCGCGGCTGAACTGCTCCTGGAGCAGCAGGAAGACGACCAGGGCCGGCAGCAGGGCGATGATCGCCCCCGCCATGACGATGCCCCAGTTGGTGGCGTCCTGCCCGCTGGTCATCATGCGCAGACCCACCTGGACCACCTGGCGGTCACCCTCGCGGATGATGATCAGCGGCCAGAGGTACTGGTTCCACATGTAGACGAACTGGATCACGGCCATCGCCGCCACCACATTGAGCGACATGGGCAGCAGGATGGCCCAGGCGAACCGCAGTGGCCCCGCGCCGTCGATCTTAGCGGCGTCGACCAGGCTGGTGGGGATCTGCAGGAACTGCTGGCGGAAGAGGAAGGTACCCGTGGCCGAAGCCAGGAAGGGCACGATCAGCGCCGCGTAGGAGTTGGACCAACCCAGCTTGGTAACCAGGTCGAAGAGCGCGACGATCATGATTTCGGTGGGCATCATCAGGGTGAGCAAAATGAAGGTGAAGACGGCCCCCTTGAGCGGGAAACGGAAGTAGACCAGGGCGAGCGCCGCCATGAACGAGATGATCGTCTTCCCGACGGTCACGGCGATGGCGATGTAGAAGGAGTTCTTCATGTAAACGCCCAGGTGGAACTGGTTCCAGGCGATCGAGTAGTTCTCGAGCATCGCGGTGCCGAAGGTGAAGCGGGGCGGATAGCTGAAGATCTGCGCCGGAGTCTGGGTCGAGAAGATGAACGCCAGCAGAATGGGCGCCGCCACCACCAGCACCGAGAGGATCAGCAGCACGTGAACGATGAGGTTGCTCAGGCGTTTGCGCTTCACGTTAGCCTCCGTAGTGGACCCGGCCCTCGCCGACGCGGAACTGAAGGATGGTCAGGAAGACGACGGCGATGAAGAGGATCACCGACTGCGCCGCCGCCATGCCGGTCTTGTAGTACTCGAAGCCGTCGCGGTAGATGTTGAAGATCAGGATGTTCGTCGCGTTGCTGGGGCCGCCCTTGGTGAGCAGGTCGACGAAGGGGAAGGCCTCGAAGAAGGCGTAGATGGTGTTGATGATGAGCAGGAAGAAGGTCATGGGACTGAGCAGCGGGAAGGTCACCCGCCAGAAGCGCTGCCAGGGGGTGGCCCCGTCGATCAGTGCGGCCTCGAGCACCTCGCCGGGCAGGTTCTGCAGGCCCGCGATGTAAAAGACGACGTTGTACCCCACGTTCTTCCACACCGCCACGAAGACCAACAGCCCCATGGCCAGCGTGGGGTTGGTGAGCCAGTCGGGGGCGATGCCGAGCGTAATCGTGAGCAGGTAGTTCACGATCCCCGACTGGGGGTTGAACATGAAGAGGAAGATCACGCCCGCAACGGCGGGGCTGAGCGCGTAGGGCCAGATGAGGAGCAGCCGGTAGATGCGCCAGCCGGAAACCTTCTGGTTGGCCAGGATGCTGAGCGCGAGCCCCACCGCCATCGAGAAGATGACGACGAAGAAGGCGAAGATCACCGTGTTCTTGAAGATCTGCAGGTACTCGGGGTCGCTGAACAGGATCTTGTAGTTTTCGATTCCGACAAAACTCTTGGAAAGCCCTAAAAACGCCACCTGGTAGAGCGACAGCACGAAGGTCTCGATGGTGGGGTAGTAGAGGAAGAGGATCAGGATGACGAAGGAGGGAAGCAGCAGAACCCAGGGCAACCAGCGGCTTTTGTAGGCGGCGTGCGTGTCCATGTTGGTATTTTCCCTGTTGTGGCCTCGAAAAAGAAGGGGGAGGCCCGGCACCTCAGCGGTGCCGGGCCTCGGGCGGGCTTACTTCTTGACCGATGCGTTGTAGCGCTTGAGCGCCTGGTCGGCCTGCGCGTCGGCCTCGGAAAGGGCCTTGGCGAGGTCCTTACCCTGGAAGATCTCCTGGACCATGTTCTCGATGATCGTGCGGATCTCGGGGAAGGGACCGATCAGCGCGCCCTGGGTGGCGCGGTTGGCCTTCGACTGCAGCAGCTGGTCGAACGCCGCGCGGTAGGCGGGGTTGCGCTCGAACCAGTTCTGCCATTCGAGCACCTTCACCGAGGTGTTCAGCACCGGGAAGTAACCCGTGCCCTTGTGCCAGCGCACCATGTTCTCGGTGTTGGTGAACCACAGCAGGAAGGTGAGGGCCGCTTCCTGCTCCTCCTGCGGGTGCCCCTTGGTCAGCCACAGCGAGGCGCCGCCGACGACGGTACCGTTGCGCTCGACGCCGTCGGGAACGGGGAGGAAGCCGGTGCCCAGTTCGAAGCCGTTCTCGAAGGAGGCGTTCTGCATGAAGGTCACGTCGGAGGTCGAGGTGATCTCCATGGCCGCCTGCTGGCTGACGAAGAGCTGGTTGGCGCCGTCCCAGTCCTCGGGCTTGCCAGTGTAGGTGTAGTAGCCCTTGTCGTAGAGGCCCTTCCACCACTTCATGATCCGCTTCATCGCCTCGGAGTCGATGAAGACGTCGGTGGCGCGGGCGGCGCGGCCGTTCTCGTTGTTGGCGAGCAGCGCGCCCTGCTCGGCGACCCACTGTTCGACGAACCACGAGTGCAGCGGCCAGGTGATGCACTTGGGCGCGGCCTTGCTGGCGATGATCTTCTCACACGCCTGGGCCACTTCGTTGAAGGTCTTGGGCGGGTTCTCGGGGTCGAGCCCGGCCTTCTTGAAGATGTCCTTGTTGTAGTAAAGGATCGGGTTCGAGGAGTTCCAGGGGATCGAGTTGAACTTACCGCCGATGCGGTAGTAGTTCGCCACCGGCTTGATGTAGTCGTCGAGCTGGAACTTCAGGTCGGCGGGAACGTAGTTCTCGATGGGAACGAAGATGCCCGAGTCGAGCGCCAGCTGGCTGCCGACCTCGAAGATCTGGACGATGTGCGGCGCGTTGCCCTGCTTGGCCGCCAGAATGGCCGCGTTCAGCGTGTCGCGGTAGCTGCCCTTGTATTCGACTTTGACCTCAATGCCGGGGTGGGTGTAGTTGAAGTCCTCGACGGCGCGCTGGATGAAGGCCGTACGCCCGCCACCGAAAGCGTGCCAGAAGGTGATCTGCACCTTTTCGGCCGCAAAGGCAAAACCGAGGAGCGCCGAGAGACCGACTACCGTTGCTAATCGCTTCATAATGCTACCTCCTTTTCTTGCGAGACTCAGTATACCGCGTCCCGAAGGCAAACATAAAGCCCCTGCGTCATCCGGGCGTCGGTCCCGGCGCCTTCCAGAACAGAACAGCGAGGAGGAAGACCAGCTCGGTGGTCTCGACCGCAGCCCCGTAGACGTCGCCCGTGAGCCCGCCGCCCAGACGGCGGGAGGCCCACAGCGCGAAGCCCAACGCCCACGCACCGGCGACCACGGCCGGCCCGGGGGCCAGCAGCGCGAGGGGCGCGGCGAAGAGGAGCCCCCAACCCCACGCCCCGCCGCGGACGCCCGCGCCCAGGCCTCCGGGGCGGGCCGGGCGGAACAAGCCGAGCAGCGGCAGGATCCAGGCGCGCGCGGCCACCGGGGCCAGCGCCAGCGCCCCGAGCCCCGGGCCGGCGGCGATCGCCTGCCACTTGAGGATCAGGAAGACCGCGCCCACGCCCAGCGCAAAGCTGCCGTGGTGCACGTCCGCCAGGATCTTCAAACGCTCCCCGGGCGGGCGGGGCGCGAGCAGCGCGTCGGCGCTGTCGAGCAGGCCGTCGAGGTGGAGCATCCCCGTGACCGCGAGCCACGCGGCCAGCACCACAGCCGCCTCCACCCCGGGGGGCCACGCCCCGGCCAGCGCGGCCACGACCACGAGCACCCCGCCCACGACCCAGCCGACGAGCGGATACCAGAAGACGGAGCGGCGCAGTTCCTCCGCCGTTGCGTTTCCCGTGCGCGGGATCGGCAGCGTGGTCAGGAAACCCAGGGCGAACCAGAAGGGCCGCAGGCGTTTCATCACCCCACGATACCGACCTAGCCCTCGCTCACCCCGGCCTCGTCGAAGGTGGCCATGCCCCCGAGCACCGCGGCGGCGGCCCGCAGCACCGGGAAGGCGAGGACCGCGCCGGTGCCCTCGCCCAGGCGCAGGTTCAGATCGAGCAGGGGCTCGAGCCCCAGCGCCTCCAACTGCCGCGTGTGCCCCGGCTCGAGCGAGCGGTGGCCGGCGAAGAGGTAGCCGCTCAGGTTGGGTTCGAGCCGGGCGGCGAGCAGCGCCCCGGCGGTGACGGGGAAGCCGTCGGCGACGACGGGCAGACCCGCCGCGGCTCCGGCCAGGAAGACGCCCGCGGCGGCGACGATCTCGAGGCCGCCGAGCTGGGCGGCCACCTCCAGCGGGTCGGCGCGCTCGAGATCGCCCAGCTCGCCCCGGGCGCGCTCGAGCGCCCGTTCCACGACCTGCACCTTGCGGGCGTAAGCCGCGTCGTCCACCCCGGTGCCCCGGCCCGTCACCTCGGCCGCCAGCAAACCCAGCAAGGCGGCGGTGAGCGCCGCGGCGGCGGTAGTGTTGCCGATGCCCATGTCGCCGGCGGCGAGCAGGGTGGCCCCTTCGCTGACCGCTCTGCGGGCGGCGTTCTCCCCCGCCTGCAGCGCCGCCAGCGCTTCGGCGGGGCGCATCGCCGGTTCGCGGACAAGGTTGCCGGTGCCCGAGCGCACCCGT
The DNA here is from genome assembly GCF_014201675.1 of Oceanithermus desulfurans. Taxonomy (NCBI): domain Bacteria; kingdom Thermotogati; phylum Deinococcota; class Deinococci; order Thermales; family Thermaceae; genus Oceanithermus; species Oceanithermus desulfurans. Next base: position 73,960 of record NZ_JACHEZ010000004.1, on the reverse strand, counting down.
GCCGGTATCAGGCGTTCGTGGGCCGGAAACTCGGGGCCGCGCACGCCCACGTCGAGGACGTAGACCTCGGCCCCGGCCACGCGGGCGATCTGGTTGACGGCCGCGCCGCCGGCCAGGAAGTTCTGCACCATCTGCGGGGTCACCTCGGCGGGGTAGGCCGAGACGCCCTCGGCCGTCACCCCGTGGTCGGCGGCGGCGACCACCACCGCACCCGGTCCCAGCCGCGGCTTTTCGCTGCGCTGGATCGCCGCGAGGCGGACCCCCGCCTCTTCGAGCCGCCCGAGCGAACCGGGGGGCTTGGTGAGGCGGAGCTGGCGGGCGCGGGCACGTTCGAGGAAGGCTTGGTCGACGGGGAGTAGGTGGCTCATGGCTCCAAGATACCGCCACGCCCCCCTCCGGCGCTCAATTGGTTTATACTCGCTGCAAGAAACCGGGAAACGAGGAGGACGGCCATGGCAGGAAACGAAGTCTTCTTGGACACCGGCGCCCTTGAAGTGCTGCACAAGCTGACCGAGGGCGAGTTCACCGCCCCCGCGCTCGCCGACGCCACGGGACGCGCCCTGGCCCGCATCGTGCGCGACCTGAACCGCCTCGAGCGCCACGGCCTGATCCAGGTCGTGGGGCAGAGGGGCGAGCACAAGGTCTACAAGGCGACCGGCCGCTCCGCGAACGCGACGGCGGATACCGCCAAGCACCTGCTGGAGCACCTCAAGACCGGCATGGACAAAATCGCCCGGGGCAAGGCCGAGGGCACGATGAGCGCGGTCTTCTTCCGCACCACCGAGGAGCGGGCGCGTGAGGTCTTCGACCTGATCCAGCAGCTGCGCGAACGCATCGCCGAGGTATCGGCGGAGGAAGAGCCGGAAACGGGTCCGCTGGTCACCGTCTTCTTCGGCGGCTGGAAGGAGTAGCTAGACCGACGGCCGCGTCACCCGCCCCGCCACCGCGGCGCGGCGGGCGCCGGTGGTGTGGGGCAGCACGTTGGGCAGGTTCAAGAAGCGCAGGTAACCCAGCACCGCGAAGGCCAGCGCCTCGCGGGCCAGGGGGTCGAGTCCCAGCTCCTCGAAGCTGCGCACGGGCACCGGCAGCCCCGCGCGCAGACCCGCCATCAGGGTGCGGTTCTTCGCGCCGCCCCCGGCCACCCAGACCTCGTCGAGGCCCCGGGGAAGGACGAAGTCGCGGTAGGAGTTCACGATGGTGCGCACGGTGAAGGCGGTGACCGTGGCCACCAGGTCGGCGTCCGCGAGCCGCTCGGCGAAGGCCAGCCGCTCGAGCCGCCAGACCTCGCGCCCGGTCGACTTGGGCGGGGGCCGGCGCAGGTAGGCGTGGTTCAGCCAGACCTCCACCAACGCCTCGTCCACCCGCCCCTCGGCGGCGATGCGGCCGCCCTCGTCGTAACGTTCGCCCATGCGCGCCGCCGCCTCGTCGATCAGGCAGTTGCCGGGGCCGGTGTCGAAGGCGAGCACCCCCGCGGCGTCGCGGCCGGGCAGGTAGGTGAGGTTGGAGATGCCCCCCAGGTTGTGGATGCTGCGGCGCACCCCCTCCTCGCCGTAGAGAAGCAGGTCGGGGTAGGGCACGAGCGGCGCCCCTTCGCCGCCGGCGGCCAGGTCGGCGGGGCGGAAGTCGTGGACGACCGGCACCCCCAGCGCCTCGGCGAGCCAGCTGGGCTCGCCCAGCTGCCAGGTGACCCCGGGAGGCTCGTGCCAGACGGTCTGCCCCGCGAGCGCGGCCAGCTCGACGCGCCCCCGGAAGGGCGCGGCCGCCTCGGCGTAGAAGCGGCCGAGGTCGTGGTGCAGGTGCGCGAGGTCGCGCGGCCCCAGCACGCGGTTTTGCTGCGCCTGGCGCACCCGGGCGAAGAGGCCCTCGGGGTAGTCGGCGTGCCGGCGCTCCAGCACTTCGTAGACCAGCTCCGGGGGCCGTCCCTCCAGCCGTGCCAGCACCAGGTCCGCGCCGTCGGCGCTGGTACCGCTCATGAGGCCCAGAACGATCACGGTTCGGACCGAAGCTCGGCGACGAAGTCGTAGCGGTCGCCGCGGTAGTGGCTGCGGGTAAACTCGAGCGGCCGGCCTCCGGAGAGGAAGCTGACGCGCTGGATGTAGAGCACCGGGTCGCCGGGGGCGAGCCCCAAGAGCCGCGCCTCCTCTTCGGGCGCGGCGACCGCGCGCAGCCGCTGCAGCGCCCGCACCGGCCGCAGGCCGCGCGCCTTCAGGTAGGCGTAGAGCGAGTCGCCCACGGCCTCGGGATCGGGAACGAACTCGGCCGGCAACACCGCCGACTCGATGGCCATGGGCAGACCGTCGGCGGTGCGCACGCGGGTGATCCGCGCCACCGAGGCCCCGGGCGAGAGCGAGAGGGCGAGCGCCTCCTCCGGCGTGGCCTGGCCCAGCACCCGGCGCACCTGGCGCGAACCCGGCTCCATGCCGCGGGCGCGCATGTCCTGGCTGAAGCCGCTGAGAAACGAGAGCGGCTGCTCGAAGCGGCGCGCCACGAAGGTACCCGAGCCCTGCCGGCGCACCAGCACCCCCTCGGCCACCAGGCTGTCGAAGGCCTTGCGTACGGTCAAGCGCGAAACACCCAGCAGCTCGGAAAGCAGGCGCTCGGCCGGCAGCGCGCCGCCGGGCTCGAGCTGACCGGAACGGATCATCCGCAACACGTGCTCCCGCAGCTGCTGGTAGAGCGGCAGTCCGCCCCCGTCGTCGAGCTGCAGGCGCGACCAGATCTCGTGGTTGGGTTTGGGGCCTGGCATGGTCCCGAGTATACCACTCGCATACCATTCGCCTTGCCCCGCCCCTACCCGCGCGGTATACTCCGCCCAAAGATGAACGCCGCGCCGAACCAAGCCACCCTCGAACGGATGCTTACCGCAGCCGCACCGATTCTGGAAGCGGCCCTCGCCGAGGGCGGGGTTCCGGGAGCGGCGCTCGGGGTGGTTTCGGCCGCCGGCGGCCGCGCGGCGCTCCACCTGGGCGCGGCCATGCGGGAACCCGAAACCCGGCCGCTCGCGCCGGACGCCTGGTTCGACCTGGCCAGCCTGACCAAGGTGCTCTTCACCCTGCCCGAGGTGCTGCGGCTCGTGGAGGAAGGGCGGCTCGACCTCGACGACCCGCTCGCGCGCCACCTGCCCGAGGCCGGCTGGCTGCAGGAGGACGCCCCCCTGGCCCGCCTGACGGTGCGGCGGCTGCTGGCCCACCAGGCCGGTCTGCCCGCCTGGGTGCCGCTCTACACCTGGGGCGGGCGGCCCGAAACGCTGAAGGCGCGGCTGCTGCAGGAGCGCTGGGAGCTGGGCGCGCCCGTCTACTCCGACGTCGGCTACATGCTGCTGGGCCTGCTGCTCGAGCGCCTGCGCCGGCGGGAGCTGAAGCGGTTCGCGCTGCCTGCGGGCCTGACCTTCGCGCCCGATCCCGAGCGTAGCGCCGCCACCGAGCGTTGCCCCTGGCGCGGCCGCGTCCTGGTGGGCGAGGTCCACGACGAAAACGCCTTCGCCCTGGGAGGCGCGGCGGGCCACGCCGGCCTCTTCGGCACCCTGGACGGGGTGCTCGACCGCGCCCAAGCCTGGCTGACCGGCGCTGAGCTTTCCCCCGCGGCCCACGCGGAGGCGCTCGAACCTCAGAGCGAGGAGCGCCTGCTCGGCTGGGTGCGCCGCCACCCCGGCTGGTCCGGCGGCAGCCTGACCAGCCCGGCCGCCTACGGCCACACCGGCTTCACCGGCACCGGCGTCTGGATCGACCCCAAACGCGGCTACGCCTGGGCGCTGCTTTCGAACCGCGTCCACCCCAGTCGCCACCGCCCCAACCCCCTGCCCGACCTGCGGCGTGCCGTAGGCAACGCCCTGGCCGCCGCCTGGAGGCCCGCATGACCACCGAGGACGTCGCCCTGCGCTTCCGCGGCCTCGACACCTGGCCCGACGCCGAGGTGCTCGAGGCCCTGCTCGAACGCAACTTCGCCGCGCTGGCCGCGGTGCGCCCGGCGCTGCCCGAGCTCGAGCGCGCCGCCCGGGGCGCGGCCGAACGGCTGGAGCGGGGCTCCGGGCGGCTGCTCTACGCGGGCGCCGGAACCTCGGGACGGCTGGCCGCACTCGACGCCGTGGAGCTGCCCCCGACCTTCGGCTGGCCTCACGAACGCCTGGGCTACCTGCTCGCGGGTGGCGAGCAGGCGCTGGTGCGCTCCGCCGAGGCCGCCGAGGACGCGGCCGGGGAGGCCGAACGCCGGGTGCGCGAGGCCGGCCTGGGGCCCGCGGACGTGCTCGTGGGGGTGGCCGCGAGCGGCCGCACGCCCTTCACCGTCGCCGCGGTGCGCACCGCCCGCAGCCTGGGCGCGTTCACCGTGGGCCTCGCCAACAACCCGCAGACGCCGCTGCTGGCGGCGGCCGAGGTGGGCGTGCTGCTGGAGACCGGCCCCGAGGTCCTCGCCGGCTCCACGCGGCTGGCCGCCGGCACCGCGCAGAAGGTGGCGCTCAACCTCTTCTCGACGCTGCTCATGATCCGGCTCGGACGCGTCTACTCGAACCTGATGGTCGGCGTGAACGCCTCCAACGAGAAGCTCGTCCGCAGGGCGGTGGGCATCGTCGCCGAGATCGCCGGGGTGGACGCGGAGCGTGCCCGGGCGCTGCTCGAACGGGCCGGCGGCGACGTGCGCCTGGCCGTGCTGCTCGAGCGTGAACCCGACCCCGAAGCCGCGCGCCGGCGCCTGGCGGCCGCCGGCGGCAACCTGCGGGAGGCCCTGAAATGAAACGGCGTCTGCTCGCCCTGCTCGCCCTCTTCTCGCTGGCCTTCGCCGCCCACCCCGGGCAGTTCATGATCCTCTCCTACCGGGGCGCCGAGCCGCCGACCCAGCTGATCGAGCGCTACCGCCCCGCGGGGGTGATCCTCTTCCCCTCGAACCTGGCGAACGATCCGGTGGGAACGGTGCGCGAGCTGCGCCGGCGCTACCCCGACCTACTCGTCCTCATCGACCAGGAGGGCGGTCCCTTCTTCAGTTACCGCGCCCCCGGCGTGCCCCGCTTCCCCGCGGCCATGGCGCTGGCGGCCGCGGGCGACTCCGAGCTCACCCGCGCGGTCGGCCGCGCCATCGGCCAGGAAGTCGCCTACCTGGGCGCGAACGTGGACCTGGCCCCGGTGCTCGACGTCAACGTCAACCCCAAGAACCCGATCATCGGCCTGCGCAGCTTCGGCGCCGACCCCGAGGGGGTGATCCGGCACGGGCTGGCCTTCGCCCGCGGCCTCGAGGAGGCGGGCGTGCTCTGGACGGCCAAGCACTTCCCCGGCCACGGCGATACCCAGACCGACTCCCACACCGGCCTGCCGATCGTGGACAAGCCGCTCGAGGCGATCGAGCGGGTGGAGCTCGCCCCCTTCCGGACGGCCGTGCGCGCCGGGGTTCCCGTCATCATGACCGCCCACATCCTCTACCCCGCCCTCGACCCCGACGCCCCCGCCACGCTCTCGCGCAAGATCCTCACCGGGCTGCTGCGGGGGAAGATGGGCTACGACGGGCTGATCGTCACCGACGACATGGGCATGCGCGCCATCTCGGGCCGCTGGGGCGCGGGCGAGGCCGCGGTGCGGGCCGTTCTGGCCGGGGCCGACCTGGTGCTGGTGGGCCGTGGCGGCGGCACCGCCGAGGCGGTCTACGCCGCCCTCGACGAGGCGTTGACCAGCGGCCGGATCGCACCGGCGCGCGCCGCCGCCAGCGAACGCCGGCTGCAAGCGGCTCGGGCGCGGCTGCGCCCCCCCGCGCCCGAGCCCGACTGGAAGGCGCTCGCGGCGCTCAACCTGAAGGCGGCGCGGGCGGGCGTCACCTGGCTCGCCGGCGAGCTGCCCATTCCCGGTGCGGGCACGCTGGTCGTCGCCCCCCGGGTGCGCGCCACCTGGGGCGCCGAACCCAGCCTGGCCGAGCTGGCTCCCAAGTACCTGCCGGGGGCGCACTACCAGGTCGTGGGCGAGGTGCCTTCGGGCAGCGACATCACCGCGGCGGTGGCGCGCGCAAAGAAGTTCGACCGCATCGTCCTCGGCACCTACCACTGGCTGGGCCGGCTGCCCGAGGAGCAGGTCTGGCTCTACCAGGCGCTGGTCCGGACCGGCAAACCCGTCTACGTCGTCGCGCTGGGCAACCCCGACGACTACACCTACCTGGACCCCGCGCCCGCGGGGTACCTGGTCACCTACGGCTACCGCGCGGCCCAGGTGCGCGCCGCGTTGGAAGCGCTGTCCGGGAGCTTCGTCCCCGGCGGCAAGCTACCGGTACCGGTGGGGCCCTTCCCCATCGGATCGGGAATCGGGAGGTAAGACTATGAAGCGTTGGATCCTCAAACTGGGAGCCCTCGCCCTCGTGCTGACGATGGGCCTGGGCGCAGCCAAGACCACCAAGGTCACCGTGGCCGGGTGGGGCGGCGAGTCGGAGATCGCCCTCTACAAGGAGCTCTTCAAGAAGTTCGAGGCCGAGCACCCGAACATCAAGGTCGAGCTGCTGCACATCCCCTCGCGCGACTACTGGACCAAGCTGACCGCGATGTTCGCCGCCGGCAAGGCGCCCGACCTCTTCTTCACCAACAACATCAACTTCCCCGCCCTGGCGGCCAAGGGCGTGGCCCGGCCGCTCGAGCCCTTCATCAAGAAGGACAACTACGACACCGGCATCTTCTACAAGGGCATCCTCGACGCCTTCCGCTTCGAGGGCAAGCTCTACGCCCTGCCGCGCGACATCTCCAACATGGTCGTCTACTACAACCGCGACCTGCTGCGCGAGGCGGGCCTGCCCGACCCCGACCCCAACTGGACCTGGGACGACTTCCTGCGCTACGCCAAGGCGCTGACCAAAGAAGAGGGCGGCAAGCGCACCCAGTGGGGGGTGAGCTTCTACACCTACTTCCTCTTCTGGGAGCCCTGGGTCTGGTCGAACGGCGGCCGCTGGTACAGCCCCGACCACTCCAAGTTCCTGCTCAACAGCCCCGCCTCGGTCGAAGGCCTGCAGTTCTACGTGGACCTGCGCTGGAAGCACCACGTCGCCCCCACCCCCGCCGAGGCCGCCGACCGCAGCGCCTACAGCCTCTTCCTGGGCGGTAAGACGGGCATGATCGTCGACGGACGCTGGCGCGTGCCCAGCCTCAAGAAGAAGGCCAAGTTCGACTGGGACATCGTCCCCTTCCCCCGGGGCAAGGCCGGGAGCATCGTCGACATCGACGGCTCGGGCTGGGCCATCTCGCGGCAGAGCCGGAACCCCGACGCCGCCTGGGAGGTGCTCAAGTTCCTCGCCGGCCCCGAAGGCAGCCTCGCCTTCACCAAGGGCGGCCTGATCATCCCCGCGATCGGCTTCGACCCGCTGAACCCCACGGCCACCAACGCCATCCTCAAAGCCTTCTTCCAGCCGCCGCCGCCGCGCCACCAGCAGTACTTCCTCACCGTCAATAAGGACGCGGTGCCCACCGAGACCTTCGAGCGCTGGAGCGAGGCGCTGAACCTCATCTCCAAGGCGCTGGGTCCGGTATGGGAAGGCAAGGAGGACGTCCAGACCGCCCTCGACAAGGTCGCGCCCGCGGTGCAGAAGATCCTCGACGAAGTTCAGGCCGAGCGCGCGAAGCGCAAGTAACCTTTTTCGGGCCGCGGGGGCACGCCCCCGCGGCCCTTCCAACACGGGAAGTCACGTTTTCGAAATGTCCAGCTACCGCCGCTTTCCCTGGCTCTTCATCCTGCCCAGCCTGGTGGGCTTTTTCGCCTTCAACGCCGGGCCCATCCTGATCTCGCTCGTCCTCTCGTTCACCCAGTGGGACGTCTTCGACCCCCTCAACCTCAGCGCCGTCGTGGACAGCTGGGTGGGGCTCGAGAACTACCGCGAGATGGCGCGTGACCCGGTGCTCCACAAGGCCTTCTGGAACACCCTCTACTACGTGCTGGTGGCGGTTCCGCTGGAAATTTTCATTTCGCTGATGGTGGCCCTGGGACTCAACCGCGACTTTCCCGGGGTCAAGATCGTGCGCACCCTCTACCTGCTGCCCACGGTGACCAGCGTGGTGGCCGTGGGTCTTTTATGGCGCTGGGTGCTCAACCCCTACGTGGGCCCGGTCAACCTCTTCCTGCGCTGGAGCGGCCAGCAGCTCGAGGCCCTTTTCGGCTTCTTCGGGCTCGCCGCCCCCGCGCTCGTCCACTGGCTGGCCACCCAGGGGCCCGGCTGGCTCTCCGACGAGCGCTGGGCCATGCCCGGCATCATCCTCGCCGCCGTCTGGGCGGGCATCGGCTTCCGCATGCTGATCTTCCTGGCGGGCCTGCAGAACATCGACAAAACCTACTACGAGGCCGCGTCGCTCGACGGCGCCGGGCCCTGGCAGCAGTTCTGGAACGTCACCCTGCCGCTGCTCTCGCCCACCGTCTTCCTCAACACCCTGCTCGCACTGATCGGCGGCTTCCAGGTCTTCGGGCTGATCTACGTGATGACCGGCGGGGGGCCGCTCGACGCCACCAACGTGCTGCTCTTCTACCTCTACCAGAAGGCCTTCGGCATCTTCCCGCCCGACATGGGCTACGCCTCGGCGATCGCCTGGCTGCTCTTCGCCTTCCTCTTCGCCCTCACCGTGGTGCAGTGGCAGCTGCGCAAGCGCTGGGTCTGGGAGGAAGCATGAGAAGCGGCCAGCGAAGGAGAAGCCGCGGGCGGGCGCGAACCCGCGGGGAGGCCGGGAATGAGTAAACGCAAGCAGAGAATCGCCGACGCCGTCATCTTCGTGGTGCTGCTGCTGGGCGGCCTGACCATGCTCGTACCCTTCTTGTGGATGATCTCGACGAGCTTCAAGGAGCCGGGTTCGCTCTTCGACCTGCCCATCCAGCTCTGGCCCGAAAAGCTGCACTGGGAGAATTACCAGCGGGTGCTCACCGCGGTGCCCTTCGCGCGCTGGTACTTCAACTCGCTGGTGCTGGCGCTCGGCCTTACCTTCCTGAACCTGACCAGCGGCGCGCTCGCAGGCTACGCCTTCGCGCGCTTTTCCTGGAAGGGCAAGGACGTGATGTTCCTCTTCTCGCTGATCACGCTGATGATCCCGGCCCACGTGCTGATCATCCCGCTCTTCATCATCATGAGTCGGCTGGGCTGGATCGACACCTACTACGCCCTCATCCTGCCGGGGCTCTTCGACGCCTTCGCCATCTTCCTGATGCGCCAGAACTTCATCTCGCTGCCGCGGGAGCTCGAGGAGGCCGCGCTCATCGACGGGGCCACCCCCTGGCAGATCTACTGGCGGGTCGCCCTGCCGCTCGCGGCCCCGGCACTGGCCACGCTGGGCACCTTCACCTTCCTGGGCGGCTGGAACGCCTTCCTCTGGCCGCTGATCGCCACCAACTCCATCGAGATGCGCCCGCTCACCGTGGGCCTGGCCGTCTTCAACACCCAGTTCACCACCGAGTGGACCGTGCTCATGGCCGGCCTCTCGCTGGCCACGATCCCGCCGATCATCGTCTTCCTGGCCGCGCAAAAGTACTTCATCCGCGGGCTGACGCTGGGCAGCCTGAAGGGCTGAGGACCCCTTCGCCGCGGACGGGCGGCCGCGCGCGCCCAAGGCCCAACGCCGGGACACATGTCCCGGCTCCATATGAGAACCTATTCACAGGAGGACAACATGACGAGGAACGGGGTGCTGGTCATCGCGCTGGTTGCCGGTCTGGGCCTGGCGTGGGCTTCCGACGCCGGGAAAACCGCCTACGGTACTTACTGCGCCGCCTGTCACCAGGTGGGTGGCGAAGGCGTCAAGGGGGTCTTCACGCCGCTGGCCGGGGAGGTCTACGAGTACATCGAGAAGGGCGAGAAGGGGCGGAAGTTCCTCATACACGTGGTGCTCTTCGGCCTCCAGGGCAAGATTACGGCCATGGGGGTCACCTACGACGGCTTCATGCCGCCGCTGGCGCAGATCAGCGACGCCGAGATCGCGGCCATCCTCAACTACACCCTCACTGCCTGGGGCAACGCCGAACACCTGCCCAAGGACTTCAAGCCCTACACCGCCGAGGAGGTGGCCAAGGAACGCGGCCTCAAACTGACGCCGCAGCAGGTCTACCTCGAGTGGAAGGCCCTGGTGGAAGAAAAGGAATAGCGACCCCGCACGGGCCCGCGTCCCCCCGCGCGCCGCCTCAGGGCGAACGGCGCGCGGGGGTTACTTTGGCGTAGAGGTAGCCGTCGGCCGGCTCCGGGCCCAGGTTGGGAAAGGTGAAGTAGCGGCGCATCCGACCCTCACGCTCGAAACCCGCTTTTTCCAGGACGCGCTGCGACCCGGTGTTGTCCACGTGGCAGGTGGCGAAGACGCGCCAGGCGCCGTGGGCCAAGAGCCAGTCGGCCACGGCCCGCACCGCCTCGGGCATGTAGCCGTGGCCCCAGGCCGACCGCGCCAGCGCGTAGCTAAGCTCGTAGCCGTAGGTTTCCTTGCGCACCCCCAGCGTGCCCAGCGTCGCCCGGTCGGAACGGCGCTCCAGCAGGTAGAGGAACCCCTGCTTTTCCACGGACAGATCGCCGCCGTGGCGGGCCCAGGCGGCCGTGAAAGCGCTCAGCATCGCCCGAATGCGCTCGGGCTCGGTGACGGGCTCGAAGCTGAGGAAACGCACGACGCCGGGGTCGGAGAACAGCCCTTCGAGGAAGCCCTGATCGTCCGGGCGCGGGGCGCGCAGGCGCAACCGCTCGGTCTCGAGCTCGCGGGGTAGCCGCATCCTTCCCCCAGCCTACCCGAGCGGCAGCTCCCGCCCCGCCACCACCAACCGCACCTCGTCCGCCGCCGCGGCCACGGTGCGGTTGGTCCAGCCCAGCAGGTCGCGGTAGCGCCGGGCCAAAGCGACCGTTGGCACGATGCCCATCCCCACCTCGTTGCTGACCACGATCAGCGTCTTGCCGCTTTCGCGCCAGGCGGCGAGCAGCGCCTCTACGCCCTCCCGTACCGCCGCCTCGCCGCCATCCAGCAAAAGGTTGCTCACGAGCAGGGTCAGACAGTCGAGCACGACGACGTCGTGCCGCGCGCGCGCGAGCGCCGCCGCGGCGTCGCGGGGTTCTTCGATCGTCTCCCAGGCCGCGGGCCGCTCGGCCCGGTGGGCCGCCGCCCGCGCGGCCATCTCCTCGTCGCCCGCCTCGGCGGTGGCGACGAAGCTGACGGCCTCGCCCCCCAGCGCCCGCGCCCGGGCCAGCGCCGCCGCGCTCTTGCCCGCCCGCGCCCCGCCCAGGTAAAGAACGAGCCGCGGCCCCCCGGGCGGCTCCCCGGGCGCCGTGCCCGCCGCCTTCGCGGGCGCGCTTTCCCCAAGGGCCAGCGCCTCGATGCGGTCCATGTCCAGATGCGCTTCCAGCGCGTCCGCCAGCCGCTCGAACTCGGCCTCCAGGCCCGCGGCCGCGCGGCCGAAGAGGGCCCGCTGCACCGCCGGGTCCTCGAAGAGGCCGTGCAGGTAGACGCCCAGCACGTTCCCCCGGGCGAAGGCCAGCCCGCCGGCCATCGCCTCGCGGGTCGCGCCGCCGGCGCGGCTGTGGCCGTGGTGGATCTCGTAGCCGGCGACCTCCAGGCCCGCCAGCGGCGCCCAGAAACCCTCGAGCGCGGCGAAGCGCGCCCGCGTGCGCCGCACCGTCTTCTGGGGATCCATCGTCGTCTCGAGCTCCAGCAGGCCCAGCCCCTCCGCCGCGCCCTCGACCCCCTCAGGGTCCTGCACCTCGCGCCCCAGAAGCTGCAACCCGCCGCAGACGCCCAGGACCGGTTTTCCGGACTCGGCGTGCTCCTTTACGGCGCGGCCCATGCCGCTCGACGCCAGCCAGGCGGCGCTGGCGGCGACGTGCTTGGAGCCCGGCAGCACGACCAGTTCCGCGTCCGCGAGCGCCGCCGGCTCCCGTACCAGCTCCACCCGCGCCAGCTCCGCGAGCGGCCAGAACTCGTCGAGGTTGGAGGCGTAGGGGTAGGCGACGATGGCCACCCGGGGCCCCTCCGCGGACGCCGCGTGACCGAGGAGGGGCGCATCCTCGTCGGGGAGGTGGTGGCGCAGGTAGGGCAGCACCCCCAGCGTGGGCACCCCGGTCCAGCGCTCGAGCAAATCGGGGGCGGGGGCCAGCAGGCCGGCGTCGCCGCGAAACTTGTTGAGGACGAAGCCGCGCACCAGCGCCCGTTCCTCGGGCGCGAGCAGGCTCCAGGTGCCCCAAAGGTGGGCGAAGGCGCCGCCGCGGTCGATGTCAGCCACCAGCAGCACCGCCGCGCCCGCCTCGCGCGCGACGGCCATGTTGACGATGTCGCCGGCGCGCAGGTTGACCTCGGCGGGGCTGCCCGCGCCCTCGGCGACGATCAGCTCGTACTCCTCGCGCAGCGCCCGCAGACTCTCCCGCACCAGCGGCCAGAGCCGCGACTTCCGCTCGGTCCAGGGCGTGCGCGAGAGCCCGGGGTCGTACCGCCCCAGCACCACCACCTGGCTGCGGGTATCGGCCTCGGGCTTGAGCAGCACCGGGTTCATCCGCACCTCGGGCACCGCCCCGGCCGCCCGCGCCTGCAGGTACTGGGCGCTGCCCATCTCGCCGCCCGCGGCCACGCGGGCGTGGTTCGACATGTTCTGCGCCTTGAAGGGGGCCACCCGCAAGCCCCGGCGCGCGAACCAGCGGGCCAGCGCGGTGACCAGCAGGCTCTTGCCGGCGCCCGAGGTGGTCCCCTGGACCATCAGCACCGGGGCTAGGCGTCGCGCCATACCTCCACCAGGCGCCTGGCCGGCCATTCGTAGACGTAGACGGTGGTGTGGGGAACGATCTGCAGGTCTCCGGAGAGCCAGAGCAGCGCGCGCATCACCCCGGCGTGGCTGAAGATCAGGTGCCGCCCCGCCGGCAGTGCGTCCACGAAGGCGCTCACACGCTCCAGAACTTCGAGCGTCGCCTCGCCGCCGGGGGCGCGGAAGCGCTCGAAACCCATCATCGCCTCCTGCACCTCGGGCTCCAGGGTCTCCCAGCGGCGACCCTCGAGCAGGCCGAAGTGGATCTCGCGCAGATCGGGGACCCGCTCGGGCGCGAAGCCCGCCAGCTCGGCCGTCTTCCAGGCCCGCACCAGGTCGCTTGCCCAGACGGCGTCGAAACGCTCGCCGGCGAGCTGCGGCGCGAGCGCCGCCGCCTGCCGGCGCCCCAGCGGCGTCAGCGGCACGTCGGTCCAGCCGCCCAGGCGGTGCTCGCGGTTCCAGATGTTCTCGCCGTGGCGGATCAGGAACAGGGTCTTCACGGCTCGGCTCCTCCCGACGGCGCCACCAGGCGCACCCCAAAATAGGGCGGCTCGCGCCGGGTGTGAGGCCGGCAGAGCTCGGTCACACCCACGCGTTCGGCCAGGTGGCGGGCGACCTCCTGCTTGACCGGATTCGACGCGGCCACGCCGGCGCGCACCTTGCAGTCGTAGACCACCAACCCCAAGAGCACGTCGGCCAGCTGCACGTAGAGGGTGGCGTTGGAATCGAGCATGAGGGCGTTGAGCACCCGGGGGTGGCGGCGCACCTCGCGCTCGAAGTAGCGCTGCGACTCCCGCGGCTTGGTCACGTGGTCGGCGATGACCACCCCGTAGGCGCCGTCGGCCAGGGCGCTTTCGATCAGGCGGCGGCTGTAGGCGATCTGGGCCTCCCAGAGGCCGCCGTAGTTGCGCCCGGGGTCGAAGTCCGGACCCCGCTTGTCGAAGACCCAGGCCTTGAACCCCAAGCCCGGTAGGGCAAAGAAGAGGTCCACCAGCTCGCGGTAGACCCAGGCGCTGCGGCGGCCGATGCGGGTGAACTTGAACTCGAAGCGCGGGTGGATGCGGCCGCGCGCCCGCTGCAGGAGCGCGTGCAGCTCGGCCGAGAGCGCCGCGGTGTCGGCGGTGCGCAACAGCCCCAGACCAAAGAAGGGCTGGCGCCGGTCGCGGCTCAGCACGCCGGTCTCGTCGATGAAGAGGAAGTGGGCTCCTTCCATGCCTGCGCCTGATGATACCGCTCCGGTCATGAGGACTCCTGGGCGGCGCGCAGCAGGGCCTGCTGGGCCGCGGGCGGCTGGGCGGAGAGACGCGCCCAGTCGGGCAGCCCCTTGTCGTCCAGGGGGCGCACCCGGATCGAGCGCCGCCTCAGGCGGCCGGCCGCGGCCGCACCCAGGCGCGCCATCAGGAAGTTGGCCGCGCCCTCGCGCACCTCGTAACCGAGGGCGCGCAGGCTCGCCGCCAGGCTGCGGCGCCAGAGCCACAGCCGCGGGCGCGTGGAACGCACCCAGGCGCGCGCCGCCTCGCCCGCCTGGGCTTCCAGGAAGGCGACGGCGGCGGGCCCGATCACCCAGGAAGGCGCCGCTTCCACCAGCGGCGCCGCCAGACCGGGCGGCAGCACGAGGTAGCCGGCGCGCACGCCCACCAACCCGTGCGCCTTGTTGGGAGCGTGCAGCTGCAACGCCTCCGCGGGCCGGGGGGCGTCTCCCTCCACCAAAGGCGCGTAGGCCAGGTCGACGACGAGCCGCGCCCCGCCCTCGCGGGCGCGACGCGACGCTTCGTCCAGAAAGGCGGCCTCGTGGACCTCGCCGCTGGGGTTGTCGGGCTGGGCGAGGAAGGCCACCCCGGCGCCCGGGAGCGCCTCGAGGAAGGCCTCCGGCCCGTAGGTGGCGAGGTGTTCAACCCCCGCCGCGCGGGCCGCGGCGGCGTACTCGCCGAAGGTGGGCTCGAGCGTGAGCACCGGCCCGCCGAAGACCCGCACCACGCGGTGAATCAGCTCGCTCGCCCCCGCCCCCACCACCACGCGGCCGGCGGGGACCCCGTGCCACGCCCCCAGCCGGGTCCGTAACGCCGTGTAGGCAGGGTCCGGGTAGCGGCTCAGGTCGGCCGCGCGCACGGCCTCGAGCACCACCGGGTTGGGACCCAGGGCGTTGGCGTTGCTGGAAAAGTCGAAGCGCGGCTCGGGGCCTCCGTCGGGTCCGCCGTGAAAGATCACAACCCCCACACCCCCCAGCCGAGGAGCGCGGCCAGCGCGTAGACGACGACCGCCGTACGGCGCGCCCGCGCCAGCGCCCGCCGAAGGTCGGCGGGCTCGGGGTCGCGTCCGGAGGGGTTGAGCACGTAGGCGCCCCGCTTTTCCAGCCGCACCCCCATCGCCAGGGCCAAGGCCGCCATCGGCCAGCCGGCGTTGGGCGAGGGGGTGCGCGCCGCCTCGCGCCGCAACGCGGCGAGGTCGCGGCCACCCCCCAGCAGGCCGGCGGCCAGCCGCGCCGGCAGCAGGTTGAGCAGGTCGTCGGCGCGCGCGGCGAAGCGGCCCCAGTGCCGGTAACGACGGCTGCGGTAACCCCAGGTCGCGTCGGCGGTGTTGGCGTAGCGGTAGAGCCAGGCCCCGGGGAGACCGGAGAGGACGAAGTAGAACATCGGCGCCACCAGGCTGTCCGAGAAGTTCTCGGCCAGCGTTTCCAAAGCTGCCATGCGCACCCCGGCCTCGTCGAGGTTCCCGGTGTCGCGGCTCACCAGCCGCGCGAGCCGCGTGCGGGCCTCGTCCAGGTCGCGCGCCAGCGCCGCCTCGACCACGGCCACCTCCTCGAGCAGCATCCGCAGCGAGAAGGCGGGCCAGAGCAGCAGCGCCGTCGCCGCCAGGCGCCAGGGCGTCTCCAGCGTCAGGGTCCAGCGCCCGAGCAAGGCGGCGATCCCCGTTACGACCACGGCCCCCGCCGCCCAGGCGGCCGCGCCCGCGCGCGCGTCGTCGCGCCAGAAACGCTCGAGCCCCGCGAGCAGCCGCCCGATCCCCACCACCGGGTGCAGCCGCGCCGGCGGCTCGCGCAGCAGCCCGTCGAGAAAGGCGGCGAGCAGGACGGTCACCTCACACCCCCGCGCGCGGCCGCCGCGACGAAGCGCCGCGCCAGCTCCGGGGCCGCCGGGAAGTAGAGGTGGGTGTAGCTGGCGTGCACCCGGCCGTCGAGGTAGCCCTCGCGCTCCGCGCCGTCCACCCGCCGCCAGGCCGCGGGCTCCACCGCGGGCCGGGTGGAGTAGTGGAAGGCGTGCCCTTTGGCGCGCCAGCCGCGCCGGGCCACCGGACCGTCGGCCAGCGCCTCGACGTGGCGGTAGCCCAGGGTGGGCCGCTCCTGCATGCGCGCCGCTCCGGGGACGAGGCCGGCCATCGCAAAGCGGCCCTCGGGCGTCGTGAGCGCCTCCGAGAGGTACATCAGGCCGCCGCACTCGGCGTAGACCGGCCCCTCGAAGCGGCGCAGCGCCTCCAGCATCCCCCGGTTCGCGGCCAGCTCGCGCGCGTAGAGCTCGGGGTAGCCGCCGCCGATCCAGACCGCGCCTGCGTCTGCGGGCAAAGCGTCGTCTGCGAGCGGGCTGAAGGGAACGAGCTCCGCGCCCAGCTGCTCGAGCAGCTCGAGCGCTTCGGGGTAGTAAAAGTTGAAGGCGGCGTCGCGGGCCACGGCGATCCGCGCCCGCAGCGGCTCGCGACCCAGGGGCAGGCGATGGGCCGGTGCGTCGAGCGGCGGCGTCGAGCGGGCGAGCCGCCACAACGCCTCCACCTCGAGCGTGGCCGCCGCCCGGACCCAGGCTCCGGGGTCGAGCGTGCGCTCCCCGGCCAGCACCAGGCCCAGGTGCCGCTCCGGCAGCTCGAGTTCGGGGCTCCGGGGCAGGTAGCCCAAGAAGGGCACCCCCACGGACTCGAGCGCCTCGGCCAGAATCTGCGCGTGCCGCTTCGAGCCCACCCGGTTGGCCACCACCCCCGCCAGCCGCAGGCGCGGATCGTGGTCGCGAAACCCCCGCACCAGCGCAGCGATGGAACCGGCCATGGCGCGCGCGTCCACCACCAGCACCACCGGAGCGTCCAGCCAGCGGGCCACCTGGGCGGTCGAGCCTTCGCGCCCCAGGGCGTCACGACCGTCGAAGAGGCCCATCACCCCTTCCACCAGCGCACCCGCAGCGCCCTTTACCCCGCGCCGGAAGACCTCGAGCAGCTCGGGACGGTCGAGGAACCAGCCGTCGAGGTTGCGCGGCGTCCGCCCCGCGGCGCGGGCCAGGTGGGTAGGGTCGATGTAGTCGGGCCCGGCCTTGAAGGGCTGCACCGCCCTTCCCCGCGCCCGCCAGGCGGCCAGCAAGACCGCGGCCACCGTCGTCTTTCCCGATCCCGACGACGGCGCGGCGACGACCAGACGCGGCAGCTTCACGACTCCAAGAACGCGTCGAGCGCGGCGTTGAAGCGCTCGGGGTGGCTCAGGTAGGGGAAGTGGCCCACCGCCCCGAGGTCGCGCACGAAGGCCCGTGGGTAGCGGGCCTTCAGGTCGGCGCGAGCCCGCGGCGGGATGAGCGGGTCGTTGGCGGCCTCGAAGACGGCGTGGGGCAGGCGCGGTTCGGGCGGGTCGAAGACCTCGAAGACCGCCCGCGAACGGGCGAGGACGTCGGCCTTGCGCATCCGGCGGGTGTACTGTTCCTCGAGGTAGTAGGCGAGCAGCGCGTCGCCCCCGGCGGCCGGCACCAGCTTCCGGCGGGTGTTGCGCAGCATCATCCCCAGCACCAGCCGCTCGGGCAGCCAGCGGGCCAGCGCCGCCAGGCGGCGACCTTTCAGGATCTCGGGGTGGCCCGGCGGAAAGGTGTTGGCAAAGACGGCCCGCTCCACCCGCTCGGGCCGGACAGCGACCAGGTACTGCGCCAGCAGGCCGCCGAGCGAACTGCCGACCACCACCGCGCGCGTGGCGCCCAACGCGTCGAGCACCGCCCAGACGCCGTCCGCCAGGGCCCCCAGCGACCCGGTCGCCGGGTAGCTGGGGGCCACCACCCGCCAGCGCCGCGCGTAGGCTTCGAGCTGCTGGAACCAGATGTCGCCGGAGCCGGCCATGCCGTGCAAGAAGAGGAGCGTGCGCGGCCCCTCACCCAGCGCGTAGTAGCGCCAGACCCGGCCGCCCTGCTCCAGCGAGCGCGGCCTCCGGCGACGCCGGAACTCCCGCAGGGCCTCGACGCGCGGATCCATGCCCCCAGCCTAATGCTCCATGCCCTTCGCCGCCGGGACCCCGGCGTCGTAGGCGTGCCTGACCTTCTTCATCTCCGTCACGGTATCGGCGAAGGCGACCAGCGCCCGGGGGGCGTCGCGGCCGGTGAGCACCACGTGCACGTGGCGGGGCCGCGCGCGCAGCGCGTCGAGGACCTCCGCGACCGGAACCCAGCCAAAGTTGAGGGGGTAGGTCACCTCGTCGAGGACGACCAGGTCCCAGTCCCCCGAGGCGATGGCCGCGGCCGCCTGCCGCCAGCCCGCCCGCGCCAGCTCCGCGGACTTCTCCAGGTCGCGCGAGCGCCAGCTGAAGCCGTCGCCGAGCCCCTCGATGGGCACGCCCAGCTTTTCGAGCGCCCGGTGCTCGCCAAAGGCCGCCCGCTCGTGCTTCATGAACTGGAAGATGCGCGGCCGGAAGCCGCGGCCCAGCGAGCGCAGCACCAGACCCAGGGCCGCGGTCGTCTTGCCCTTGCCGTCGCCGGTGTAGACGAGCACCAGCCCGCGGCGCTCGCCCTCAGGTCGTTCCCTCTTCATCGTCCGTCCCCTCCACCCAGACGTAGTAGGGCGTCTCCACCCACGCCGGCGGGCCTTCCGGGTAGATGGCCACGCCCCCCACGCGCACGGTGCGCCCTTCGATCTCGAAGTCCAGGGTGTCGTCCGTCGTGGTGTAGACGACCGTTTCGCCCGGCGGCAGGCCGTGGCGCAGCAGCAGCGGCCCGAAGCGGTTCGTGCCCGCACGGGTGCAGGCGCGCACCTCCTCCGAGCGGACGACGGCCACGTAGCGCGCCAGCCGCGGGCCGCTCTCGGTCACCAGCCGCCGCACCTCCTCCAGGTCCACGACGAGCAGCCGGCCGGTGGCCCTCAGGCTTCCCTTCACCGCTCCGCCTCCGCCCAGCGGGGGAGCACCGCGACCCGGCCCTCGCCGCGCAGGACGCGAACGTCCCCCGCGTAGACCCGGCGGAAGGCCGCCCCCGTGACCACCTGCTCCGGGGTCCCGGCGTCGGCCACCCTTCCCCCTTCGAGGAGCACCGCCCGGCCCGCCGCCAGCGCGTGGTTGGGGTCGTGAAAGACGCTCGCGACCCCGATGCCCTCGGCCGCGAGCCGCCCCAGCAGCCTGAGCAGGGCCGCCTGGTGGTGCAGGTCCAGGTGGTTGGTGGGCTCGTCGAGGAGCAGGTAGCGGGGCCGCTGCGCCAACGCCCGGGCGAGCAGGACCCGCTGGCGCTCCCCTCCGGACAGCGCGGCCATGGGCCGGTCCGCGAGCGCAACCGTCTCGGTGACCTGCATGGCCCAGGCCACCGCGGCCTCGTCGTCCGGACCCTCGCGGCTCCACAAGCCCAGGTGGGGCAGGCGGCCCAGGCGCACCACCTCGCCGGCGGTCAGGCCCGGCGGGTAGGGGCCGTTCTGGGGAAGGTAGGCGATCCGGCGGCCGCGCGCGGCCGCGCTCCAGGCCTGCAGCGGGCGCCCGTCCAGCCGCACCTCGCCCGCGCTGGGGCGCAGCAGGCCCAGCAGCAGGGCGAGGAGCGTCGTCTTGCCCGACCCGTTGGGCCCCAGCACCGCGAGCCAGGTTCCCGGCTCGAGCCGCAGCTCCACCCCCGCCAGCACCCGCGGACCCTGCGGGTAGCCGAAGTGCAGCTCCCGCGCCTCAAGCACGCTGCCTCCGGAGCAGGTAGAGGAAGAAGGGGCCGCCCAGCAGCGTCGTCACCACGCCCACCGGCAGCTCGGCCGGCCGCACCAGCATCCGCGCCAGCACGTCGGCCAGCACCAGCAGCACCGCCCCGCCGAGCGCGCTCGCGGGCACGAGCGC
Organism: Oceanithermus desulfurans; assembly: GCF_014201675.1. NCBI lineage: Bacteria > Thermotogati > Deinococcota > Deinococci > Thermales > Thermaceae > Oceanithermus > Oceanithermus desulfurans. Next base: position 54,247 of record NZ_JACHEZ010000004.1, on the reverse strand, counting down.
CCGGTAGTCCTCGCCCGCGAAGCGGCGCATCGTGTGGGGCACGATCAACCCCACGAAGCCGACGATGCCCACCTGGGCCACCGCGGCCGCGGTGGCCAGCGTCGCCCCCAGGATCAGCCCCAGCTTGATCCAGGCGAGCGGCAGCCCCAGGGTGTGGGCCACCGCGTCGCCCAGCTGCAGCGCGTTGAGCGCACGCCCGAAGAAGAAGAGGGGCAGGAGCGCGACCACCAGGTAGGCCGCGAGCCGCTGCACGTCGGGCCAGCCGCTGAAGGCCAGGTTGCCCAGCGTGTAGCTGAAGACGGCGCGCACCCGGTCGGCGTCGAGCATCATCAGGTAGGTGGTGAGGCCGATCAGCACGCTGCCGACGACCACCCCCGCCAGGATCAGGTTGTAGCGCCGCGCCACCCCGCCGGCGAGGACGACGGCCAGCGCCACCGCGCCCACCGCGCCTGCAAAGGCGAAGAGAGGCACGCTCGCGGGCCAGCGCTCGGCGACGCTGTGGGCGTAGGCGCTCGAGAGCGAGCCGGTAAGGGTGAGGGCCACCGTGGCCCCGAAGGCCGCCCCCGAAGCCGCCCCCATCAGGTAGGGGTCGGCCAGGGGGTTGCGGAACAACCCCTGGTAGACGGCCCCGGAAACGCCGAGCGCCGCCCCCACCAGCGCCGCCATGAGCACCCGCGGCAGCCGGATCTGCCAGACGATGGGGTCGACCGCCCGGCCCGCCAGGCCGTCGGCGAGCGCGGCCAGCACCCGGTCCGGTCCCAGCGGCACCGCCCCCACCGTCACCCCCAGCACCACGACCAGGGCGAGGGTGCCGAGCAGGAGCAACCAGCCGAGCGCGCGCACGATCCGCCTACTCGCCCAGCAGACCGGGGTGGAAGCAGTCGATGAGCACCCGGAGCCCCTCGGCGACCCGGGGACCGGGACGGTGCACCACGTCGGTCTGCTCCTTGGTCAGCTCGCAGACGCGACCGCTGCGGACCGCCTGAAGGGCCGCCCAGCCCGGGCGCTCGGCGATCTTGGTCGCGGTCACGCCGTAGGGGGCGTCGCCCAGCACGATCACCGCGGGATCCTTCTCCACCACCAGCTCGGGGCTGATCTTGGGGAAGAGGCCCAGCTCGGCGGGGATCACGTTGACCCCGCGGGCCTTCTTGATGAGCGTGCCGATGAAGGAACCGGGGCCCACGGTGTAGGGGGTGGCGTCGATCTCGTAGTAGACCGTGGGGCGGTCCCCCGCCTTGGCCGCCTGCGACTCCAGCGCGTAAACCTCGCGGTTGATGCGGGCGACGAGCGCCTCGGCCTCGGCCTCGCGGTTCACCAGCTCGCCCAGGTTGCGGGCGGTGCGGAAGATGTCCTCGAAGGTCTGAGTGTTGACCGCGTAGGTGGTGAGGCCCAGCTTGTCGAGCGCCTCGGTGAGCTTGCCGTACTTGCTGGTGATCACCAGGTCGGGCTCGAAGCTGGCGATGAGCTCGACGTTGGGGTTGTACAGCCCCCCGGCCTTGGGCTTGTCCGCCACCTCGGCGGGCCAGTTGGAGTAGTCGTCGGTGGCCACGATCCGGTCGCAGGCTCCCACGGCGCAGAGCGTCTCGGTGGCCGAGGGCAGCATCACCACGATGCGCTGGGGCTCGGCGGGAATCGTGACCGTGCGCCCCAGGTCGTCGGTGACGACGAGCGGGTAGGACGTGGCCAGGGCCAGGCTGAAGAGGAGGGCCAACAGGAAGACGAACTTCTTCATACAACCACCTCCGTACCTCGGCCCCTTGCTCGGGAGGTGGGGGAAAGAAAACACCCTGCGCGCGGCAGGGTTCAGGGTCATGTGCATGACGCCCCCTAACCGCCCCCTTCCGCGAGAGGTGCCCCGTGGGGTGCGGGGCTTCCCTGGCAGGTGTTCGGGCTCGTGCTCGCTAGGAGCCATGACCGTTGCGGGACAGCGCCGGACTCTCACCGGACTTCCCCACTTTAAGCCTGGGCTACGCGCGCCAGGCACCAGGGACCTCGAGGCCGAGTTGTGGCCCCTTGCGGGGCTACCTTCAAGTTACCACGAAGAAGGGTCCCGAGCTCGGGACCCTTCTTCGCACGTTCGCGGGTTATTGGCCGCCGGCCAGATTGGGCTTCACGCAGATGGCCCAAACGGTGAGGGTCCAGTCCTCGGAGGGGCCGCCCACCATACGTCCGGCCTGCGCCATCCAGCCCACGTTCGATACGGGGTAGCTGGCTTGCAGGGTGATCGTCGGATCGTAGACGCCGCTCACCGTCTGCACGCTGGCGCCGCCGCCCACGACCTGGAACCCATCGGGGCAGGTGACCGAAGCGGTCTTGGGCTGATTGCAGGCGCAGGCGGGCGCGCCGGTATCGCTCGTGGCGCTGACGATGCGGAACTCGTTGATGCCCGGAGGGCCCATGGGGCCGCGCGGGCCCTGAGGACCGACGGGGCCGGTAGGCCCGGTGGGACCCTGCGGCCCCTGGGGACCGGCGGGGCCTTTGGGGCCGGTGGGGCCCGGAGGTCCTTGCGGACCGGTGGGGCCGGCGGGGCCCTGCGGACCGGCGGGGCCGGTGTCGCCCTTGGGCCCCTTGGGACCGGCGGGACCGCGCGCTCCCGTGGGCCCCTGAGGACCGGCAGGACCCATAGGGCCGATCGGTCCCTGGGGGCCGGCGGGACCGAAGCAGTCGAGGGCGTTGACCTTGCCGTCGCCGTTGAGGTCTTCGGTATCCAGGTCGGCGACGCCGTTACCGTTGCTGTCCCAGCAGTTCACGCCGGCCGGACCCTGAGGCCCGGTAGGGCCGGTGGGTCCTTGCGGGCCCTGGGGTCCGGTCGCGCCCTGGGGTCCTTGAGGACCGCGCGGACCCTGAGGCCCGGTGGGACCCTGCGGGCCGCGCGGGCCCTGAGGGCCGATGGGGCCCATGGGGCCCTGGGGTCCGGCGGGGCCGATGCAGTCGAGGGCGTTGACCTTGCCGTCGCCGTTGAGGTCTTCGCTTTCCACATCGCCTTTGCCGTTGCCGTTGGTGTCCCAACAGCTAATGCCGGCGGGACCCATGGGGCCTTGGGGGCCGACGGGGCCCTGGGGACCGGCGGGACCTTTGGGTCCTTGCGGACCCGTAGGTCCCTGGGGGCCGGCGGGACCCATGGGGCCCTGCGGACCCTGAGGACCGCGCGGACCTTGCGGACCGATGGGACCTTGGGGTCCGCGCGGACCCTGGGGGCCGGCGGGGCCGGTGTCGCCCTTGGGACCCTTGGGCCCGGCGGGGCCCTGGGGACCGGCGGCTCCCTGGGGACCCTGGGGGCCGGCGGGACCGGCGGGGCCCTTGGGACCGGCAGGGCCGGCGGGGCCCGCAGGACCTGGAGGACCCTTGGGCCCTTGAGGACCGGTAGGTCCGGCCGGACCCGCGGGACCGCGCGGTCCCGGCGGGCCGATGGGACCCTGGGGACCCGGAGGACCTGCAGGTCCGGGAGGCCCCTGGACAACGAGCACCTTCTGGGCCGGCGCTTTGGCCTCGATGGGCGTGGCGAAGACGGCCATGTTCTGGGTGCCGCTCTTGACCTGGTCCTTGAACTTCACGCCGTAGGGGATGAAGATCGTCAGCTGCTGCTGGGTCTGGTTGACCACGGTCAGGGTGCCGCGGCCGTGGTACTCGGGCTTCGAAATGTTCTTGAAGTCGCGGATCTCCGCGCGCACGAGGCCGTTCTTTACGGCTTCGGACAGCTCGAGCTCACCCTTTGGAAAAGCGTGCTCCGCATTGGATTTCGCATACCCGACCAGCTCATGGGTGATCGGCAGCTTGCCGGCGTCGTACTCGAGCCCGTCGGTGAAGTACCAAACCGCCCGCTGCACCTGGTAGGGGTGGCTCTTGTTGTACCCTTTGGCGGCCGCGTAGCGCTCGATGGCGCGCAGCGACGCGGGCGCGGGCGAAACGGGGGCCAGGCGCGCGCTGGGGAAGGGCTTGCCGTAGTTCATGCAAAAGCCTTCCACCGGCACCTCGACCGACGCCGAAGGCGGTACGGTGATCCGCACCCCCGACTCGGCCGCCCAACTTTGCGGCAATGCGAAGGACGAGGCCAGGGCCAACAGCAGAAACCAAACGCGCCTGCGTAAAACCCGGCCTACCTTGGTACGAACCTTCATATCTAAATCTCCTTTCATATCTCTCCGTGGGTTAATGCATTGACAGTTACACGATGCCAGGGTAATTACTGCAATAATCATCCACCCACATCCTTATTTAGCCACATACGGTAGCTTTATGCGTAAAAATCTTATAAAACCATGCCGTCGGGCTAAAAGTTTCTTGGGATAGGAGCGTGATCTGCGCCATCGGCGGTGGTCCGACGTCAGCCCGGCGCTCGGCGGCCTACCTGGCGCTGCTTGGCTCCCTGGGTTTCGTCCTCGCGACCGCAATTCTGCGCGCGGCGCGCTGACGCCCGCCGCGCGTCGCGGCCGGTAGGGGGCCTCTTCTTGGCGCCCCGTAGCCCCAACGCCCTCGCGTGTAACATGATTGAGACGTGAACTCCTTATCGCTGACGCTCTGGGCGGCCGTCGTGCTGCTCGCGCTGTGGCTCGCCTGGACTTACAACCGGCTCGTCTCCGCGCGCAACGCGGTGAAGGAGGGCTGGTCGGGGATCGACGTGCAGCTCAAGCGCCGGCACGACCTGGTGCCCTTGCTCGTCGACGCGGTGGGGGCCTACGCCCGGCACGAGCGGGGGCTGCTCGAGCGGGTGGCACGGCTGCGCAGCCGCAGCGTACCCGACCTGGAGGAAGAGGCCGAGCTGAGTCGCGGGCTGGAGCAGCTGCTGGCGGTGGCCGAGGCCTACCCCGACCTGAAGGCGAGCGCCAACTTCCTGAGCCTGCAGCGGCAGCTCGTCGAGGTAGAGGAAGCGTTGCAGCTGGCGCGGCGCTACTACAACGGGGCGGTGCGGGTCTACAACACCCTGCTCGAGTCGTTTCCCACCCTCCTCGTCGCCCGCCGCTTCGGCTTCACCCCGGCGCGCTACTTCGAACTGCCGCTGGCCACCGAGGCCCGGCCGCCGGAGGTGAAGTGGTAGCGCGGCTCCTGCCCCTGCTGCTGGCGGCGCTCTTCGGCCTCGCACAGGCCCGCGAGGCGGTCCTCGACTTCCAATCCGAGCTCGTGCTCCTGCCCGGCGGCCACCTCGAGGTGACCGAAGACCTGACGGTGCGGATCGAGCACGACCGCATCCGCCACGGCCTCTACCGCGACCTGCTCAAGCGGCCGGTGGCGGCCTGGGGGGCGTCGTCCCAGGCCGCCGTGCGCTACACCATCGAAGGCGCGTGGCTCGACGACGAACCGGTCCCCTGGCGGGTCCAGACTTCGGCCCAGGGCCTGCGCGTCTACCTGGGCTCGCCCGCGGCCCTCGCCCCCACCGGGGTGCACCGTTACACCCTGCGCTACCGCGCCGAATACGCCAGCCTCGCCCGCTCCGGCCGCGGCGAGCTCGAGTGGAACGTGACCGGCAACGACTGGAGCTTCCCGATCCAGCGCACGAGCGTCCGCCTCGTCCTGCCCGCGGGCCTCGATCCCGACGCTGTGGAGGCGCGGGTCTACTACGGGCCGCTGGGTTCGCAGAGTCGGGCCCCCCTGCGCGCCGAAGAAGGGGCCCTCGTCTACCGCCACGCGCAGACGCTGCCGCCGGGCTCGGGGCTGACCCTCTACGCCGCCTGGCCGCTGGCGGCCCTGCCCGTCGCGCGGCCGCCCCTCGATCCGCTGGTGGCGGGACTGGGCCTCGTCCTGGCCGCAATCGTACTCTTCGACGCAGCGGCCTGGTTCCGTTCCGGGCGCGACCCCGGCGGCGCGCCGGTGATCCCCCGGTTCCGGCCGCCCGAGGGGGCGAGCGCGGCGCTGGCCGCCTACCTGACCGACCGCAACGTAACCCCCCGAAGCTTCGCCGCGGCCTTGGCCGAGCTGGCCGCGCGGGGCTTCGTCGAGGTCTCGGACGGTTCCGAGCCCCGCGTCGCCCGCACCTCCAAGCCGACCGACGAACGCCTGCCGCCCGAGCTGCGCGCCCTACTGGAAGCGCTGGTGCCCCGGCGGCGGCCGCAGATCACGCTGGACCGCGCGAACGCCGAGACACTGCGGCGGGCGCGGTCCAAGCTAGGGCGCAGCCTGGCCCGGCGAACGGCCCCCTACCTGCGCCCCAACCCCGCGGCGGCGCTCGCGGGCGCGGCCGTGGCCATGCTGGCGATCGCAGCGCTGGCGGGCTACCTCGCCGGCGACTTCGGCGTCGCGGTCTTCGCCGGGGTGGCCGTGCTCTTCTACCTGATCTTCGCTGCGGCGGCGCTGCACGCGGCGGCGCTGGCCTGGGAACGTTACCGGCTGGTGCCGGGGCTGAACCCGCTGGGCGAGTTGCTGCGTATCGCCGGAAACCTCTTCTTCGTCTTCGGCGCGCCGCTGCTGGGCGGCTTCTTCCTGGGCCTCTACGCGGGAATGGCCACCGGGCTGCTGGCCGCGGGGCTGGCGCTCGTCGGGGCCCTCGGCCTCTACCTGATCCCGGCGTTCACCCCCGAGGGTGCCGCCCTTTGGCGGCACCTGCTGGGGCTGGCGCGCTACCTGGGAACCACCGACGCGGCCGAGCTGCGCCGCATCGAAGCTCCCGAGGACGCCCCCGAGACCCTGCGCGAGCTCTACCCCTACGCCATCGCCCTGGGTCTGGAGAGCGTCTTCGCCCGGAGGCTCGAGCGCTACCTGAGCGCCCACCCCGAGGCGGCCCCCCGCGTCCTGGTCTGGGGCACCGGCCAGGACGCCCACCCCCACGCCGACTTCGCGGGCTACAGCACCGGCGTTTCCCGGGCGCTGCAAACGGCCTACGCACGCCTGCACAGCGCCTCGAGCGGCGGATCCGGCGGCGGCTTCTCCGGGGGCGGCGTCGGCGGCGGTGGCGGCGGTGGGTGGTAAAATCATTACAAGATGAGACCTACCGCGTCCCTCCCGGCCGCGATCGCCGCGCTGGCGGCGGCGCTCTTCATCCCCACGGGGGTGCAGGCAGCCCGCCCGGCTCCTGCGCCGGCGGGCCCCGGCCTGATCGTGGGCCTGCTGGCCGGAGCTCTGCTGCTCACCCTCGTCCTCATTGCGGCCCGCGTCCGACAGACGGGCCGAACCGCCGGGGTGGTGATACCCCGCTTCGAGCCGCCCGCTGGTGTGAGCGCGGCGCTGGCCGCCTACCTGACCGACCGCAGCGTGACCTCCCGGGTCTTCACCGCGGCGGTGGCCGAGCTGGCGGCGCTCGGGTTCGTGAGCGTGGTGGGCGGGCCCAAACCGCGCATCGACCGCGCACCGCGGCCGCCCGAGGAGCGCCCGCCGCTCGAGCTGCGCGCCCTGCTGGAAGCGCTGCTGCCGCGGCGCCGCCCTCAGATCGAGCTGGGGCGCGAGCACGCCGCGGTCCTGCTGCTGGCCCGCTCCGAGCTGGAGCGCAACCTGGCCCGGCGGGCGGCCCCCTACCTGCGCTCCAAGCCCGCCGCAGCAATGGTGGGCACGGCCCTGGCGCCGCTGGCGATCGCCGCGGCCGCAGGGCTGGCCTACGCCCGCCTCGACGCCGCCCTGTTGGTCGGGGTCTTCAGCTACGCCTACGTTTTTCTCGCCGCCTCGGCGCTGCGCGCTGCGGCGCTGGCCTGGGAACGCTACCGGCTGGTGCCGGGGCAAAACCCCCTGCGCGAGCTGCTGCGGGCGGCCGGGAACCTGGTCTTGGTCTTCGGCGTGCCGCTGCTGGGCGGGCTCTACCTGAGCCTCGCGGCGGGCGCCGCCGCCGGCGCCCTGGCGGCGGTCCTGGCGCTGGTGACCGTATGGGCCGGCGAGCGGACGTCCGCCTTCACCCCCAAAGGGGCCGAGGCCTGGCGCCACCTCCTGGGTCTGGCCCGCTACCTGGGCACGACCGACGAGCGGGAGCTCCGCCGGCTCGGCGCCCCGGAAGACGCCCCCGAGACCCTGCGCCGGCTCTACCCCTACGCCATCGCCCTGGGCGTGGAAAGCGCCTTCGCCAAGCGCCTGGACCGTTACCTCGACCGCTTCCCCGAAAACGCCCGGACGGCGCTCCTCTGGGACACCGGCCCCGAAAGCTACCCGCGCATACCGGGGCGGCACACCTACAGCCTCGGCGTCTCCCGCTCGCTGCAAAACGCCTACGAGCAGGCGGGAGCCTACACCCCCAGGATCCAACCCGACGACCGTCGCTAGGAGGAACACACCGTGCCCAGGACGATTCCCGCCCTCACCCTCGCACTGGCGCTGAGCTTCTTCGCCGGATGCACCTCCGGACAGGCGCCGGGCGGCGGGAGCTGGACGACCCTCGCGCCCGCGCCGCTGCCGCTTACGCAGAACCTGCTCAACCCCGGCCGGGGTTTCTTCACCACCGGCATCGACCTGCTCCACCCCGACGAAGACGCGTACGCCGCGGTGCGCGCGCAGGGCTACACCCTGGCCTACCCCTACGAGACCTGGCTGCCGGCGGACCGCGAGCTGACGGAGGCCGAGCTCGCGGCCCTGCAACGTGGCTTCGACCTGGTGCGGCGGCACGGCTTCAAGCTAATCCTGCGTTTCCGCTACAGCGAAGCGGGCGACGCCGAGTGGAGCCGGATCACCCGCCACCTCGAGCAGCTGCTGCCCCTCATCCAGGCCAACGCCGACGTGATCGCGGTGCTGCAGGCGGGCTTTTTGGGCCGCTGGGGCGAGTGGCACTGCTGGCAGGCCAGCGGCCCCTGCCACGACGGCGCGGCCGAAAAGAAGTACGTCCTGGACGCCCTCTTGGGCGCTCTAGCGGACGCGGGCTACGACGATCTGCCGGTGGCCGTCCGCTACCCCGCGGACAAGGCGCGCTACCTGGGGGACGTGAGCTTCACGGGCGACGACGACGTGCCGCCCCCGCCCGAACCCGTAGGGGGCTTCGCGGAGAGCGCGGGGCTGCGGGGACGCATCGCCCACCTGAACGACTGCTTCCTTTCGAGCGCCAACGACGTGGGCACCTACCCCGACGTGCCCCCCGAACGCGTCGCCCAGTGGCGCGCCTTCACCTACGCCGAGAACGCCTACCTGGTCTTCGGCGGCGAGACCTGCGAGGCCGAAGACCGCGACGACCCCGCCCGCGCCCGAGGCGCGCGGGCGCTGGCCGAGCTGGAGCGCGCCCACCTGGACTACCTGAACGCGGACTACCACCCGGGCATGCTGGACCGCTGGCGCCAGGACGGGATTTACGGCGAGATCGCCGCGCGCATGGGCTACCGGCTGGTGGTGGAGGAAGCCGCCTGGACCAAGGCGCCCGCGGGCAAGGCCTGGGCCTTCCGGCTCAATCTGCGCAACGACGGCTTTTCACGGCTCAAGCGGCGCTACAACGTGGTGCTCGTGCTGCGACGAGGTGACCGGACCGTGGAGCGGCCGCTCGGCTTCGACCTGCGCACACTCGCGGCGGGTGCTACGGAAACCTTCGTCCAAGAGGGGATCGCTGGCCTCGAAGCCGGGCGCTGGCGCTTTGGCGTAGCCGTACGTGACCCCGCGCCGCGGCTGGCGACGCGCCCCGAGTACGCGATTCGTCTCGCCAACGACCTCGACTACGACGGCGTCAACTGGCTCGGCACCCTCGAGGTCGCCGCACCGTAGCGGCCGCGCGAGCCCCATCGCGCGCGAGTCCCGGACCGCTCCGCCCGCGCAGCGGCGGGGCTCCTGGCCCCTTCTTGACACCCTGCAGGCGTCCCGATACCATGAATGTTGCGCGCTACGCGCCGGGATGGCGGAATTGGTAGACGCGCTAGCTTGAGGGGCTAGTGGCCGCTTAGGCCGTAGGGGTTCAAGTCCCCTTCCCGGCACCAACCCTCCCCTGCTTCGGCAGGTTCGCGCCCCGCCTCCGGGCGGGGTCTTGCTTTATTCAGGGTTTCTGCATACGCGTGCTAGACTGGAGAATACGCAGGCGCACGATGGAAACCGCGACGATCACCCCCACCGTCCTCTGGCAGCAGCTCGAGCCCAAGCTCGGCTACCTGCCGGAGGAGGCGCGCGTGCGCGTGCGCGAGGCCCTGGACTTCGCCTACCAGGCCCACGTGGGCCAGTACCGCCGCTCGGGGGAGCCCTACATCACCCACCCGGTCGCGGTCACCGAGATCCTCGCCGAGCTGCAAATGGACCCCGACTCGCTGATCGCCGGGCTGCTGCACGACACCGTCGAGGACGTGGAGTCGGTGAGCTTCGAAACGATTCGCAAGCGCTTCGGCGAGGACGTGGCGCGCATCGTCGAGGGCGAGACCAAGGTCTCGAAGCTCTCCAAGATGGCGACGAGCGTCGAGGACCAGCAGGCCGAGAACCTGCGGCAGATGTTCATCGCCATGACCCGCGACCTGCGCATCATCATCGTCAAGCTCGCCGACCGCACCCACAACATGCGCACCCTCGAGTACATGCCGCCCGAGAAGCAGCGGCGGATCAGCAAGGAGACGCTCGAGATCTTCGCTCCCATGGCCCACCGCCTGGGCATCGGGCAGATCAAGCTGGAGCTCGAGGATCTGGCCTTCCGCTACCTGCACCCCGAGGAGTACACCGCGCTGGTGGAACGGCTGGCCCACCACAGCCAGGCCCACCGCGAGGTGGTCGAGAACGCCAAGAGCGCCCTGGAGCACGCCCTCGAAAGCGATTACGTGTTGGGCCTCTCGGTGGACGGCTTCTCGGTCTCGGGCCGGACCAAGCACCTCTTCTCGATCTGGAAGAAGATGCAGCGGGAGGAGAAGACGCTCGAGCAGATCTACGACCTGCTGGCCCTGCGCGTCATCCTCGACCCCAAACCGGTACCCAGCCCCGAGGAGACCGCGTCCCGCGAAAAACAGGTCTGTTACCACGTCCTGGGGCTGGTGCACGCCCTCTGGCCGCCCATCCCCGGCCGCGTCAAGGACTACATCGCCCAGCCCAAGCCCAACGGCTACCAGTCGCTGCACACCACCGTAATCACCCCGGGCGGCCTGCCGCTCGAGGTGCAGATCCGCACCCGCGAGATGCACCGCGTCGCCGAGTACGGCGTCGCCGCCCACTGGCTTTACAAGGAGGGCCTCACCGACCCCGACCAGCTCAAGCGGCGGGTGAGGTGGATCGAGCTGCTGCAGGAGTGGCAACGCGACTTCACCACCAGCCGCGACTTCGTCGAGGCCGTGCAGCACGACCTGCTCTCGGGCCGCGTCTTCGTCTTCACCCCCAAGGGGCGGGTCATCGACCTGCCCAAGGGCTCCACCCCGGTGGACTTCGCCTACCACATCCACACCGAGGTGGGCCACCGCATGATCGGCGCCAAGGTGGGCGGCAAGATCGTGCCGCTCAGCTACGAGCTCAAGAACGGCGACATCGTCGAGATCCTCACCTCCAAGAGCTCGCCGGGACCCAGCAAGGACTGGCTCAACTTCGCCCACTCGCGCTCGGCCCGCCAGAAGATCCGCCACTTTTTCCGCGCCGCCGAGCGCGACGAGCTGCTCGCCAAGGGCCAGCGCACCCTGGAGAAGTACTTCAAGCGGCGGGGGCTGCGCCTCCCCAGCGAGGCGGAGCTGGAGCGCGCCGCCGAGAAGCTGAACCTGCCGAAGAGCCCCGAGGACGTCTACCTGGCGCTGGCCCAGAGCCGGGTCACGCCCCACCAGATCGCCCGCATCCTCGTTCCCAACGAGCTGCGCGAGAAGCCCAAGCCGGCGCCCAAGACCCCGCCGCGCCCCAGCGGCATCCTGCTCGAAGGCCATCTCCAGGCCCCCATCAAGCTGGCCAGCTGCTGCAAGCCGGTGCGCGGCGACGTCATCCTCGGCTACGTGACCCGCGGCCGCGGCGTCACCGTGCACCGCGCCGACTGCCCCAACATGCAGCGGCTGCTGCGCAGCGAACCCGAGCGCTGCATCGCCGCCAGCTGGGACACCGGCAAGACCGGCCACTTCGTCGTCGAGATCCACCTCGAGGCCTCCGACCGCCCCGGCCTGCTGCGCGACGTGATGGACGTCTTCGCCGGCCTGGGTAAGAGCGTGCTGGGGGCCGACACCCAGGTGAGCGGCCACGTCGCGCGTATGCGCATCCGCCTCGAGGTCAGGAACGAGGAAGAACTCATGCGCTACAAGCAGGCCCTGCGCGAGATCCCCGACGTGCGCGTCGTCCGCCGCGGCTGATGGACCCGAAGCTCGCACTCTTCTACGCCGCCGGGCCCGCACTCGGCGCGGTGCTGGGCGGGCTAGCCGTGGCCCTGGGCTGGCTGCGGCCGCGTGCGGGGCTGGCCGCCATGTTCGTGGGCGCGCTCGCCTGGTGGGCCGGCGGGCTGGGCACCGCCGCCGCGCTCCTGCTCTTCGTGGCCCTCGGGAGCCTGGCCGCCCGGGGCAACCCGCGCTCGCGCGACCGCCGCGGCCGCGGGCCCGCGCAGGTGCTCGCCAACGGCCTGCCGGCAGGGCTGGGCGGAGTTCTTCTGGGTCCCCTCTTCTTCTACGGGGCGGTGGCGGCGGCGCTGGCCGACACCCTGGCCAGCGAGTTGGGGGGGCGCGCCCCCTGGGCCTGGCGCCCCGGCCGCGGCCGGGTGCCGAGCGGCACCAACGCCGCGGTGAGCCTTCCGGGCACGCTGGCGCTGCTGCTGGGCGCGGCGCTGGTGGCGCTCCCCTTCGGCGGAGAGCACCGCGGCGCGGTCTTCGCCGCCGGCGTCTTCGGCGCGGTGCTCGACACCCTGACCGGTCCGCTGGAAGAACGCCTGGGCTGGTGGACGAACGACGTCAACAACGCCGTGGCCACCGCAGCCGCGGGGCTGCTCGCACTCGTTCTGACGCTGTAAAGTTGTCCCATGCACTACTTTGAAGAACTGGTTCGCTTCTTGCTGGAACGCGATGGTTTCTGGGCGCGTACCAGTCACCGGGTCAACTTGACAAAGGAAGAAAAGCGTATGATCGGCCGGCCTTCATCCCCAAGGCCGGAAATTGACGTTCTTGCATACCACCCCCGCGAAAACGTCTTGCTGGTTATCGAAGTCAAGTCTTACCTGGACTCTCCAGGCGTCGCGCTTAAACACATCGACGCAGAGTTTGTCAGAGGTGAAGGTTACAGGCTGTTCAAGGACGAGAAGTACCGTCGCATCTTGTTTCGGCGACTCAAATCGGACCTCGTCGACGAGGGGGCAATCAATGGAACCGTATCGCTGGTTCCAGGCATGGTCGTAGGGAAAATAAAAGGCGACGAGGAACCTCTCGAACGGTTCTTTGCCCAAAGGGGCTGGTTTTTCTGGGGGCCAAGCCGATTGGTGGAAAAACTAGCCCGAACCGCCGACATGGGATACACCGATAATCCCTTTGTCTACGCCGCAAAGCTCTTAATCCGGAACGGCTTTCGGCCTAACCGATAGGCGACACCCACACCTGCCGCGTTCGCGGACCGTCGAACTCGGCGAGGAAGACCTGCTGCCAGGTGCCCAGCGCCAGCCGGCCTCCGCTCACCGGCAGCAGCTGCCCGTGGCCCACCAGCGCGGTCTTGAGATGGGCGTCGGAGTTGCCCTCGGCGTGGCGGTCGGCGGGGTGACGATGCGGGACCAGTTCGGCCAGGCGCGCCAGCAGGTCGTGGGCCACGTCGGGGTCGGCCCCCTCCTGAACGACGATCCCCGCGGTGGTGTGGGGCGAGTAGACGAGCACCGCGCCCTCGTCGAGGCCCAGCGTGCGCACGGCCGCCTCGACCTGGGCGGTGATCTTCACCATCTGGTTGCGGGAGCGGGTACGCACCTCGAAGCGTTCCATACCTGCACTCTAGCGCGGGCGGATGCCCCGGCGGGCCTGCCGTAGAATGGGCTGCATGAACCTGGTCGTCATCGGACTCGTTCTCGTCCTGCTCAGCGCTTCGATGGCGCTGTTTTCGCGGCGCTGGTCGTCGCCCGCGGTGTTGGGGGTGGTCTCCGGCCTGGCGATCGCCGCCTTCGGCCTCTGGCCCGGCGGATCCGAAGAACCGGCAGGCACGGTGCTCGCCTCCGACCGCGCCCCCGCCGTCGAAGCCACGGAAACGGCGACGGAAACGGGCGTTTCCGAAACGAGAGCGGACGGAGATCCGGCGCCCGCCGAAGCGGACGCGCCCGAGGTGGCCCCGCCCATCCCCGAACACCTGATCCCGGGGCGGGCCGCGGCCTGGGTGGACGAGCTCGCGAAGCTGGTGCAAAAGCCCAACCACTTCCCCCTGGCCCAGTCGGGCGCCGCCCCTGAAGGCGCGCCCAACGAGGGCGACCGCATCTACGAGTACGTGAACCTCGGCCTGGGCGGGCGCACCTTCCAGACCGTCTTCCTCTCGGCTGACCCCGAAGACCCGGGGACCTGGATGGTCCACCTCGAGCCCGGGGCTCAGGGTCCGCCGATCCAGCCCGAGGAGCTGGGCGGGGTCCGCATCCTGGGCGAGGGCGGCAACTTCCTCGTCTTCAAGATCGAAGACGGCCCCCTGGCCGGAAACTTCCTGGTCTGGGCCACCGGCGGCCACCGCGGCGGCGGCGAGGCCGTGCGCGTCTACAGCCCCGGCTTCCTCGAGCGCGAGCAGGGCCTGGCGCAGCAGATCGCCCGGGCGGCCGGCGAGTAGCTACGGCCGCCGGCCCAGGACCGCCCAGGAGCGGCCCGCGATCCGGGTGAGGAAGAGGGTGAGGGTCGGGCCGCCGGGAACGAGGGCGGCCCTCAGCTTTTTCTCGAGCACCGCGGGCTCGACGGGACTGCGGCGACGCTTCACCTCCACCCCGCCGGCGCCGTGGGCGGCCAGCCAGGCCGCCGCCGTCTTCTGCCGGAAGGGACCGTGCTCGAGCACCCGCCAGCCGCGCACCAGCGGCGTGCTGCGGGGTTCGTCCGCGCTCAGGTAGGCCACCTGCGCATCCAGCTGCCAGGCGTCCAGCTCGGCCGCCAGCCGCCGCACCAGACCGGCGCGGATCACCGCGGGGTCGGGCTCGTAGAGGTAGTTTCCGACGGGGCCGGTCCGCTCGGGGCCCTCGGGGCCAAGGAGCCGGACGCCCGCGGGCAGGGCCACCGCCCAGGGCTCGGGCGCCGCCAGCTCACCGAAACCGGCCAGCGCCTCCTTCAGCTCGCCCGCGAGCGAGACGAAGCCGAGACCCGCCCCGGGCGGAAGTTCGCTCTTGTCGAGCGCCGGGGCCAGCTTGACGGCCAGGGCCGGCAGCCTTCGGGCGAGGCGCTCCAGGTCCCGAATCGGCGGCTCCATCGCTTCGAGCCGGACCGTACGGCGGCCCCCGCTGCGGCGCGCGGGGTCGGCGAAGGCCGCGTCCACGTCCAGCGCCAGCGCCCGCCAGTCGCCCGTCACCACCTCGATGCGGTCCGCAAGCCCCAGCGCCGCGGCGTTGTGCTCGAGGATGGCGGCCCGCACCGGGTCGCGCTCGACGGCCCGCACCCGCTTGCCTGCCGCCGCGAGGGCCAGCGCGTCGCCGCCGATCCCGGCGCCCAGGTCGGCCACCCGCTCGTAGGGGCCGAAGACCTGCTCCGCCCGCCAGCGAGCCACCGGCCCGGCGCTCGCCTGCTCGAGCGCCTCGGCCTCGAAGAGCAGGGCCCCGGCTTCGGGAAACTTGCCGCGCGCCCGAAGGCGTAACCGCGCCTGGTCGTAAAGCCAGGCGGCCTCGTCCTCGCCCCAGCGCTTGCGCAGGGCGGCGACGGTGGCCAGGGGGTCGAGCGGCTCCCCGGCCAGCGCCGCCAGCTCGGCCTGGGCGGCGGGGCCGGAGAGGAAGCGCACGGCCTCGGGAGTGAGCCTTCGCACCCCCTCAGTATGCCCGGCGCGCGCAGGTCAGCCCAGCTCGAGCTCGATCTCCACCGCCGGGGCGGAGAAGCCGGCCGCCTTGTGGCTGCCGTCGCAGAAGGGCTTGTTCCGCGAGTGGCCGCAGCGGCAGAGCGCCACCTGCGCCTTTTCCAGCACCTCGCCGTTCACGCGCGCCTTGCCGCCGGTAGGCACCAGGTACGGTCCGTCCTGCGTTGCGGTGATCTTCATGTTTCTCCCTCCACCCCCAGGCTAGCGCCGTTCCCGCTTTGGCACCGTCGCCCACACTACCTTCCGGTAAGGTGGGGGCGTGGAGCCCGCTTACACCGCGCTGCACCTTCTGCTCACCTTCCTGCTGGGGCTGGCGCTCGCCGGGGCGCTGGCCGCCCGGCGCGGGGCGACGTGGGCGCGGCGCGAACGGTCCCTGGTGCGCGAGCTCGAACGCGCGCGCGCCGAACTGGAGGCCGAGCGCGCCAAGAACGCCTGGATCGAAGGGGCCAAAGGCGAGCTCGCCGACGCCTTCGTGGCCCTCTCCCACCGCAACCTGGAACAGAGCGCCCGCAGCCTGGCCGAGCGCAGCGCCGAGCTCTTGGGGCGGCTGGAAGACCAGCTGGGCGGCCGGCTGAGCACCCACAAGGCCGAGCTCGCCGGGCTCGTAGGTCCGCTGCGCGAGCATCTGGCGCGGCTGGAGGCGCAGGTGCGGGCGCTGGAGGAGAAGCGCGAGGGCGCCTACGGCCGCCTCGCCGAGCAGCTGCGCAGCCTCGCCGAGCAACAGCGGACGCTGGAGCAGGCGACGACGACGCTGGGCCAGGCGCTCCGGAGCTCGAGCGCGCGCGGGCAGTGGGGCGAGCTGCAGCTGCGACGCGTCGTCGAGCTTGCGGGCATGGCGGCCCACGTGGACTTCGACGTCCAGGTGCACACCCCGGCGGGGCGGCCCGACCTGGTCGTGCGGCTGCCCGGAGGGGCGGTGCTGCCCGTGGACGCCAAGGCCCCCCTGACCGCCTACCTGGCCGCGCTCGAGACCGCCAGCGACGGCGAACGCGCCGCCAGGCTGAACGAACACGCCCGGGCGCTGCGGGCGCGCATCAAGGAACTGGCCGCCAAGGCCTACTGGAAGGCCTTCGACCCCGCCCCCGACCTGGTCGTCGTCTTCGTGCCCAGCGAAGCCGCGCTCGCCGCGGCCTTCGAAGCCGACGGCCGCCTGCTCGACGACGCCCTCGCCCAGAAGGTGCTGCCCGCGGGGCCGGTCACCCTGGTAGCGCTGCTCAAGGCGGTGGCCTACGGCTGGCAGCAGCAAGCCCTCAGCGAAAACGCCCGCCGCATCGCCGCCTCGGGGCGGGTGCTGATCGAGCGCCTGGACACCCTCACCGGAGCGCTCGCCGACGTGGGCCGGGGCCTCGAAAAGAGCGTGACCGCCTACAACCGCGCCGTGGGCAGCTTCCAAAGCCGCCTGGCCCCGGCGCTCCGCCGCTTCCGCTCCGACCTGGGCGAGGACGAGGGACCCGAGCCCGAGCCGCTGGACCGCGCCCTCAGGCCGCCGCCCGACCAAGAAGAACCGGGGGACTGAGCCCCCCGGTCCCCGCCGCCCGCCACTCAGCGCCGCAGCAGCGCGGCGAGCAAGAGGCCGTAGGCGGCGTGGGCCAGGGCAAAGATCCAGCCCGGCAGGTTCTGGGCGAGCAGCGGAGCGGCGGCGCCCTGAACCAGCGCGGCCGCCGCCCAGACCCCCAGCCCGTAGACGATCCCCGCAGCGGGGGTGCTGGCGGAGGGCCGCACGGTGCGGGCGTACAGGCCCCCCAGCAACGCGCCGGTCGCCATGTGCAGCATCAGGCCGAGCAGCACCGGGAACACGCCGTCCAGGGCGGCTTCCCCCAGCAGCGCGCTGGCGATCAGGCGCAGGGGCTCGAAGAACCCCATACCGACAGCAAGGCCGAGCATCATCGTAAGCGCCCCCATGGGAACGGCGGCGACGAGGCCCGCGATCAGGCCGCGTACGGTTCGGTGGGTTTGGGTCGTGGCGTTGGTCATGTCCTTCCTCCTCCCCTCCACCCTGCGCCCGCCGCCGCGGCGGCGACGTCGTCCAGCCGACAGGGCGGCCTGCGTGCTAGGCTGGGGCCGATGATCGCGCGCTACCAGACCCCGGAGATGGCGGCCCTGTGGTCGCCCGAACACCGCTTCCGCGTCTGGGCCGAGGTCGAGCGCTTGGCCCTGGAGGCCTGGGAAGACCTGGGGGCCGTTCCCGCGGGCGTGGCCGAGCGCCTGGCCCGGGCCCTGCCCGCCGGCGACTTCGAACCCGAGTTCAGCGAGCGGGTGGCGGCGATCGAGGCCGAGACCCACCACGACGTGGTCGCCTTCGTGCGCGCCCTGGCGGAGCGCAGCGGCGACGCCGCAGTGCGGCGCTACCTCCACTACGGCCTCACCAGCTCCGACGTGGTGGACACCGCCCAGAACCGGCTGCTCGCCGAAGCCCTGGACCTGATCCTGGCCGAGCTGGAAGAGCTTCTCGCGGCGCTCGTCGACCTCGCCGTGCGCTACAAGCACACCCCCGCCGTGGGCCGCACCCACGGGGTGCACGCCGAGCCCACCGCCTTCGGCCTGCGCTTCCTCAGCTTCTACGCCGCGGCGCTGCGCGACCGCGAACGCCTCCGCCGCGCCCGGGAAGCCATCGCCACCGCGGTGGTGAGCGGCTCGGTGGGCAACTACGCCCACACCCCGCCCGAGGTGGAGGCCCACGTGGCCGGGCGTCTGGGCCTCGTCCCCGAGCCGGTGAGCACCCAGGTGGCCCCGCGCGACCGCCACGCCGAGGTGCTGGCCGCGCTCGCGGTCTACGGGGCGAACCTCGAGCGCGTCGCCGTGGAGCTGCGCCACCTGCAGCGCACCGAGGTGCTCGAGACCACCGAGCCCTTCCGCGAGGGGCAGACGGGCTCCAGCTCGATGCCCCACAAGAAGAACCCGGTCGCCCTCGAGAACGTCTCCGGCCTCGCCCGCCTGCTCAAGTCGAACCTGCAGGCCGGGCTCGAGAACGTGGCCCTGTGGCACGAGCGCGACATCAGCCACTCCTCGGTGGAGCGGGTGATCCTACCCGACAGCACCACCCTGGCCCACTACCTCACCCGCCGCCTCACCCGGGTGCTGCGGGGGCTGGCGGTTCACGAAGACCGCATCCGAAAGAACCTCGAGCTCACCCGCGGCCTCGTCTACAGCCAGCGGGTGCTGAACCTGCTCATCGAAAAGGGCCTGGAGCGCGACCGCGCCTACCGTCTGGTGCAACGTAACGCCATGAGGTGCTGGGAGGAGGGGCGCGAACTGGCCGAGCTGCTGGCCGCCGACCCGGAGAACCCGCTCACCCCAGGGGAGCTGGCCGCGGCCTTCGACCCCGCCCACTACCTGCGGTACGTGGACACCATCTACGCCCGCTTCGGGTTGTAAAATAGTCCAAAGTCGCCTTCGGTAAACCGCTGTGCCGGACGTCCCCGCGTACCGGCCGGACGGTGTTTACCCCCAAGGGCGCCCGCCCCGAGGCGCGGCGGGGCGGCCCCGCCCCGGCAAGCCGCGCAGGGCTCAAGCGAGGTGAAGCATGAAGGCGATGACCTTTGACTTCTGGGGAACCTTGATGGTCGAGGGGCCGAACTACGCCGCTCAGGTGCTGCCCGAGCGCTACGAGATCCTGCTCGCCGCCAGCGACGAGGCCGGCGTGCCCGCGGGCGAGGCCGAGGTGCGCGACGCCTGGAGCCAGGCCACCCGTAAGTTTAACGACGCTTGGCGGGCCGGGGTCTTCATGTCGCTCGAGGAGCGGGTGGCCTACGCCTTCAAGCTGCTGGGCCTGCGTTACGACCCCGAACGGGTTCGCCGCACCGCCCGGGCGCTGGCCGAGACCGGGCGCGACGCCGATCTGGTCGTCCGCCCAGGAGTGCACGAGGCCCTGCCCGAGCTGGCGCGCCACTACAAGCTGGCCATCGTCTCCGACACCGGGGTCTCGGGCGGGGCGATGCTGCGTCACTACCTCGACCGCGAGGGGCTGCTCCCCTACTTCTCCGCCTTCTCCTTCTCCGACGAGACCCGGGTCTTCAAGCCCGACCCGCGCGCCTTCCTGACCGCCCTCGAAGCCCTGGGGGTGGAGCCGGGGCAGGCGCTGCACACCGGCGACCACCCCCGCACCGACATCGCCGGCGCCCGTCGCACCGGCTACCGCCACACGGTCCTCTTCGAGGGCGACCACGCCGATGAGCCCGGGCCCGAGCCCACGGCCCGCATCCGCGACCACCGCGAACTGCTGGAGCTGGTCAAGGCGCTCGAGCCCGCCTGAGGCCGGCGCCTGCACCACCGTGGCCGAAAGGCCACGGCTAAGGCGCAAAGCGCCGGCCATCGGGGTGGGGGCCGCCAACGCGAAAAACGCCACCGCTGCGTCGTCCCGGCGCGGGGCCCAGGGTGGAAACGCGGCCGTAACGGTGCCTCCTCTAGACTCGCGCTGGAGGTGCATCGTGAGGAAAAGCAACCTGGTCGCCCTCGTGGCGATCGCCCTGCTACTGGCCGCCTGCGGAGGACCCAAAACCACCACCACCCAGATCTGGGGAACCGTAACCGACGCCAGCGGCCTTCCGGCCCCGGGGATCCGGGTGCTGCTTCCCGGAAAATCCATCGTGACCACCGACGTCAACGGTCGGTTCTCCTTCGATGGGGTCACCGTCCCCTACACCCTCATCGTGGAGCGGGAGAGCCACAAGTTCGTCGTCTACCAGGGAATCCAGCGCACCGATCCACAGGTCTTCACCGAAAATACTTCCGGTATCTACTCGACCGGCCTGCAGGGAACCGTGGCCAACACCACGGCGGGAAACACCCTCGGGCTGCAACTGGCCTCGGCGCACGCGATAGGTAGCGAAAGCATGGAATCCTCCGCAATCGGAACCGAGACCAGCTACAGCTTCCCGGCCTTCCTGCTCCAACCGGTGACCCGCGGCACCCTCCACGCCCTCGAGTGGAGCCAGGACGCCAGCCATAACGCTCAGGACTTCAGCGGCTACGGCGTCTACGGCGACGTCGACCTGGCCGCAGGAGGGTCTATTTCGAACGTGGACCTCGATCTCGCACCCGTCCCCGGCACCCACGACCTCGACGTCACCGTCGAGGTCCCCTCCGGGCTCGACCGCGCCTATCAGCTCGCGGGCGCGCGCTTCGCGGGCGCTCTGGAGTACGCCAGACCGCTTGTTACGTACCGGGACGGGTCCCCCTCCAGCGATGGGTACACCGTCCGCAGCCCCGACCTGGACGCGGCGCAGATGGTGCTCGCCGCTGCGGCGAGCCGAGGGGCAAACGTCTTTAGCGTGCGCTGGCAAAGCGTGCCCAGCTCGACGACGGCTCACACCCTGACGCTGCGCTACCCGGTGGAACTGCTCGATCCTCCCGATGGGGCCGGCGTGGCCGCGGACGCCACCTTCCGCTGGAATGCTCCAAGCGGCGCCCTCTCGCTCGTCTATTTTTCCGGCGACCTCGACGTTCGGGTGTACACCGCGGGCAGGGAAACCACGCTGGTGGACCTCAGCCCCTTCGGTGTGAGCTACGGCTCGAACCCCTACTCATGGAGTGTGGTTACCTTCCGCCTGGACAGGATCGTATAGGGGGAGGTCGACGCGTTGGCCTCTCCCGGTAGGGTTTCACCCGCGGTCTTGCTGTTATATGCCTACTTCGGCTCCCCGGTTAGCGAAAGCGGGTTCTTGATCGGCAGCGAGGAACGCGCCGTGAACCTGCCGTAGGCAGCAGAGCTCCGACCGGGAACGCGCCGCTTTCGAGCGGCGCGTCAAACGATGCGCCCTTCTTCGTCCAGCTCCGGATAGGGAAGGCCCTGGCGCCTCAGCACCGCCGCCTCGCGCGGGTAGGCCCACTCGAAGAGGGTGCGCCGGTAGGTGAGGGGGTCGAGGCGGGGCCGGTCGTAGAGGCCTGAAGCCAGGCGCTGGCGCTGCGCCTCGAAGAGGATCACCGCCGCAGCCACCGAGACGTTGAGGCTCTGAACCATGCCCATCATCGGGATGACGACGTCGGCGTCGGCCAGTTCGGCGGCGCGCGGGCTAACCCCCCACTTCTCCGCTCCCAGGAGCACCGCCGACGGAAGGGTGTAGTCGACCTCACGGTAGTCCAGGGCGCGTTCCGAGAGGTTGGCGGCGTAGACGGTAAAGCCGCGCTCCTTCAGGTGGGCGACGGCCTCGTCGACGTTCGGGTGTACCCGCAGGTAGACCCATTTCTCGCTGCCTCCGGAGGTGTCGTGGAAGGTGGGTACCCCGCCGGTGGGGTTAACCGCGTGCGCCTCGTAGACGCCCACCGCGTCGGCGGTGCGCAGGATGGCCGAGAGGTTGTGGGGTTTGTGAACGTTTTCCATCAGCACCGTCAGGTCGGGCTGGCGCTTGTCCAGCACGTCCCTGAGGCGGCGGTAGCGCTCGGGCGTCACGGGGGCATTCTAGCAGTTGGGAGGCGGCCGAATAGACTCCTGACGCCTTCCTATGTTGCATTGATTTCCTTGTGACGGCTTTGTGACGGTCATTTACTATGCTTAAGTGACTTTGGTAAGAACGGAGAGAATTATGAACAAAATCACCGTAGTGCGTTTGATCCGTTTGAGCCTCTTTGGGGTTGTAGCGCTGGCCTTTCTTTTCGCCATCAGCGCCTGCGGCGGACAGGCTCCGCTCAAGGTCAGCCCCGAAACGCTCTCCGTCACCGCCGGCGACGGCCCCACCACCTTCACCGCCGGCGGGGCCAGGGGTACCGTCAGCTGGAGCCTCAACCCCGAACTGGGCACCATCTCGACCACCAGCGGCGCCAGCACCCAGTACACGCCGCCAATCGGCGTCCAAAGCACCCAGACGGTCACGCTGACGGCCAGCGCCGGCGGCCAGAGCGCCAGCGCCACGATAACCGTCAACCCCCACATAGCCAACGTCAGCGGCGTGATCCGGGAGCCCTGGGGAGCGCCCCAGGCGGGCCTCCGGGTGCTCATCCCCGGCCACGGCCTGGTCACCAGCAACGCAAACGGCACCTTTGCCGTTAGCAACGTCATCTTTCCTTATCAGGTGATAGTCGAAACAGGCAGCCATGCATACGTTGCTTACGCGGGCCTGAACCGTGCAGACCCAACACTTATTACCAACCACGGTGCTTTTTCGTCCTCCTACTCGGCCGGGATCAGCGGCACCGTCAGCGGTTCCGGCGCTTCCGGGCGCGCGGTTGGCATAGACTACGAGTCGCCGGGCGCAATGGCAACCACGAACATCGACAGCGACGGTAGCGGCAATACCAACTTCGACGTCACCGCAAGCCTGGCCTCAGACAGTGCTCACGGCGCCCTGCACGCGCTGGAGTGGACCAAAGACGCAGACGGCAACGCCAAAGTTTTTACCGCGGTCGGGAAGAGCGACGCCTTCACGGTCGCCGACGGCGGCGATTTTGCGGGTAAAGATTTTTCTCTGAACCCCTTCACCTCGCCGAACGGCCACGAACTGAGCTTGACCGTCACCCCCTATAGCGGAACTGCTATTTACGGAGTTACCGCCGGAGTCCGCTTTAGCGAAGACAGCGCCGGTGAAATACTGACCGCCACCTTTTCCAACCCCATGACCGGCGCCTTCACCCTTACCAGCCCGGACATTGACGAAGCCCTGCTATCGGTTTCCGTGCTCCTCAAAAACGGTAGCGGCGCTCTGGCGGGCGGCGCTTGGTTCACCGTCCCCACCAGTAGCCAGGCCCTGGCTATGACCGTCCCCGAGCCGCCCACGCTCAGTGAGCCCGCCAACGGCGCCAGCGGTATCGGCCCTGGCAGCCGATTTGCCTGGAGCAGCAACCTCAATCCGGCCCCCGGCTACTTTCTGACGATCAAACAATCACCTTTTGAATTCTCAGTGATCACCACGGCGCAAAGCTACGAACTTCCCGACCTGAGTGCTTTCGGCGAAAGCTACAGCGGAAGTTACGACTGGGGGGTAACTTCTTTCAGGGCCGCTCCCGGCGCCGTGCAGATGGACGACCTGGTAACGAGCAGCGATTCCTTCAGCTACATGATAAAGCTTGTGACGGGAACGATCTTTGGCGTTCCCATAAGCCACTCCGGTTTCCTGGCGGTCGGTCCGACCCGCTCCTTCACCTGCCCCTAGACCCTGTACGCGCATCGAAAAGCCCGGCTCCGCGCCGGGCCTTTTCCTAACCTTCAGGTTTCCGCGTCGCTCGGCGCAGTTCTTCGATAAGGGGACGCAACACGGCGCGCTTGAGCTTGAGCGCGCTCTTGTTGACCACCAAACGGGCGCTGGAGCGCGCCAGCACTTCCACCTCGACGAGACCGGCGGCGCGGATGGTGCTGCCGGTCTGCACCACATCCACCACCGCGTCGGCCAGGCCGGTGAGCACCGCCAGCTCGACGTTGCCCGAGAGCTTGACCACATCGGCCACCAGGCCGCGCGAACGCAGCCAGGCCTGGGTGAACCGGGGGTACTTGCTCGCCACCCGGCGCACCGGCCCTTCGTCGCCCGGCCGGCGGATGAGCGAGAGCCGGCAGGCGCCGAAACCCAGGTCCACGGGTTCGTAGAGTTCGCGACCAGCCTCGAGCAGCACGTCGCGCCCCGCCACGCCCACGTCGGCGATGCCCAGGTCGACGTAGGTGGGCACGTCGCCGCCGCGCAGCTCGAGCACGGCCACCCCCTCCCCCGCGTGCCACAGCTCGCGCTCGCCGGCGGCCGCGGGCAGCGGGTAGCCCGCGCGCTCGAAGATGCGGTAGGCATCGGCCATCATCCGGCCCTTGGGCAGGGCCACCACCCAGTCGAAGCCGGAGAGGGTCACGGCGCCACCTCGCCTTCGGGGCCGGCGATGCGGGGAATGCCGCGCCGCCTGGCGTAGGCCCGGAGTTCGTCCAGGTCGCCGGTCCAGGCGAGCTCCACCGCCAGCCCCTGTGCGCGCAGGGCGCGGGCCGTCGCCGCGTCCAGCGCCAGCGCGTCCGGCACCGGCGCGGCCGCGGGAAGCCCGGCGGCCTCGAGGACGCGCTCCAGGCCCAGCGCGAACCCGGCGGCGAAGGGCACCCCCGCGCCGTCGTAGCGGCCGCCTCCCAGGAGGGGCAGCCCGAAGTCGGGGGTGTAGGCGCGGAAGTGAATGCCCGAGTAGTAGTCGTAGGCCCGGGCCATGCCCAGGTCGAAGAGCGGCTCGAGCCCTGCGGGCAAAAGCGCCAGCACCTCCTCGAGCCAGTCCAGGTCGATGCGCGCGCGCTCGCTCACCGCGTGCCGCCGCGCCGCCGCCAGCACCTCGCGCCCTCCGAAGAGGTCGGGCAGCGCCAAGAGCGCCTCCGCCAGCGCTCCGCGCACCCCGTAACGCTCGAGCCGCTCGGCCAGCTCCGGGGTGTTCTTGCGGTCGATGGCGGTGTGCAACTTCCGCACGCGCTCCTGCTCCAACCCGGTGGCGTCGAGCAGGTCGGCCACGAAGGCGGGCAGGCCCACCTCGATGCGCGCACCTTCCAGACCCGCCGCCGCCAGCGCCTCGGCCGCGAGCGCCAGCAGCTCGGCGTCGATCCGGGGCGAGGAGGCCCCGAAGACCTCGACGCCGACCTGGGCGAACTCGCGCAGGCGCCCCAGCCCCACCTCGCTGTCGCGCAGCCACAACCGCCCCGCGTACTGCAGCCGGTGCGGGCCCGCGGACTCGAGCTGGCTGCGCGCCATGCGCACCAGCGCGGTGGTGAACTCCGAGCGCAGCGCCAGCACCCGGCCGCTCTTGTCGACCAGCTTGAAGGCGCGCTCCGCCAGCGGGTGGGCGGCGTCGTAGATCTCCAGCGCCGGCAGCTCCACCGGCGCGTAGCCCCAGGCGGCGAAGAGCTCGCGCCAGCGCTGCGTCAGCTGCAGCCGCGCCTGCGCCTCGGGCGGCAGGTAGTAGCGGGTCCCTTCGGGGATCACGTTGCGGGCCTCCTCGCGCGCGTCACGCTCCACAGTATAGGGGGAGCTCCGCGTCCCATACGAGGCCCGCGGGCTCGACGCGCGCCCGTACCGCCCGCGCCCAGAGCCCGGCCTCGAGCGCCCTGCAGAGCGCACCCGCGAAGGCGGGGTCGACCGGGCAGGGGGCGAAGCGCGCGGCGTCGGCCCGCAGCACCGCGAAGACGAGCGCCCCCCGGTGCCGGGCGAGCAGCCGCAGGTGCCGCAACGCCCGCGCCGACGGGGCGTCGGGGAAGCAGGCGGTCCCCGCCTCCACGTGGGTGACCGACTTGAGCTCGAGCCATCGCTCGCGCCCTGCGGCGTCGCGGACGAGGGCGTCGAGCCGGCTCCCCTCCACCCGGGGCTGGGCGGCGAGGAAACCCCAGCCCCAGCGCGCGAGCAACCGCGGCAGCCCCGCCTCGGCGTACGCCGAGTCGAGCAGCGCCCAGACCGCCCCGTCCCGCGCCAGCAGCACCCGCCCCTGGGTGCGGCCGCCCGAACGGGACAGGTAGCGCAGCGGCGTTTCCGGCTTCAACCAGACGAGCCGGCCGGTGTTGGGCAGGTGCAGCCGTAGCTCCTTACCGCCGGCCACGGCCCGCACCACGAAGCGGTTCTCCCGCCGGATCAGGCGGGCCTCGAGACTCGCGGGAAAACGCACGTCCAGCTCCACCCCATCAGCCTATACCCGCCGTTGACAGCGGCCGCGGCCCGGGGTACAATCACTACAACCCAGAGGTAGTGGGACTACACCATGGCCACGAACGCAAGGGTCCTCTCACGCATCAACAGTTTTTACGACAAGCTCTCGCCCTCGGAACGGCGGGTGGCCGACTACGTGCGCGAGCACCCGGAACAGGTCATCCACATGCCGCTGGCCAAGCTGGCACAGCAGGCGGGGGTGAGCGACCCCTCGGTGCTGCGCTTCTGCCGCGCCATCGGCTACCGCGGCTACCTCGACTTCAAGGTGGCCCTGACCCAGGACTTGGCCTCGCCGGTGCAGTTCATTCACGAGACCGTCAACCCCTCCGACGGCCCCCGCGAGATCGCCCAGAAGGTCTTCGCCGCCGCCAACCGGGCGCTGCTGGAGACCCTGCAGAGCCTCGACGTCGCCGGTATCGAGCGCGTCGTCGACCTCATCGACGGCGCGAAGCGCACCCTGATCATCGGCGTGGGCACCTCCGCGCCCATCGCCCAGACCTTCTACAACCGCCTCTTCCGCCTGGGTCTGCCCGTCTGGATCCAGACCGACTCCTACCTGCAGCTGATGCACGCCGCCCTCCTGGGGCCGGACGACGTGGTCGTCGGCATCTCCCAGACCGGGGCCTCGACCGACCCCGTGCTCACGCTCGAGGAAGCTAAAAAGCACGGAGCCGCCACCGTGGCCATCACCGGATCGCTCTCCTCCCCCATCACCCAGCAGGCCGACGTCACCCTCTACTCCAGCTACCACGAACTGCGCCCGGAAGCCGCTTCGTCGCGCATCGCCCAGATCGCCATCGTCGAGACGATCTACGTCGCGCTGAGCATGCGCCGCCTCAAGACCGCCGACTCCGACGAGCGGCGCATCTGGGAAGCCCTGTCCCGAAAGACCCTGTGAGCAAGGAGGGAGGTGAGAGCGCGACCAACCGCACCGGACCGTTCGGCCTGAAATCCCCTCGCATTCACCGCACCCCAGCGGGTGCGACCGAAGGAGTCGTTGAAAATGGGTAAACCCGACCTTAGCCGCCGTAAATTCATGATCCAGAGCGCCCTGGCCTCGATGGGCATCGTCGCCGGCCCCGCCTTCCTGCAGACCGTGCGCGCCGCCGAGGGCAAGAACCGGCCCCTCAAGGCCGCTTTCTCCAACGCCGGCCTCCAGGCCACCTGGTGCGCCCAGGGTAAGGACACCGTCGAGCAGTGGGGCGAGTGGCTGGGCGTCGAGATCCACTGGTACGACGGCCAGCTCGACGTCGCCAAGCAGCGCGCCGCCGTGGACGCCATGGCCGCCAAGGACTGGGACTTCGTCGCCATCCAGTCGCTCTCGATCGGCTCGCTGGTGGAGCCGGTGCAGAAGATGATCGACAAGGGCATCCCGGTCATCGCCATGGACACCATGCTCGCCCCCTGGGGCAAGATCAAGCAGCACACCTTCATCGCCCCCGACAACGTCTGGATGGCCGAACAGGTCACCCAGGCGCTGGTGGACGCCATCGGCGGTAAGGGCAACATCGTCATGACCCAGGGCTCGCTGGGCCACACCGGGGCCCAGGGCCGGGCACAGGGCTTCTACAACGTGGTCAAGCGCTACCCCGACATCAAGGTGATCGACGAGTCGCCCGCCGACTGGGACGTGGCCAAGGTGGCCCAGCTCTGGGAGAACCTCCTCAACCGCTACAAGAAGATCGACGCCGCCTTCTTCCACAACGACGACATGGCGCTGGCCGCCTACCACGTGATCAAGAACGCCGGCCGCGAGAACGAGATCGTCCTCGGCGGCATCGACGGCATGCCGCCCGCGGTTCAGGCGGTACTCGACGGCAAGCTGCACGCCACCGCCCGCAACTCCTCGGCGCGCATCCACTGGGGCGCGCTGGTGGCCGGCTACTACGCCGCCATGCAGAAGGAGATGCCCGGCAAGGACATCCCCGAGTTCATCCTCGCCGACGGCCCCGCCATCCTGCCCCCGAGCAAGGAGAAGACCGACAAGCCCTGGCTGCTCAAGGGCTACGGCATCGGCGCCGGCCCCGGTCTGCTCTGGCAGGAGAAGCACTTCCTGGCCTAGCCTCCCCGGCCCCCGGCCCCGGAGGGCCGGGGGCGCCTCCCCGTCATGGAAACGACCGCACCCTTGCTCGAGCTCCACCACGTCGCCAAGCGCTTCGGCGGCATCCAGGCCCTTTCGGGCATCGACTTCGACGTACGCCGCGGCGAGGTGCACGCCCTCGTCGGCGAGAACGGCGCGGGCAAGTCCACGATGATGAAGATCCTCGCCGGCGTCATCCCCGACTACGAGGGGGAGATGGTCTGGCAGGGCCGGCCGGTGCGCCTCAGGAACCCGCGCCACGCCCTGGACCTGGGCATCGCCATGATCCACCAGGAGCTGAGCGTGATGCCCGAGCTCACCGTCGCCGAGAACATCTTCCTGGGGCGTCAGCCGCTGCGCGGCGGGGTGGTGGACTGGCCGCGGATCTTCCGCGAGGCCGAGGCCATCCTGGCCGAGCTCGGCTTCGCGCACGTCAACGTCCGTGAGCCGCTCGAGCGCTACCCGCTGGGCGTGCACCAGCTCACCGAGATCGCCCGCGCCCTCACCTCGGGGGCGGAGCTGATCATCATGGACGAGCCCACGAGCGCGCTCAGCCCCATGGAGACCCGCCACCTGCTCGAGCTCACCCGCAACCTGGCGCGCTCGGGCAAGGCCGTGGTCTACATCTCCCACTTTCTCGAAGAGGTCACCTGGGTGGCCGACCGGGTCACGGTGCTGCGCGACGGGCGCAAAATAGCCACGCTCGAGGCCGGAACCACCGACAAACAAGAACTCGTCCGGCTCATGCTGGGCAAGGAGGCCGCCTTCTTCGAAGAGTCGTACATGGGCGGCCGCACCGTCGTCGACCGCCACGCGGCTTCGCAGCCGGTGCTCGTGGTGGAAGGCCTGACGCGGCCGCGCACCTTCACCGACGTCCACCTCCAGCTCCACCCCGGGGAGATCCTGGGCCTTTACGGCCTGATCGGCTCGGGCCACTTCGAGCTGGGTGAGGCGGTGTACGGCCTGCTCAAGCCCACCGCGGGCCGGATCCTCCTGGAGGGGCGGCCGGTCGGCGTCGGGCCGCGGCGGGCCATCGACCGCGGCGTCGCCTACGTGCCCCCTTCCCGGCGCACCGGGCTGTTTTTGGAAAAGCCGATTTACCAGAACGTGACCCTGCCCTGGCTGGCCCAGATCTCCGGGCTGGTTCCGCAGATCCCCCGCGAGGTGGCCGTGACCGACGAGGTGATCCGCCGCGTCGGCGTGCGCCCGCCCGACCCGCTCAAGGAGGTCGTCTTCCTCAGCGGCGGCAACCAGCAGAAGGTGGCCATCGCCCGCTGGCTCGTGGAGCCCCCGAAGGTCTTCGTCGTCAGCGAACCCACGCGCGGCATGGACGTCGGGGCCAAGGAAGAGGTGATGAAGATCCTGCGTGAACTTAGCCAGGCCGGCGTGGGCGTGCTGCTCATCTCCTCGGAGCCCGAGACGGTGCTGGCCGCGAGCGAGCGCATCCTGGTGATGGCCAAGGGCCGCATCGTGCGCGAGTTCGTGGGCGAGACCGTGACCAAGGAACAACTGCTGCACGCCGCCGCCGGCGAGCTGGCCGAAGCGAGGTAACGCCATGGCAAACGAACCCCACGACCCCAACAACCCCCCCAGCCGCTGGCGGACCTTCCTGGCCAAGAGCCGTGAGTTCGCCCCGGTCTGGACGCTGCTGGCGCTGATCCTGTTCTTCTCGGTCTACTCCGACAGCTTCCTCACGCTGGAGAACGCCGCCAACATCCTCAACCAGGTCGCGCTGCTGGCCATCATGGGAACGGGCATCACCTTCGTGCTGCTCACCGCCCAGATCGACCTCTCGGTCTCCTACATGGCCACCTTCGCCGGCGTGGTGGCGGCCTACTACACCGCCGGCCACCTGCCCCAGCCCTGGCCCCTCGTCGCGGCGCTGCTGGCTGCGGGCGCCTTGGGCTGGATCAACGGCGTGGGCACCGCGCGGCTCGGCATCCCCTCGTTCATGGTCACCCTGGCCATGTCGCTCATCGCCTCGGGCCTCAGCCTCTACCTGACGCGTGGCCGCATCCTCTTCGACCTGCCGCCGCTTTCCGAGACCCTGGGCAGCGGCCGCATCTTCGGCGTCAAGTGGCTCGTCATCGTCGCCGCGCTCACCCTCCTCGTCGGCCACCTGGTGCTCAAGTACACCCGCTTCGGCCGCTACGTCTACATGACCGGCGCCAACCCCAAGGCCGCCGAACTGGCCGGGGTGAACACCAAGGGCGTGATCACCGCGGTGATGGTCATCGGCGCGCTCACCGCCGGCCTCGCCGGCGTGGTGGGCATCGGCCGCCTTGGCAGCGCCACCCCCACCGCCTTCGACGGCATGCTCATCGACGCCATCGGCGCGGTGGTGCTGGGCGGCACCTCGCTCTTCGGCGGCGTGGGCGGCATCCCTCAGACGATCGTAGGCCTCCTGATCCTGGGGGTGCTGCGCAACGGCCTCGACCAGGTTTCCGTGGACATCTACATGAAGACCCTGATCACCGGCGTCATCTTGCTCGCGGCGCTGGTGTTCAACATCCTCTTCGCGGGCAGAAAGGAAGCATGAGGTGAACGTAGGCGGCGAGCACTACCGCACGATCTGGCTCAAACCGGGCGACGACCGCACGGTGCAGATCATCGACCAGCGGCCCCTACCCCACACGTTCGTGATCGAAGACCTGGCGAGCAGCGACGCCATGGCCCGGGCCATCAAGGAGATGCACCTGCGGGGCGCCGGGCTGATCGGCGCGGCGGCGGGCTGGGGCATGTACCTGGCGGCGCTGGAGGCCCCGCAGTCCTCGCTGGAGGCCTTTTTGGGCTACCTGCACGAAGCGGGCGAGAAGCTCAAGAAGACCCGCCCCACCGCGGTCAACCTCGAGTGGGCCGTGGACCGCCAGCTGCGCGAAATCGCGAGCCGCGCCCAGACCCCCGCGGAAGGGGTGCAGGTCGCCCGCGCCACCGCCCAGGCCATCGCCGACGAGGACGCCGAGTTTTGCCGGCGCATCGGCGAGCACGGGGTGAAGATCATCGAGGAGATCTACGAGAAAAAGGGCGACACCGTCCACATCCTCACCCACTGCAACGCCGGCTGGCTCGCCTTCGTGGACTACGGCACCGCCACCGCGCCCATGTACGAGGCGCAGAAGCGGGGCATCCCCATCCACGTCTGGGTGGACGAGACCCGCCCCCGCAACCAGGGCGCGCGGCTGACGGCCTGGGAGCTCGTGCAGCAGGGCGTGCCCCACACCGTGGTGGCCGACAACGTGGGCGGGCACCTGATGCAGCACGGGCTGGTGGACCTGGTGATCACCGGCGCCGACCGGGTGACCCGCTGCGGCGACGTGGCCAACAAGATCGGCACCTACCTCAAGGCCCTGGCCGCCGCCGACAACGGCGTGCCCTTCTACGTGGCGCTGCCCAGCAGCACCCTCGACTGGTCGATCTGCGACGGCGTGGCCGAGATTCCCATCGAGCAGCGCGGCGAGGAGGAGGTCAAGTACATCCAGGGCTTGCACGAGGGCGAGGTCAAGCGCGTCCTCCTCACCCCGCCCGAAAGCCCCGCCGCCAACTACGGCTTCGACGTCACCCCGGCCCGGCTGGTGCGTGGCCTCATCACCGAGCGCGGCGTCGCCGCCGCCAGCGAAGCGGGCCTGCTCGAGCTCTACCCCGAAAGGAGGTAACCGTGGCCTACCAACCGCTCACCCCCGAGACGCTCCTCGACTACCTGAAAGGCCGGCCGGCGCTGGCCGAGATCCTGCCGCCGGACGAGAGCTACGACGTCCAGGAAGTCGGGGACGGCAACCTCAACCTGGTCTTCGTGGTCCAGAGCCGCGAGAACCCGGCGCACACCCTGGTGGTCAAGCAGGCGCTCCCCTACCTGCGCGTCGTCGGCGAGGACTGGCCGCTCACCCGCGACCGCGTCATCTACGAGACCGAGGCGCTCATGCTCCACAACAAGTACGCCCCCGGACTGGCGCCCCGGGTCTACGACCACGACTACGAGATGTCCACGCTGATGATGGTGAACCTGAACCGCCACGAGATCATGCGCAAGCCGCTGGTCCGGCGGGTCAAGTTCCCCAACTTCGCCGAGCAGATCGCCACCTTCCTGGCGAACACCCTCTTCTACACCTCCGACCTCTACCTGAAGGGCGAGGAGAAAAAGGCGCTGGTGGAGCGCTTCATGAACCCCCACCTGCGCAAGCTGCAGGAGGACTTCGTCTACACCAACCCCTTCAAGGAATCGCCCGAGAACAACTGGAACCCGCTGCTGGACGACCTGGTGCAGGAGGTCCGCCGCGACGGCGACCTCAAGGAGCGCGTGGCCTGGCTCAAGGAAGGCTACATGAACCACGCCCAGTCGCTGATCCACGCCGACCTGCACACCGGCTCGATCATGATCAACCAGCAGGAGACCCGGGTCATCGACCCCGAGTTCGCCTTCGTGGGGCCGGCGGGCTACGACGTGGCGGCGGTGCTGCAGAACCTGATGCTGAGCTACGCCTCCCACTTCGCCCACACCCCCGACCCCGCCGCGCGCGCCGACTACCAGACCTGGCTGATGGAAACGATGAAGCAGATCTGGGAGCGGTTCGCCGAGAAGTTCGAGAACCTCTGGATCGAACACCCCGAAGGCGACCTCATGCCCGCCGACTACTGGGCCTACCCCGGCGGCGAAGCGGACTTCGCCCGCTTCCGCAAGGACTACCTCGCCACCGTATTCCGCGACATGGTGGGCATCGCCGGCACCAAGGCGCTCCGGCGCATGATGGGCATCGTCAGCGTTTGGGACATCTCCAGCATCGAAGACCCGGAAAAGCGCGCGGTGGCCGAGCGCTTCGCTATCCAGGTGGGACGGCGCTGGATCAAGGAGATGGACACGATCAAGAACGTCGACCAGTTCCTGGACGTCATGCGGGAGGAGGCGGAAAGGGTCGATGCCTGAGACCTTGCTATCGGTGGGCGTGCTCGCGGCCGACCTGGGGCGGCTGGCCGAGGAGCTGGCGCGGCTGGAGGAGGCCGGGGCCGACTGGATCCACCTCGACGTGATGGACGGCGTCTTCGCTCCCCAGATCCTGGGCGACGTCGCGCTCTTCAAAGCCGTGCGCCGCCTCACCAGCCTGCCGCTCGACGTGCACCTAATGGTGCAGCACCCCGAGCGGCACGTGGCCGCCTT
Source organism: Oceanithermus desulfurans (assembly GCF_014201675.1). NCBI lineage: Bacteria > Thermotogati > Deinococcota > Deinococci > Thermales > Thermaceae > Oceanithermus > Oceanithermus desulfurans. The sequence continues at coordinate 20,700 of NZ_JACHEZ010000004.1, read as the reverse complement.
CGAGGGTGCGGACTGGATCACCGTCCACGCCGAGGCCGGCCCCCACCTGCACCGGGCGGTGGCCGAGGCGAAGCGCGTCGGCGCCCGCGCCGGCGTGGCCCTGAACCCGGGCACCCACATCAGCGGCGTGGTGGCGCTGGCGGACGAGGTCGACCTCGTCCTCTTCGTGGCCGTGGATCCCGGCTTTCCGGGAGCGCGCTTCGTGCCCGGCACCCTGCGGAAGGTCGCGATGCTGCGCGGTAAGCTGGAGGACCTGGGCGCGAGCGGCGTCCGCATCGGCATCGACGGCGGCATCACCCTGGACAACGCCGCCGAGGTGGCCGCGGCCGGGGTGGACGTGGTGGTCTCGGGCTCGGCGGTCTTCAAGGGCGCCGGACCCGAGGAGAACATTCAAGCGTTCCATGCGGCCTTCGGCCGGAAGGAATAGGAGGAAGGACATGCAAGAACTCAACATGGACTGGGGCATGAAGAACCGCTACCACAGCGTCTTCAACGAAAAGAGCGGGCGCACCATCTTCTTCGCGGTGGACCACGGCTACTTCATGGGGCCGACGACGGGGCTGGAGGACATGCACAAAGCCATCCACCCCGCGATCGACTACGCCGACGCCCTGATGCTCACCCGGGGGGCGTTGCGCAACGCCGTGGACCCCAAGCTGAAGAAGCCCATCTCGCTGCGCGTCTCCAGCGGCACCAGCATCCTCAACGAGGACCTGCTGCACGAGGGCATCTCGGTGGGCATCGAGGAGGCCGTGCGCATGAACGCCGCCTTCGTCGCCTTCTCGGTGATGGTGGGCACCCCCGCCAGCGAGCGCGACACCATCCTGGAGTTCTCCAAGATGGTGGACGCCGCCGAGCGCTACGGCATCCCCACCCTGGGGGTCGTCGCCGTGGGCCGCGGCCTCGACCGCGACGCCCGTTACCTCAGCCTCGCCACCCGCATGGTGGGCGAGCTGGGGGCGCGCCTGGTCAAGACCTACTACTGCGAGAACTTCGAGCGCGTCATCGAGACCAGCCTGATCCCGGTGGTCATCGCCGGCGGCAAGAAGATCCCCGAGAAAGACGCGCTGCAGATGGCCCGCGACGCCCTCGACGCCGGCGCCATCGGCGTGGACATGGGCCGCAACGTCTTCCAGGCGGACGACCCGGTGGCCATGATGCGGGCGCTGGCCAAGCTGGTGCACGAGGACGGCAGCGTCGAGGACGCCTACGCCTACTACCAGGAGCTCAAGGGCCGGTAGCGGAACCGCAGCCGGGGGCCCCGCAGGGGCCCCCGGCCCCGCCTGAGAGGAGGCCGCCGTGCGCGTAGCCATGTACTACAACAACCACGACGTGCGTCTGGAGGAGCAGCCGATCCCCGAGATCGGACCGGGCGAGGTGCTCATCAAGATCATCGCCAGCGGCATCTGCGGCTCCGACGTGATGGAGTGGTACCGCATCAAGAAGGCGCCGCTGGTGCTGGGGCACGAGATCGCCGGCGACATCGTGGCCGTCGGCGAGGGCGTGACCGGGTTCCAGCCCGGCGACCGGGTGACGGCCACCCACCACGTGCCCTGCGGCCGCTGCGAATACTGCCAGCGGGGTCAGCACTCGCTGTGCACCCTGATCAGCAACACCACCTACGACCCCGGCGGCTTCGCCGAGTACGTGCGGGTGCCGGCCATCAACGTCGAGACCCGGGGGGTGCTCAAGCTGCCCGACTCGGTGAGCTACGAGGAGGGCAGCTTCACCGAACCCCTGGGCTGCGTGGTGCGGGGCCTGCGGGTGATGGGCTTCGAGCCCGCCCGCAGCGTGCTGGTGCTGGGCAGCGGCCTCTCGGGGCAGCTCGTCATCCGCACCGCCCGCGCCTACGGCGCCGGCAAGATCATCGCCACCGACATCAACGACTTCCGCCTCGAAATGGCCAGGAAGTCGGGGGCCGAGGTGGCCCTTCACGCCACCCGCGAGGACGTGGTGCAGCGGGTGCTCGAGGAAACGAACGGCGAGGGGGTGGACTACGTCATCCCCACCGCCGCTGCTCCGGTGCTCTTCGACCAGGCCATGCAGGCGGTCAGGAAGGGCGGCACCGTACTGCTCTACGGCATCATGGCCCCGGGCACGAAGGTGGAGTTCGACGTCTTCCCCTTCTGGAAGAAGCAGGTCAAGCTGCTCTCCACCTACGCCGCCGCGCCGCGCGACCTGGCCGAGGCGCTCGAGCTCATCCGCGCCGGCCGGGTGCCGGTCGAGGACCTGATCACCCACCGCCTGCCGCTGGCCGAGACCCAGAAGGGTTTCGAGCTCACCGCGGCGGGGGGCGACTCCATGAAGGTGATCGTCGAACCGCAGCGCTGAACGCCCACCTTCCAGGCCTGCGCGCCGCCGGAATCCGGCGGCGCGCAGGCCTGCCGCAGGTCAGTACTCTTCGATGTACAACTCGCCGGGTTCGCGGCCCTTGGCCTTGCGGTAACCGGCGTTCGCCTCCAGCCAGGCCGAAACGTTTTCCACCATCTTGGGGTTGCCGCAGAGGTAGACGTGGGTGCGCGCGGGGTCGAGCGCGATCCCGCTGGTCTTCTCGATCTCACCCGAGGCCAGCATCTCCTCGATCCACATGCGGTGGCCGCTCCAGGTGGCATCGGCGTCGGTGAGTGTGGGCAGGTAGTGGAAGTTGGGAAAGGCGTTGCGCAGGAAGGCCAGCTCGGCGTAGTACCCCAGGTCGCGCTGGTGCGCCGCCCCCTGGACCACCACCATGCGGCTCTGCGGCCGCTCGGCGACGTGGGAGCGCAGGAAGCTGATGAACGGGGTGATGCCGGTGCCGGTGGCGATCATGAGGATGTCCTGCTCGGGCGGGACCTCGGAGAGCCGGAAGCTGCCGACGATGCGGTCGCCCACGAAGAGGCGGTCCCCCACCTTGAGCGCGAAGAGGCGCGGGGTAAGCTGGCCGGACTTCACCTGGGTGATGTAGAACTCGAACTCGCGCGTTTCGTGGCGCGCGGAGGCGATCGAGTAGGCGCGGCGGATCAGTTTGTCCGGGGCCGCCGGCTGGAACTCTTCGTCGGAGTTCGCCGAGCGCGGCTCGAAGCCGAAGCGCCCCAGGGTGGTGTACTGGCCCGCCGAGAACTCGGCCCGGGGCTCGTCGGTGACCGCCCGCAGGATCATCAGGTTGGGCGTCACCATGATCTTGCTCACGACGGTCGCGTTGTACTGGGTCTCGCGCAGCTGTTCGGGTGTGCTCATACGTTCGGTTCCTTTTCCGGGGGAGCGCCGATGCGCCGGCCGCCAGTATACGCGGCCCGGAGGCAAAAGCAAAGCCCCCTTCCGGGGGCTGGTCTGGAGCGGGAGACGGGACTCGAACCCGCGACCCCAACCTTGGCAAGGTTGTGCTCTACCAACTGAGCTACTCCCGCGTGCGCTCAAGCGCTCAGCAAGAAAGATGGTACTACAGGCGCCTTTTTTCTGCAAGCGGCGGGCCCGGGAACAGCCCCCGCAGCCGTCAGAAGTCGAAGAGCGCCTCGTCGGCCGGCTCTTCCCCGGCGGGCTTCAATTCGAAGGAGCCGGTCACGGGGTTGTAGGTCGGTTCGTAGGCGTCGGAGCCGAGCTCGTAACGGCCCTCGGGCGGGTTGTACAGCGGGCGCGCCTGCGGCCCGCGCGCCTCGAAGCGGCCCTCGGGCGCGTCGTAGGCCGGCGCCGCGTCGGGCGGCGCGTAGCGGTAGGTGCCCTCCTGGGGAAGGTAGGTCAGCACCCAGTCGCGCGGGGCCATCTCCCACGCACCGGTCACCGGGTTCATGCGCGGAACCTTCATGCCCTCACTCTAGGGCCACCGCAGCCGGCCCTCGGGTCATTCCGGCCGTTCCTCCCAAACGCGCGCCAGCGCCTCGGCCAGGGCCAGGTCTTCGGGGAAGGTGACCTTGAACATGCGGCGGTCGCCGGGAACCAGTTCCACCGGATAACCCAGTGCCCGCACCAGCTGCGCCTCGTCGGTGGCCGTGCGCCCTTCGGCCCGCGCCAGCTGGTGCGCCTCGGCCAGAACCTCGCGGAAGAAGGCCTGGGGCGTCTGCACCAGCGCGTAGCGGGAGCGGTCGAGCGCGGGCCCGTAGCGCCCCTCTTCGGGCTCGATCAGGGTGTCGGGCAGCGGAACCACAGGCACCGCCGCGCCGCTGCCGGCCACGGCCGCCAGGAGCCGGTCCACGACCGCGGGCACCACGAACGGCCGCGCCGCGTCGTGCACGAGCACGACGTCGCCGCCCGCCCCCTCCAGCAACCGCGCCACGCTCTCCTGGCGCTCGGCGCCGCCAGGAACGAAGCGGACGTTCGCCGCAGCCGGGGGCGGGGGAACCCCGGGCGGCAGGGCCACCCGCACCTCGTCGGCCCAGGCGAAGGCTGCGAGCACCCATTCGAGCAGGGTGCGGCCGCCCACCCGCACGAAGGCCTTGGGGCCGCGCCCCAGCCGCGTCCCCTGGCCGGCGGCGGGGACGAGGACGGAGACGGTCGCGAACGGAGGCACGCCAGCTAACCTCCCCAGCGCGCCCCGTCGCCCTCGAGGCCCAGGTGGTCGAGGATGCGCTGCGAAACGAAGCCGAGCAGGTCGTCGATCGTCTCGGGCCGGTGGTAGAAGCCGGGGCTGGCCGGCAGGATCACGGCGCCCGCCCGGGCCAGCTTGAGCAGGGCCTCGAGCGTCACCTCCGGCAGCGGCGCCTCCCGCGGCACCACGACGAGCGGCCGCCGCTCCTTGAGGTGCACGTAGGCGGCCCGCAGCAACAGGTTGTCGGCGATCCCGGCGGCCAGCTTGCCCACGGTGGTGGCGCTCGCCGGCACCACCACCATCCCCGCGGTGGGGAAGCTGCCCGAGGCCGGAGCCGCGCCCAGGTCGTCGGGGTCGTAGACCACGTCGGCGTGCACCGCCAGCTCCGCGGGATCGCCCCCTTCGCGGGCGTAGACCCGGCGCGCCCCCCGGCTGACGATCAGGTGGACCTCGACGCCCTCGCGAACCGCCAGCTGGCCCAGCAGGTTGCGGGCGTAGGGCATTCCCGACGCTCCGCTGACCCCCACGACGATGCGCTTCACCCTTGCAGCATACAAAAGCCGCGGCCGTCCGGCCGCGGCCTCGGGAGGGGCGGGGCTACTTCGGCGGGGTCCAGGGCTCGCCCGAGAAGAAGCCGCGCGTCAGCCTGGCCACCACGCCGCCGAGCAACAGCAGCGCGATCAGGTTGGGGATGGCCATGAGGCCGTTCATGGTGTCGGAAAGCTTGATCAGGGTGGTGAAGCTGCCCAGACCGCCCACGAAGGCCATGACCACGTAGGCCAGCCGGTAGGGCCAGCGGATGCCCTCGCCGAAGAGGAAGGTCGCCGACTCCTCGCCGTAGAAGGCCCAGGAGATCAGGGTGGTGAAGGCGAAGAGCGCGAGCGCCACCGCCAGCAACGTCTGCGCGGAGACGATGCCGCCGAACCCCTGCCCCAGCACCTCGTAGGGGGTGCCGCCGGCCATCCAGGCGCCGGTGGAGAGGATGACGAGCGCGGTGAAGGTGTTAATCACGATGCTGTCGATGAAGACCTCCATCACCCCCCAGAACCCCTGGCGCACCGGGTGGTCGACCTGCGCCTGGGCGTGGGCGATGGCGGCCGAGCCGAGCCCGGCTTCGTTGGAGAAGATGCCGCGGCCCACGCCGGCCTTGATCATCTCGATCGTGGCCACGCCTACGGCGCCGCCGAAGCCGGCCTGGAGGCTGAAGGCGCTCTCGAAGATCGAGCGCAGCGCCGGCCAGATCCCCGCGGCGTTGAGGGCCAGCACCGCGACGGCCAGCACCAGGTAGAAGAGGATCATCAGCGGCACCAGGGTCTGGGCGAAGTAGGCGATGCGGCGCACCCCGCCCGCCAGCACCACGGCGACGACCAGGCCGGCCAGCAGACCCGTCCAGGCGGGCGCGATGTGGAGCTGGGTCTCGAGGGTGCCGGCGATCGCGCTCACCTGCACCACGTTGCCGATGCCGAACGCCGCCACCGCGGCGAAGACGGCGAAGAGGCCGCCGAGCCAGGGGAGGCCCAGCCCGCGGGCGATGTAGTACATGGGGCCGCCCGAGACCGACCCGTCGGCGAACTGGCGGCGGAAGTGGACGGCCAGGGTGGCCTCGGCGAACTTGGTCGCCATGCCCACCAGGGCGGCGATCCACATCCAGAAGATGGCGCCGGGGCCGCCGGCCAGGATGGCCGCGGTCACGCCCACGATGTTGCCGATGCCGATCGTGGCGCCCATGGCGATCATGGTGGCCTGGAAGGGTGAGATCTCGCCGCCGCTGCCGAGGGTGCGCTCGCGGATGGCGCCCAGGGTCTCGCGGAAGATGACGCCGATGCGGGCGAACTGGATGAAGCCCGAACGGACGGTCAGGTATAGGCCGACCGCCAGGAAGACGAGCATCATCTCGAAGCCCCACACCCAGCCGTTGATCTGGTTGATCCACTCCATTACGTTCATCGTCCCCTCCCCTCAGCCGACCGTGGTCAGCTCGGGTTGTACGCTCAGCTTGATACCGCGCCCCGCGCGCAGCTTGCGCAGGTCCTTGTCGTGCAGCATGATCCGCCCGGGGATGTCGGCCCGGGGGCGCACCTGAAAGAAGGCCTCCTGACCCCGCGGCGAGCGGACGCGCACGCCGAAGGGGTGCGGGAGCAGCTTCTGCCACTCGCGGTGGAGGGCCTCGTCGACGTAGGCCACCCCGGTCTCCTTGCCGTAGAAGCTGAGGGCGACGAGCTCCTCGCCGCGCATCTCGCTGGGGGTGCGCAGCTCCAGCACCCCCTCGCCCAGCATCCGGTCCAGGGCCTCGGCCACCTCGACCGGCGGCGCCTCGGCCTCCTCGAGGATGCGCGCGATGGAACGCCCCTCGACGAGCCCCAGCACCTGGAGCATCACCGGCGTCAGCTTCATCTCCCCGCTCTTGCGCGAAAGCGCCAGCTCCACCTGCCAGTCGCCGGGCAGGTGCACGAGCCCCGACCAGCGGTCGCCCACCGCGAGCATGCGCGCCAGCGCCGCCTCCAGGGGCAGGTTGAGGTTGGGCTCGGACGGCAACGGAATCGTGTCGTCGAAGACGAAGGGGGCGCGCGGCAGACCGGCCAGCAGCTCGAGCGCCGCCCAGCCGCGCCGGGCCCCCGCCCGCGCCGCGTAGAGCCCGCCCTCCCTGAGGGCGATCCGGCCCTCGAGCCAAGGGGGCTGCACCACCAAGACCCCGCTGCGGCCGGCGGCGGCCAGGGTTTGGATGAGGGTACCCAGAGGGAATTCTGAGAGGTTACCTTTGAGCACGTTGCCTCCGAGAACGAACGTCGCGTACAGCTCCCTTTAGATTAACACTAACTTTACATGGAACTCTCACCCCGTCGGGCTCCGCGGGGGATAATGGGGGCGTGAACCCGGTACTGCTCATCCACGGCTTCACCTCGCACCCGACGCGGGTCTGGGGTCCGCTGCCCGAAGCCCTCGAAGCCCGCGGCCTGGCGGTGCGCTTCGTCACCCTCGCGGGGCACGGCACCCGCCCCGAGGACCTGCGGGGGGTGCGCGCCGAGGACTGGCTGCAGGACGTCCGCCGGGCGGCCGCGGACCTCGAGGACTACGCGCTCGTCGGCCTCTCAATGGGGGCGCTGCTGGCGGCGGCGCTGGCGGCGGAGAAGCCGCCGCGCGCGTTGGTGGCCGCGGTGCCGGCGCTGGGGCTCAGGAACCCGCTGGTTCCCCTCGTGCCCTACCTGACCTGGCTGCTGCCGCGCCTGCCCGGAACCGACTCGATCGAGGACCCGAAGCTAAGGGCGCAGAACCCCAACTACCCGCACTTCCCCAGCCCGGCCCTGGTGGAGCTGCTCCAGCTCGTCCGCCGCACCCCCGCCTGGTTGCGGGCGGTGCGGGCGCCGGCGCTGGTGGTGCAGGCGGAGGGGGACAAGGTCATCGCGCAGACGGCGGTGCGCCGCTACCTGGAGGGGCTGGCGTCGCCGTCCAAGGAAGTCGTCCGCGTGCGCGGCGGTCACGACTTCCTGCTCGACCGCCACGCCCGCGAGGGGACGGAACGGATCGCCGGCTGGCTCGCGGAACGCGGCTAGCTCATGCCGCGTTGGATGTACTGCTCGAGCTGCTCGATGTGGAACTTCTGCTCGTCCATGATCGACTTGACCACGTCGCCGATCGAGATGAAGCCGACGAGCCGGCCCTCCTCGAGCACCGGCAGGTGACGCACCCGCTTGTCCGTCATCAGCGCCATGCACTGCCAGTCCGTGGTCTCGGGGGTGATGTAGAGGACGTGGGTGCTCATGATCTCGCTCACGGGAATGTCCTTGGAGGCCTTCCCGCGCAGGATCACCTTGCGCGCGTAGTCGCGCTCCGAGAACAGGCCCACGATCTGCCCCGAGGCGTCCACGACCGGCAGCGCCCCCACGTTGTACTCGGCCATCTTCTCCAGCGCCTCGAAGACGGTGACGTCGGGAGCCACCGTGTAGACCTCGTGCCCCTTCTTGTCCAGCATCTGGCGTACCGTTGCCATGACGGCCTCCTTTTCCCCGGTGGGGTCTGTGGCTCTCATTGTAGCGCGGGGTATCCTGAAGGGGTATGGTCCGCCACGCACTCCTGCAACTGAAGCCCGAAAAGGGCCGGATCGGGCGCAACCTCGAGCACCTGCAGCAGACCCTCCTGGGGCTCCGGGACGAGGGCGTCGACGTCGCCGTGGTGCCCGAGGCCTACCCCACGGGCTACTTCCTGCAGGGCGGCGTGCGCGAGCTGGCGCTCGAGGCCGCCGAGCTGGAAGACCGGCTCGGCGCCTGGCACGCCGCGCAGTACCGGGAACCGCTCGACCTGGTGATCGGCTTCTACGAGCGCGACGGCGGCAGCTACTACAACGCCGCGGCCTACCTGGAGCTGGGCGGGCGCGGCCTGGTGCACCGGCACCGCAAGATCTTCCTGCCCACCTACGGCGTCTTCGACGAGGAACGCTTCCTCGACCGCGGCCACGAGCTGGCCAGCTTCGCCACCCGCTTCGGCCGCGCCGCGCTGCTGATCTGCGAGGACTTCTGGCACACCGTCACCGCCACCACGGTCGCGCTGCAGGGCGCCGAGATCATCTACGTGCCCTCGGCCTCGCCCGCGCGCGGCTTCGCCGGCGGCGCCCCCGCCAACGTGGAACGCTGGGCGACCCTGGCCCGGGCGGTCTCCGGCGAACACGGCCTCTACGTCGCCCTCGCCAGCCTGGTGGGCAGCGAGGCGGGCAAGCTGATGAGCGGCGGCAGCCTGATCGCCGGCCCCGAGGGCGAGGTGCTGGCCCGGGCGCCCGAGTTCGAGGAGGCCGTCCTTCTCGCCGACGTCGACCCGGGGCGCATCCCTCCGGTGCGCTACGACAACCCCATGCTCGCCGACCTCAAGGCCGGACTGCCCCTCATCTTCCCCGAGCTGCGGCGGCTGGTGGAGGAGCTATGAAGATCGTCCGCGGGATCCCCAACCACGAGGTGCTCGACCTCAACTACCCGCTGGTGGCCGCCGCCCTGGAGCGCTTCATCCGCGAGGAGCTCCACGGCCGCGGCTTCGAGAAGGCTGTGGTGGCCGCGAGCGGCGGCGTCGACTCGTCGGTCACGCTCGCGCTGGCGGCGCGGGCCCTGGGTCCGGAGAACGTCCACGCCCTCAGCCTGCCCCACCGCGACTCCTCCCCGGAGTCGGTCGCCCACGCGCGGCTGGCGGCCGAGCGCTTCGGGGTGGCGCTCGAGACCGTGGACATCACCCCCATGGTCGAGGGCTACGCCGAGCAGACGCCGGACCTCACCCCCCGCCGCAAGGGCAACGTCATGGCCCGGGCGCGGATGATCGTCACCTTCGACAAGTCGGAGCAGTACCACGCGCTGCCGCTGGGCACCGGCAACAAGACCGAGCGCCTCTTCGGCTACTTCACCTGGCACGCCGACGACAGCCCCCCGGTCAACCCCCTGGGCGACCTCTACAAAACCCAGGTCTGGGGGCTGGCCGAGCACCTGGGGGTGCCGGACGAGATCGTCCACAAGGCGCCGACCGCCGACCTGGAGCCGGGCCAGACCGACGAGGCCGACCTGGGCGTGCGCTACCGCCGCGCCGACGTGATCCTCGAGCACTACCTCAAGGGCTACCCCGACGACTACATCACCGGCCTCGGCTACACCCCCGAGGAGGTGGCCCTGGTCAAGCGCCGGGTCAACCGCACCCACTACAAGCGCCACCTGCCCGCGGTGGCGCTGGTGAGCAGCACCGCGATCGGCGAGTTCTACCTGAGACCGCTGGATTTCCGCCTCGAGGACTGAACAAACGTCCCTCCCCGGGCGTGCTAGCTTGAGCGCGTAGGGCGTACCCCTGCGGTGGAGGGCCAATGGCCAAGGACGAAATCATCGGCGTGGTAACCGACCCCGGCAGCAGCCTCACCCCGGAGGCCGCCCGCCGCAAGGGGGTGCTGCTGCTCGACCCCACGGCCCCGCTCGAGCCCCAATACCGCCGGCTGCTCGAACACTTCGACCGGCTGCTCTCGCTGCACGCCTCGCCGGAGCTCTGCCCCATGCACGACGCCGCCGCCCAGGCGGCCGCGGGGCTGGCCGACCGGGTGCGCGTCGTCGACACCCGCCTGGGCTCCGCCGGTCTGGGGGCGGCGGCGCTGCGCGCGGCCGAGTGGATCGCCCACGGCGCCGACGAAAAGGAGACGCTGCGGGAGATCGAGCGCCTGGCCCACGAGGGGCGCTTCTTCCTCCTCACCCACGACCTCAGCCAGCTGGTCGAGAACCGCATGCTGCCGCCGCTGGTGGGCCGCTTCGGTCAGGCCCTGGGGCACTGGGCCCTGATCGGACTGGAAAAGGGGCGCTTCCAGGCGCCGCGGCCGGTGCGCGACGCCAAGCTGCTGTCCACGATCGCCGGGCTGCTGAAACGCCGCTACGGGCCGCTGCGGCTGCGGGTGCGCGCCACCTTCGGCGACCTTCCCGACGAGGTCCGCGGCCGCCTCAAGGAGGCGCTGGCCCGCGAGCTGCACCTGGAGGCCGGTACCCTCGCCCCCATGGACCCGGTCGCGCGGATGCGCGTGGGCGACCACGCCCTCGCCGTCTTCGCCTACCCCGTCTGAGCCGCGACGAAGCGGCCGGCCCCGCTGGGCGGGGCCGGCCGCCTGCGTGTACCTCAGGAAGGCCTGACCGGGGTCACCGCCGCCTCGTTCTCCTCGCCGGTGCGGATCCGCACCACCCGCTCGACCGGCAGGACGAAGATCTTGCCGTCGCCCACCTCGCCGGTGCGCGCCGAGGCCAGGATGGCCTGGATCGTCGGCTCCACGAACGCCTCGGAGACGCCGATCTCGAGCTTCACCTTGTCGTAGAGCCCCATCTTCACCGTGGTCCCGCGGTAGGTCTCCACCCGCTCGGTCCCCCCGCCGTGGCCCTGGACGCGGCTGATCGTCAGGCCGCGCACCTCGGCCTTGAACAGGGCCTCGAGCACGTCGTTGAGTTTCTCCGGCCGGATGATGGCCACGATCATCTTCATGCCGCACCTCCCGCCCGCTCGCCGTCGAGCACCAGGATCGCCCCTTCGGTGGTGGGGTAGGCCTCTTCACCGTGCTGCACGGCGTCGAGCCCCACGGCTTCCTCGCGCTGGGTCGCCCTGAGGGGGACGACCAGCCCCACCAGCTTGAAGATCACGAAGGAGGCCACCGCGCTGAGGAGGACCGCCGCCGCGACGGCGACGAGCTGCACCCAGACCTGCGCCGCGTTCCCCTCCAGCAGCCCCGGGGTGCCGCCCCAGGCTTCGGAGGCGAAGACGCCGGTCAGCAACGCCCCGGTGATGCCGCCGATCCCGTGGGCCCCGAAGACGTCGAGCGAGTCGTCCAGGCCCAGCCGCGGCCGCGCCAGGATGAAGAAGAAGCTGGGGAAGGCCGCGATGGCCCCCAGCCAGATCGCGCCCAGCGGCCCCACGAAGCCGGCCGCGGGGGTGACGGCGACGAGGCCCACCACCGCCGCGGTGGCCGCGCCCACCGCCGTGGCGCGCCCGTGGCGCCAGAGCTCGAGCAGCATCCAGACCGACATCGTCGCCGCGGGGGCGAGGAAGGTGTTGGTGAAGGCCAGCCCGGCGCTGCCGTTCGCCCCGTAGGCGCTGCCGCCGTTGAAGCCGAACCAGCCGAACCACAACAGCCCCGCGCCCAGGAGCACGAAGGGGATGTTGTGGGGCAGGAAGGCGAGCCGGCCGAAGTCCTTGCGCGGACCCAGGACGGCCACGCCCACGACGCCGGCGATGGCGGCGTTGATGTGGACCACCGTCCCCCCGGCGAAGTCGAGGGCGCCCAGGTCCTTGAGGAACGCCGACCCCGCGGGGCCCCAGACCCAGTGCGCCAGCACCGCGTAGTCGAAGATGGTCCAGAGGGCGATGAAGAGCAGCCACGCGGAAAAGCGCATCCGCCCCACCAGCGAGCCCGAGATGAGCGCGGCGGTGATCACCGCGAAGGTGCCCTGAAAGGCCACGTCGAGAAGCGCGGGCATCTCGCCGGAGAGGTCGAGGCCGTTCAGGAAGGCCATCGAGAGGTCGCCCACGAACTTGTTCCCGGTTCCGTAGGCGATCGAGTAGCCGAAGAGGGCCCAGACCAGGGTGACGAAGCCCAGGGCGCCGAAGCTCATCATCATGGTGTTGAGCACGTTCTTCTGGCGCACCAGGCCGCCGTAGAAGAAGGCCAGGGCCGGCGTCATGAGCAGCACCAGCGCCGTGGAGACGAGCATCCAGGCCGTGGTGCCGGTGTCGGTGTCTCCTGCAGCCAGGGCCGCGCCCGGCAGCAGGAACAGCAATAGGGTCCCTAGTCGCATCATCGTTCAGACTTCCTCCCTCCGGCCGCAGGCCGGTCAGTCCGAGTCTAGCGAGTGGAAATACGAGTTGTCAAGTATTCTTGTATCTTTATGCATACTTTGCCGAGTTATTCTAGCCATTTAGGGCTGATTCGTGCATCTTGTCCTTCATTTCCTTTACGTTCTGCCATATCCACCTGCACATCCTGCACAACAGCGGGGCTGCGGTATCGTGGTTCCGTGACCGAAGCGGAGGTCTACCAAGCACTGCTCGAAGGGCCCAACGCGCGCCGGGTACTGCTCGGTGCCCAGGTCGCCCCCGAGGCCCTCGCCCGCTACGCCGCGGGGCTGGCCAACCGCGAAGGCGGGGTGATCCTGCTGGGGGCCCTGCCCGGGGGACGGGTGGAGGACGCGGGCGGGCTCGAGCCCCTGCAGCTCAGCCACGCCCTCTTCGAGCTCACCGCCGGCGCCGTCCTGCCGCACGTGGAGCGCGTCGAGACCGCCGAGGGGGTCGTCTGGGCGCTGCACGTGGCCAAGAGCCCCTACGTGGTCTCGGCCGGCGCCGGGCCCGCTCCCTACTGGGACGGCGCGCGCCTCGTCGCCGCCCCCAGCGCGGACGGCCCCGCCGCCCCGCCCGACCCCACGGCGCGGCCGCTTCCCGAAGCCGGCCTCGACGACCTCGACCCCGCGGAGCTGGCGCGGCTCGAGGACCGGCTGCGCGAACGCGGCAGCCCCCTCGCCGAAGCCGCGCCGCTCGAGCGGCTGCAGGCCCTGAGCATGGCGCGGGAGGTCGACGGCCGCTGGGTGCCCAGCGTGACCGGGCTGCTGCTCGCGGGCCGGCCGGCGGCGCTCGCGCGCCTCCTCCCCCAGGCCGAGGTGAGCTACTACCGCCACGAAGACGACGACGTCGACTACGTCTTTCGCGAGGACCTGCTGCGCCCCATCCCCGCGGCGCTCGAGCGCCTGCGCGAGCTGATCCAGAGCCGCAACCGCTTCCACCCGCTCACCGTCGGCCTCTTCCGCCTCGAGGTCTGGGACTTCGACGTCGAGGTCTACCGCGAAGGCCTGCTCAACGCCTTCGTGCACCGCGACTGGACGGCCCACGCCACGGTGCAGGTGCACCACCACCCCGACCGCCTGGAGATCGCCAACCCCGGGGGGTTGCCGGCGGGGATGACGCCCGCGAACATCCTGCGCCACCCCCCGCACCGCCGCAACCCGGCGCTGGCGGCGGCGCTGGCGCGGCTCGGCTACGTCGAACGCGCCGGGCAGGGGGTGGACAAGATGTACCGGCTGATGCTGCGCTACGGCAAGGAGCCCCCCGAGTACCGCGCCTGGCCGCACGCCGTCACCCTGGTGCTGCACAACCCCGGCTTCGACGCCGAGTTCGTCCGCTGGGTCTCCGAGGCTCAGAACCGCCAGGGGAGCTTCACCCTCGACTACCTGATCGTCGCCGCGGCGCTGCGCCGCGGCCCCCGCCCCACCGCCGAGCTGGCGCGGGCGCTGGCGCTGGAGCCGCCCGCGACCCGCAAGCTGCTCGCGCGCATGGAGGCGGCGGGGCTGATCGTCCCCGAGGGGCAGGGACGGGGCCGCCGCTGGCGCCTGGCCCCCCTGCCCCGATAGACTTCCTGCATGCCCAGCGACGACCGCTTGCAACGTTACGCCGACCTGGCCCTGCGCGTGGGGCTCAACCTCCAGGAGGGCCAGCCCCTCGTCCTCAGCGGCTCCGCCGAGTCGCGGCCGCTGCTGCGGGCCCTGGCCCGCAGCGCTTACCGTCTGGGAGCGCGGGCCGTCGTGGTGGATCTGCACGACCCCGCCCTCGGCCGCATCGACCTCGAGGATGTGTGGGAGGCCTACCTCGACGAGGTCCCCGACTGGTTCGTGCAGGCCCGGGTGCGCGCCGTCGACGCGGGCGCGGCCCAGCTCAGCCTCACCGACGCGGACCCGTTCCTGCTCCGCGGCGTCGACCCCGCCCGCCTGGCGCGGCGCATGCAGGCGGCGGCGCGGGCGCGCCGCCCCTACCTCGAGCGCGTCGGCGCCCACAAGGTCAACTGGCTGGCGCTGGGCGCGGCCACGCCCGCCTGGGCGCGGGCCGTCTTCCCCGAGCTCGCCCCCGACGAGACGACCGAACGCCTCTGGGAGGCGATCTTCGCCACCGTCCGCCTGGACGCCCCCGACCCCGAGGCCGCCTGGCGCGACCACGTCGCCGCCCTCGAGGCGCGGGCGGCGACGCTGAACCGGGCGCGCTTCGCCGCCCTGATCTTCGAGGGGCCGGGCACCGAGCTGCGCGTCGGCCTCGCACAGCGCCACGTCTGGAAGAGCGCGGTGGCCGAGGCCCAGAACGGCGTGCGCTTCGTACCCAACCTGCCCACCGAGGAGGTCTTCACCGCCCCCGACCCCGAACGCGTCGAGGGCGTGGTCACGAGCACCCGGCCGCTCAACATCGGCGGCACCCTGGTCGAGGGGCTGCGCGTCACCTTCGCCGGCGGGCGCGCGGTCGAGCTCGAGGCCGCGCAGGGCCTCGAGGCGGTGCGAGCGGTGCTCGCGACCGACGCGGCGGCCCCGCGCCTGGGCGAGGTGGCGCTCGTGGAGACCCCCAACCCCGTCTTCGACCGCGGCCGGCTCTTCCTGAACACCCTCTACGACGAGAACGCCGCCAGCCACCTCGCCTTCGGCCGCGCCTACCCCGACACCCTGGGCCTCGCGGAGGGCGACGACACGGCGCTCACCGCCGCCGGGGGCAACGCCAGCACCGTGCACCTCGACTGGATGATCGGATCCCCCGAGGTCGACGTCTGGGGCGAGCGCGCAGACGGCGCCCGGGTGCCGCTCATGAAGCGGGGGCGCTGGGTGGACGCGGCGCGGTAGGCGCGTTCGCGCGGGGGTAAAATGAAAGCGTGACGGAGCGTCAGCGGAGGCTGCTACACCTGCTCACCCGCGCCTACATCGAGACCGGCAAGCCGGTGCCTTCGCGCTGGCTCGCCGAGCGGTTGGGGGTGAGCCCGGCGACGGTGCGCTACGACCTCGCCGACCTGGAGGCCGCGGGGCTGATCGAGAAGCCCCACGCCTCGGCGGGGCGGGTGCCGACGCGCCAGGGGTTCCGCCAGTACGCGCTGGCGCAGCTGCCGCCCGAACCGCTGCCGCACGACACCCTGGAGCGGCTCGCCCGCGTGCTTACCGGCTCGGGCAGCCGCTGGCCCCAGCTCGCCGCCCAGATGGCCACCCGGCTCGGGGGCTATCCGGTCGTCGTCCGCCTGAGCGAACCCGGCCCGCCGCGGGTGCTGCAGGTGCACCTCTCCAACCTGGGCGGAGGGCAGCTCCTGGCCGTGGCCGTGCTCGAAGGCGGCCGGGTGCTCGAGGGGGTGGTCCCCTTCGACCTCGACGGCGACGACTTCCTGGAGCAGGCGGAGCGCTGGCTGCGCGGCCCCTACCCGCTCGCCGAGCTGGGCCGCCGCAGCGCGCCCACCCCCCAGCTGGCCGAGCTGGGGCGCAAGCTCACCAGCGCCTTCGCGGGGCCGGGATCGGAACGCTACCTCGAGGGCCTGGGCGCCATGCTGGCGCAGCCGGAGGCGCAGGACCCCGCGTTCGTGCGCCGCGCCCTCGACCTGCTCGAGCAGCTGCCCACCGGCCCCATCACCCCGGCGCGCCGCCTCAACGTGCGCGTCGGCGACGTGGAGGGCCTCAGCCTGGTGCAGGCGGGGTTCCAGCGGGGCGGACGCACCGGCGAGCTGACCCTGATCGGCCCCCTGCGCATGCGCTACCGCGAGGCGCTCTCGGTGGCCGAGAGCCTGAGCCGCGCCCTGGAAGGAGAAACCGTTCATGCGCGTTAACGTACGTCTTTTCGCCCACTACCGCGAAGCGGCCGGAACCGGCCGCCTCGAGCTCGACCTGCCCGAGGGCAGCACCGTCGCCGACGCCAAGGCGGCCGTGGAGGCGGCCGTGCCCGGCCTCGACCTCTCGGGGGGGATGGCGGCCCTCGGCGAGGAGCTGGTAAAACCCGACACCCCCCTGCGCGAAGGCAGCGAGCTCGCCTTCCTGCCGCCGGTCTCCGGCGGCTCCGGGGACGACCGCACCGGCCTCTCCCACGAGCCGCTCGAGCCCCTGATCGGCGAGCTCGTCGCCTGGGCCACCGCGCCCCCCTACGGCGCGGTGGTCAGTTTCGTGGGCACGACCCGCTCGCCCAACAAGGGACGCGAGGTGCGCTACCTTACCTACGAGGCCTACGAGAGCATGGCCGAGGCCACCCTGGCCCGCATCGCCGGCGAGCTGCGCGCGCGCTGGCCGCTCGGCCGCATCGCCCTGGTGCACCGGCTGGGGCGGGTGAACCCCGCGGAGGCCTCGATCGTGATCGTCGTCTCCTCCCCTCACCGCCCCGAGGCCTTCGAGGCCGCCCGTTACGCGCTCGAGCGCGTCAAGCTGATCCTGCCGGTCTGGAAGAAGGAGCACCTCGAAGACGGCGAGGTCTGGGTCGAGGGCGGCGCGGCCGAAGGCTACCGGCTCTAGACCCAATCGAGTTGGACATTTCCTCTATAATGCGTGAGTAAGGAGGCGTATGCCGCAAATCGAACGCCTCGTGGTCGAGGCCCTCACCGAGTACGCGTCGCCGGTTGCGGCGCAAAATATCATGAACCGGGCCCTCCGCCGGGCCGGCGTCAACCCCGACGCCATGGGCCCGGAGGCCTGGGTGCGCTTCGTGCGCGGGCCGCTGCTCGCGGAGCTGCAGCAGGTCTTCCCCATCCAGGAGCCCACGGGGGCGCTGCGGCGGGTGCTGCGCGGCCTGGAGGAGGCCGCGGCGGCCCGGCCCCAGCCCGCGGCGGCACCGGCACCGACCGCGCCCGGCGACCGCAACACCCTGATCCTGCCGCGCCGCGAGGTCGACCTCGGCCGCGCGGACGCCCGCGAAGGCCTGGTCAACGAACTGGCCCGCGAGGAGGGCGTCAGCGGGGTGCTGCTGCAGGGCCCCTCGTACCAGGAGGCCCGGCTTCCCGGGGTGGAGGACCTGGCCCCCATCCTCGGGGTGGTGCACAACCTCCTGCAAAAGCAAAAACCGTATAAACTATTTTATAGCGTTTTCCAGGAGGGTCAGGTGCTCGTGCGCCCCCTCGGACCTGCACTGGTCGCCCTCGTGGCCAAGCGCGAGGCGAACCTCGGCAGGCTGCTGCACGTATTAAACAGCTACGAGGCCAAAGGAGGTCAACCATGAACCACACCCGTTGGATCGTTCTAGTCTTTCTCTTCGCGGTCGCTTGGGCGATGCCGCTCCCCCAGCTCTACGACCAGCTGGCCCCCAAACTGGAGACGGCGCGCACCGAGCTGCTGCGCGATCCCACCGCCAGCCTGCAGGCGCTCGACGACGCGCTCAACATCTTCCGCAGCGGCGCCGAGAACGTCCCCGAGGCGTTGAGCGAGGGTGTGGTCCAGGCGTTGAACAACGCCCGCATCGCCGTGTCGCGCAAGAGCAAGGCCGACCTCGAGGGTCAGCTCTGGGTCGTGCGCGGCTCCCTGGGCAAGCTGATGTACGAGGCCATGTTCCAGGCCGTCTACCAGGGCAACACCGACGAGGCGCTGGCGCTGCTCGACCGCCTCATCGAGATCACCGCACGCACCCCCGACCTCAAGGCCAAGGCGGTGCCGCTGATCCAGGCCGGCGACATCGAGGGGCTGCGCACCCTCTTCGAACGCGCCTACGCCGAGGCGATGTACAAGTCGCTGCAGCTCGCCCAGCAGAAGAAGCAGCGCGCCTCGGCCTACGCCCTGACGGCCAAGGCCTACGGCCTCTACCTGGTGGTGCAGGACTCCCCGCGCATCGACAACCTGGCGCGCGACTACGTGGACGCGCTGGCCAAGCTCGTCTCCGGCGACGAGGCCGGGTTCAAACAGCAGACCGACCAGCTGATCGCCGCCGCCCAGCGCTTCTTCCGCGCCGCCGGCCCTGCCGCCGCGGCCCCCGCGCCGGCGGCCCCGGCGGTAACCCCCGCCGCCCCCGCCGAAACGCCGCCCGCGGCCCCGGCCGCAGCCACGGCGCCCCAGCCTCAGCCCCAGCCGGCGGCGCCCGCCGCCCCCCAGCCCGCCGCCCAGCCGGTGGCCGCGCCCAAGCCCGCGCCCGCGGGAACGCCCAAGATCCAGGCGCAGGTCCTCGTCTCGCCCATCGAGCAGCTGAACCAGGACATGGCCTTCCTGATCGGCGACAAGAAGAAGGCGGAGAAGGTCGCGCGTTCGATGGCGCAGGTGGGGATCTACAGCTACACCGACTGGCGCAACAGCCTCTACATCACCAAGGGCCTGCTGGCCACGGCCCAGGCCTACGTCTCCGTGGGGCGCGCCCAGGACGCGCGCAGGTACATGGAGTACGCCCGCAACCGCTACGTCTACGAGATCTACCCGCTCGTCGAGGCCATCGACCCCAAGGCGGCGAAGGTCACGCTGGCGATGTTCGAGCAGCAGATGGGCGGCGTGGGTCTGCGCACCTCCGACCTCACGGTGCTCAACGCCCAGCTGGAAAACGTGGCCGACATCGTGCTGGAACGGCCGCTGGGCCCCTGGCACGACTTCACGGTCTCGCTGCAGCGCGCCACCTTCGGCCTCCCCCGCGCGGTCTTCTTCATCCTCGTCGGCATGCTCGCCCTCTTCCCGCTCTACCTGATCTACCTGACCTTCGGCGGCCGCAACATCTACTGGCGCCTCATGGGCCTCGCCTTCTTCTTCCTGCTGCTGCCGGGCATCATCGAAGGCCTCAGCTACCTGGGCGACATCCTCGCCACCTACGGCGGGGTGCCGCAGCTCTTCGTCCTCGACAACCTCTCGATCCTGCAGAACATCGTGGCGCAGCTGGCCTGGGGGGCCCTGATCTTCCTCGTCGTCGTCTTCGCCACCTGGGGGCTGCGCGGCATCGCCATCCAGTTCGGCCTCATCCAGGACCGCCGCCAGGCGGCCACCACCGTGCAGACCTCGGCCGACATGACCGGGGAACGCAACCCCACCCTCACCAGCGAAACGATCGTGGAGTGGGACGAAGAGTTCTAGCTCCAACCCGGAGGTAACCCGACGCCGTGCCCCTACTGAGCCGACTCCAAGAAGCCCTGGAACCCCACCTGGGGGCCCGCACCCAGGCCGTCCTAGCCGAGGGCCTGGCCCGGCTGGGGCTCGAGCCCGGATCGCTCGACCCCGACCGCGCCGCGATCCTGCTCAAGCGCTTCGTCTACCGCGAGCTGCAGGGGCAGATGGACGCCGCCAGCGCCCGTAAGGTCGTCGAGGAGACGCTGCGCGCCCTCGCGCAGGAAGCGCCCGCAGCGCGGGAGCCGGACCCTGCCCGCAGCGACCCCAAGCGGGCACTGCAGCAGGCCGTCTCGCGCTTCAAGCTCTACTTCGAGTGGCCCGAGGTGCAGCGCCTGCGCAGCCTGGCCGCCCTGGTCGAGGCCAGCGAGAGCGAGGGCGAGTCCAGCGAAGAGCTGCTCAAGGAGGCGCTCGCCCAGATCGACCTGCTCGAAGAAAAGCTGCAGAACGCCCTCCTGCGGCAGGCCCGCGACATCTCGGACCTCGAGGACGCCCTCGAGCGCGTGAAGAACATCGGGGGTCCCAAGCCCCGGCGGCTGCGCTCGCTGCTCAAGCAGATCAAGGAGGCGCAGCAGCAGGAGACGCTGGCCACCGCCGAGGTGGAACGCGCCCGCAAGCTGGCCGCCGACCTGCGCAAGCTCGTCGAGTCGTCGGTGGTGCAAAACCCCACCCTCGTCCCCGAGATGGCGCCCGAGGCCGCGGCCGACGCGGGCGTGATCGCGCTGGAGGACGAGGAGGTCCCCGAGCTGATCGCGGGCGAGGGCGAGGAGTTCGAGATCCTCATCGACTTCGAAAACCTCGAGCCCGAGGTGGCCGACCGCATCCGCGAGATCGACCTGGCCGAGGAGCGGCGCCGCCTGGAGCGGCTGAAGGAGCAGTACGCCGCGG